>JAIXPY010000037.1 GCA_027486025.1 Burkholderiaceae bacterium
ACGGCTTGGCTTTTAAAACAGCAAGGCTTTGAAGTTGTTGGACTTTTTATGAAAAACTGGGAAGACGACGATGACAGCGAGTATTGCTCTAGCCGCCAAGATTGGCTTGATGTGGTGTCAGTTGCCGACTTGATTGGGATTGACATAGAGGCGGTGAACTTTGCTGCAGAGTACCGAGAGCGCGTTTTTGCTGAATTTTTACGCGAATACGCCGCCGGTCGAACTCCCAATCCTGATGTCTTGTGTAATGCCGAAATCAAATTTAAAGCGTTTTTAGACCATGCCATGGCCTTGGGCGCAGATGCCATCGCCACCGGGCACTACGCCCGCGCAAAGCACGCTGTGGAGGGTGTTCAGTTGCTGAAGGGACTTGATGCCAGCAAGGATCAAAGCTACTTTTTGCACCGCCTGAGCCAGCAGCAACTGGCAAAGGTGATGTTCCCACTGGGTGAAATGGCCAAGACCGAGGTGCGTAAGTTGGCTGACCAAATTGGTTTACCAAATGCACGTAAAAAAGATTCGACGGGCATTTGTTTTATTGGCGAGCGGCCGTTTCGGGAATTTTTAAATCGCTACTTGCCCACTACCCCAGGCCCGATTAAAACCCCGGACGGCAAGACCGTTGGTGAACACATGGGTTTGGCATTTTTTACCCTCGGTCAGCGCAAAGGGATTGGGATTGGTGGCAGCCAAGATGGTAATGGCGATGCGTGGTACGTGGCCCGCAAAGACATGGCGAGTAATACCTTGTATGTTGCGCAAGGCCACGAACATCCGTGGTTGTGCAGTCAGCATTTAAATGCAATTGATAGCAGCTGGATTAGTGGCTCAGCTCCATTGGCAGGAGCCTATGCAGCAAAAACACGCTATCGCCAAATGGATGCCAATTGCACCCTCGGGATTTCATCTACTGGATTCGCTCTGCAGTTTGAGGCGTCGCAGTGGGCGGTAACTCCAGGTCAGTCCGCAGTGGTCTATGACGGTGATATTTGCTTGGGCGGCGGGATCATTGCTGCGACCCCAGAATAAGCGCCCGAGCCCTTAAGCCTTAGGCTGCAGGTGGGGCTGTGTCCTTAAACGACTGCCGCTGCATTAACCCTTGGTAGAGGCGCTCTAAGTTCGGGAAGGGTGTGCGCCAATCCAGCGATGGAAAGCGAAAGTCCAAGTAACCCAAGGCGCAACCCACCGAAATATCAGCTAGGCTAAATTGATTGTGGTGGCAGTAATTCGATTCACCTAGGCCCATCGACATGCTTTTCAGGGCCGCATCGATTTTGCTCATTTGGCGCTCAATCCAAGCAGGGCTTTGCTGCTCTGCTGGCCGCCAAGTTGCTTCTAGTCTTGCCAAAATGCCGGCATCCATAATCCCATCCGCTAATGCTTCCCAGGTTTTAACTGCGGCACGCTCACGTCCGTCGGCCGGAATTAATTTCCCAACCGGGCTCAAGGTATCGACGTATTCCACGATTACCCGTGAATCAAAAACAGCGCTGCCATCGTCCGTCACTAGGCAGGGAATCTTCCCCAGAGGGTTGTGTTGCCCAATGGTGGTTTCTGTAGCCCAGACGTTTTCAGGCACAAAATCGGCCTCAATCTTCTTTTCGGCTAGGACAACCCGTACTTTACGGGCGTAAGGGCTAGTAAGTGATCCAATTATTTTCATAGCGGTGGAGTATAGCTCCGTGGCGGGGATGACTCAATAACGCTTTAAAATAGGACTTTATTGATTACCCCCACCAAAGGCAGGACCGTGAGCCAACCGATTAGCACTTTAAACGCCTTATCCCCACTCGATGGGCGCTACGCCAGCAAGCTCGATGCATTGCGACCCTGGTTATCCGAGTCTGCATTCATGAAGCAACGCGTCTTTGTGGAGATTCATTGGCTCTTGGCTCTCGGGTCTGCAGGTCTAGCGGATGTGCCAGCCATTTCTAAGGCCGATGCCGATTTTTTATTGTCCCTAGCGAATGCCTTTACCGATGCCGATGCGCAGCGCATTAAAGAAATCGAAGCTGTAACCAATCACGATGTGAAAGCGGTCGAATATTTCTTAAAAGAGAAAGTATCGGGCCGTCCTGACTTACTCAAGGCAAGCGAGTTCATACACTTTGCCTGTACTTCGGAAGACATCAACAATACGGCGCATGGCTTGATGCTGCGCGGTGCGCGCGATACGGTATTACTACCCCAGCTGCGCAAAATCCACGATGCCTTAACGGAATTAGCGCTGGCCAATGCCGTGGTGCCGATGCTCTCGCGCACGCACGGTCAGCCTGCATCGCCTACTACCTTGGGCAAAGAAATTGCCAATATAGCTAAACGATTAGAGCGCGCGATCGCTGCGATCGCTGCAGTACCTTTGCTGGGCAAAATGAATGGCGCGGTTGGCAACTACAACGCACACCTTTCGGCTTACCCCGATTTTGATTGGGAGAAGTTTGCGCGTGAAGTCGTGGAGCAGCGCCTTGGCTTGCAGTTCAATCCGTATACGATTCAGATTGAGCCACACGACGGTATGGCGGAGTTGTTTGATGCAATAGCACGCGCCAACACCATCATGCTCGACATGGACCGCGACTTTTGGGCCTACATTTCTTTGGGCTACTTCAAGCAGCGCACCAAGGCCGGCGAAATTGGTTCGTCCACCATGCCGCACAAAGTCAATCCAATTGATTTTGAAAACTCCGAAGGCAATCTGGGTGTTGCCAATGCACTTTTGCGCCACCTCGCTGAAAAGTTACCGCTCTCACGCTGGCAGCGTGACTTAACCGACTCTACCGTCTTGCGTAATTTGGGCCCTGCATTTGGTCATAGCGTTTTGGCTTACGACAGTGCCATGCGCGGCATCGGCAAACTCGAGGTGAATACGGCAGCGATTGCAGCTGATCTCGATGCGTGCTGGGAAGTGTTGGCCGAGCCAGTGCAAACCGTGATGCGCCGTTATGGCATCGAAAATCCCTACGAGCAATTAAAAGAGTTGACCCGTGGCAAAGGCATTAACCAAGCAGATCTGCAGGTGTTCATTCGGGGCTTGGCGATTCCGGAAGATGCAAAAGCCCGCTTACTAGAAATGACGCCATCTAGTTATTTAGGCAAAGCAGTCGAGTTGACACAGCGCCTCAAAAAGTGACGCCAGCCAGCCCAGAGCCTGCATTACCTCAAGCGACAGTGGATCGTCCTTGGTTCTGGTTTGCCTGCTACCAACTCGGGTGGCATGTTTTGTTGCCAATCATACTGCTGCGACTGTGGTGGCGGGGGCGTAAAGATCCCGGCTACCGCCAAGCGATTGCCGAGCGTTTTGGTTTTAGCCAAGGCATTCAGCCGGGAGCCATTTGGATACACGCGGTATCGGTTGGCGAAACCAGAGCAGCCCAGCCCCTGATTGACGCTTATTTACAGCAGGGTAAATCCATTTTGCTGACGTGCATGACGCCCAATGGGCGACGCACTGGTGCCGCCATTTTTGCTGATGCCATAGCGCAGGGCCGTTTGCAGCAAGTATATTTGCCATACGATCTCTGCTGGTCGGTTGAGCGGTTTTTAAAGGCAGCGAAGCCAAGCTTGGGTTTGTTTATGGAAACCGAAGCCTGGCCAACGATCGTGTTTCGTGCTGCCGAAATCAAATTACCGGTCTTTTTAATCAATGCCCGTTTATCCGAGCGCAGTGCGCGCCGCGTTGCTCGCTTTGGTAATGCAGGCCGTTCTTTGTTTCAGGCATTCGCCGGTATTTTGGCGCAGACCGAACTCGATGCAGGGCGTTATCGGGCGCTGGGCGTAACGCATTGTGAGGTCGTTGGTAATCTGAAGTTTGATGTGGTGTTAAACCCCGCCTTAGTCGAGGCTGGCCTCGCATGGCATGCCTATTTAGATAAAAATAATCGCCTGATGGTTTGCGCTGCCAGTACCCGTGAAGGTGAAGAGGCGATCATTCTAGAGGCGTGGCAAGCAATGCTGCAAATGCATGCTGAAGAATTAACATCAGTATCAATATCAACCCCACAGCCATTGCTATGCATCGTGCCGCGCCACCCCGAGCGCTTTGCTGAGGTGGCTGAGCTCATTCGTAGTTCAGGGTTGACAGTATTGCAGCGCTCTGAAATCGATTTAGATGCTTCGGATTGGCACAATAGGATCGATCTCAAAACAGAAGTGGTGCTTGGCGATTCGATGGGTGAGATGCCTTTGTATTACAGCGCCTCTGATCTGGTAGTGATGGGTGGAAGTTTGCTGCCACTCGGCGGTCAAAACTTGATTGAAGCCTGCGCTGCCGGCTGTCCTGTTTTGCTGGGAGAGAATACCTTTAACTTTCAGCAGGCAAGCCAAGATGCCATCGAGTGTGGCGCAGCAATGCGGCTTGGGAACAATGGATCACTGGTAGCGACATTGGCTGGCGCGATCAGTCGAATTCTGCAACATCAGCAGCAGCGCCAAGCAATGCGGGAAGCGGCCCTGCGGTACGCCGCGGATTACCGGGGCGCGACCACCAGAATCATGGCCGCACTCAAAGGACGAACTGCTTAAACCGTAGCGCCGTAGTTGGGGTCGTCTTTGCGCGTTGGATCATCTGGCTTTTTATCATTCTTGATTAAGTCTTCACGCTTAATTCCAAGCCACATCGCAATTGCAGCCGCCACGAATACCGACGAGTAAATACCAAACAAAATACCGATGGTCAGGGCCAGCGCAAAGTAAAAGAGGGTAGGACCACCAAACAGCAACATCGCCAACACCATCATCTGGGTACTGCCGTGGGTGATGACGGTACGGCTGATGGTGCTGGTAATCGCATTATCAATTACCTCAGGGGTAGTCATCTTTCGGTACTTGCGGAAGTTTTCACGGATTCGGTCAAAAATAACCACCGACTCGTTTACCGAGTAACCCAGAACTGCCAAGACCGCAGCTAAGACCGAGAGTGAGAATTCCCATTGGAAAAAGGCAAAAAAGCCGAGGATGATGACCACATCGTGTAAGTTAGCAATAATGCCGGCAATCGCAAACTTCCACTCAAAGCGGAAGGAGAGGTAAATCATGATGCCAATGACCACGAAGGCAAGGGCCTTCAAACCATCAATTGCCAATTCTTTACCGACTTGAGGTCCGACAAACTCGACGCGCTGGAGTTTTGCTTGCGTTCCATCTTCAACCAGTGCTTTCATGACCGCGGAGCTTTGGTCTGCTGAGGAGATGTTTTTTCCTTCCGCATCTTTCTGTAAAGGCAGGCGAATAATAATGTCGCGTGAGCTGCCAAAGTTCTGGATTTGGGTATCGGTGTAGCCGAGCTTTTCTACCTTCTTACGAATCGAGTCGAGCGGCGCTGTCTGCTGATAACTGACTTCCATGACCGTACCACCAGTGAACTCAATCGAGAGGTGTAAGCCGTTATGCCAGAGGAAAAAGACAGCGGCCAAGAAAGAGATGAATGAGAATGCATTGAGCATCAATGCATGGCGCATGAAGGGAATATCTTTTTTGATGCGGAAAAATTCCATGGCTTATTACTCCTTTGCGCGCCAGATTTGGCCAATTGAAATTTTCTGCAACTTCTTCTTTCTGCCGTACCAGAGATTTACCACACCGCGCGAGAAAAATACTGCCGAGAACATCGAGGTCAAAATACCCAAGCAATGGACCACTGCAAAGCCTTTGATTGGCCCAGAGCCAAAAGCCAGCAATGCTAAGCCAGCAATCAAGGTCGTGATGTTTGAATCTAAGATAGTCGCCCAGGCCTTATCAAAGCCAATCGAAATGGCAGTGCTAGGGGCAACGCCATTGCGCAGCTCTTCCCGAATGCGCTCATTAATTAGTACGTTTGAATCAATTGCCATACCGAGTGCTAAGGCCATCGCTGCAATGCCAGGCAAACTTAAGGTCGCCTGCAGCATGGACAGAAGCGAAATCAGCAGCACAATGTTGACCGCCAACGCGGTGACCGAGAAAAATCCAAACAGCATGTAGTACACGATCATGAAAATCGCGATTGCAATAAAGCCAAAGATTAGCGAGGTAAAGCCTTTCTCAATATTCTCAGCGCCTAGGCTTGGGCCAATGGTGCGCTCTTCAATGATTTCCATTGGGGCTGCAAGCGAGCCTGCGCGCAATAGCAG
>JAIXPY010000153.1 GCA_027486025.1 Burkholderiaceae bacterium
AGCATCTCGGCACCAATCATTTCAGGTCCGGTTTTAGTAGGGATTGCGGTGGATTCGGCCTTGGAGGCTAAAAATTCGGCGCTGCTAGTATTCATTGGTAAGGTCCTTTGCAATTTTCGGCAAAAAATTGTTTAGGCTGCTCTGTCCCGTGCTTGTGGCCCGAGTTCGAACGGCGCTTGAACTGAATAAAAAACCGCTTCTTGGACGGCTCTCTAATCGGAGAACCTTGAATTGTAAAGCAATACCCTAAAATGGAGGCATTCTTCCTACACAAGGCCTTCCCGTTTTTGCATGGCATCTGCCCCCGAACTCGCTGATTTTCTCAGTAGCGTTGAAAAACGCGCATTCAAACAGGCTGTTTACGCTGTGCGGGATGAGGACGCGGCGTTGGACATCGTTCAGGACGCCATGATCAAGCTGGCCGAAAAATATGGGGATAAACCCAGCGCAGAACTGCCCTTGCTCTTTACCCGTATCCTCCAAAACCGCATCCACGACTGGTTTCGGCGCCAAAAGGTGCGTAATGCCTGGGTTACCCTTTTCTCCAATATGGGTAAGAAATCGGATGAGTCCGATGATTACGACCCCTTAGAGCATCTCCAAGCGGCCGATGACAGCCAAATTCACCATGATGGTGCCCAAAAGTTGGAACAAAGCCAGCTTTTGCGTAGTCTAGAGGCTGAAATAGCAAAATTACCAGCACGTCAACGAGAAGCCTTCTTGATGCGTTATTGGGATGAGCTAAGCATTGCAGAAACCGCCCAAATCATGGGGTGCAGCGAAGGAAGTGTCAAAACCCATTGTTCCAGAGCAACACAAACATTAGCTAATGCATTGAAAATAAAAGGAATTTCATTATGAACCGCGACCAAGACCCCCAATTTGAAATAGATCGGATTGGCAGCGCCGTGCGCGAATACCTCGACGGTTCAACAGCGCAATTGCCTAGCCGCATTACTGATCGCCTGTATCACGCCCGCCTTTCCGCCATGGCAGCGCGCAAGCAAGAATTCATCCCACAATTGGAGCGCGTATTGCGCCCAGAGCTGGCCTTTAATCAGGGCAGTAATGGCAGTCAGCCCTCCTCCCCTTGGACTCGATTGAGCTGGTTTGCGCCGTTTATCGTCCTAGCCTTGGGTTTATTGGCGATTTCTGAGTGGCAGCAAGATGCACGCATCAACGACATTGCCGCAGTTGATATTGCTCTACTGTCCGATGATGTTCCGCCTGACGCCTATATGGATAGCGGTTTTCTGGCATTCTTAAAACTCAGTAGCAATGCCAAGCGCGAGCTGGAAGCAAGCAGCTCCGAAAAGGCTGATGTTGCAGTCGATCCATCCTAACTGAGGTAAGAAACACAACACCATGCCCTCCACGCCATTCCTGCACAGTCCATCTGCACGTACTGCAAAGCGGCGTGCATCCGGCTGGAGTCTGGGTGCGTTTCTACTGGCGTTTAGCCTACTGGCGATTGGCCCCGTAAATCAAGCAGCGGCCCAAACCAAGCAACCAGCCGCAGCCAGCGCCCCAAAACACAGCGGCAATTGGGATGACCTAAGCGCAGTACAACAAAAGATCTTGGCGCCACTCGAAGAAGACTGGAGCTACCTTTCTAAAGAGCGCCGGCAAAAATGGATTCAGGTTGCGAACCTCTACCCAAAAATGAAGCGCGCGGATCAGGAGCGCTTGCAATCGCGCATGAATGAGTGGTCTAAGCTCTCGCAAAAAGATCGCCGCATCGCCCGCGACAATTACCTCAGTAGCTTGCGCTTCCCAGCCGAGGAAAAAGCCTCGGCATGGCAGGCATACCAACAGCTCAGCCCAGAAGATAAGAAAAAATTAGCGGCCAAAGAAGACAATAAGAAAAAGCCGACTGCGGCAAGCTCACCCACGTTACAAAATCGCCCCAACCCAGCGCCTACCGTAACGCCGGCAGCTGCGCCCAATAAAGATGATGGCGCATGAGCCAAGCCCCTGTGAACGGCACTAGCAGTTCCGTTGACACTCCGCTGACTGCATTGCCCCCACCTGGCTTTTGGAAGCGGGTCTTCTGCTTACTGTATGAGCAGCTCATTTTGCTAGGCGTGATTGCGCTGCTCTTCTTACTACCCAACCTCGTACTGGGTATTGTTTTTGGAATATCCCTGCCCAGCTGGTTAACTTTTTTCTACTTGTATGGCGTGCTGGCTTTTTACTTTGTTTGGTATTGGACTCGCACCGGACAAACCTTGGCCATGCAAACCTGGCGGGTCAAACTGGTTTCCACTTCGGGTGCGCGCCTCACCCGCAGGCAAGCATTTTGGCGCTACGTCTATGGCTCCCTGTGGCTTGTGCCTTGCATCTTGATTCAGGCTAGCACAGAACTGCAAAAGTGGGGAATCATTGGTCTGCTGTTTGCGGTCTCCCTCTTTCTTTGGCCGCTCACCATTTACTTGGATCCCCGTCATCGCCAAACGATTCCTGATCGACTCGGTAAAACCAAATTAATTACCCTGCCGAAGATAGAGAAGCAAAAGTAAACCGGTTTCGTACGATTCTCTTAAAGTAGGTCTACGCTTCGCGTAAACAATCCATTGCGGTGGCCCGCTGGATCTTGCGCTGGAATTGATAGCCCGCAATGGCGCAAGCGACAAGTCCAAATGCAACCCCCATCGCAATCGACGATGCAAAGGAGTTGAATTCAATTTCAAGTACGAAATGCCCCAATGCCCATGCTGCTAAAGCGGCCGCAAACCCACCCAAGAGGCCGGCTAAGCCGCCGACGATTGCCAATTCAATGCTGGCAATCGCAGCCAATACGGGACTCGAAGCCCCAACTGCTTTGAGGAGTGCGGCATCCCGAAAGCGCTCATCTTGCGTTGCTGAAATCGCCGCAAACAACACCAAGATTGCTGCGGCAATCGTAAAAGTAAACAAGAGGCCTAAAGCGGCACCTAAGCGATTCAAGACATCTTGGATTTGTTGCAAGGAATTGGCCACATCCACTACGGTAATGTTGGGATAACGTTGGGTTAAGCGGAAGTCCAATACCTCGATATTAGGCGGCTGGTAGTACGCGGTAATCCACGATTGCGGCAAATCTTGCAAAAGCACTGGCGGCATGATCACAAAGAAATTCACACGCATCGAGCCCCACTCCAATGTACGCAAGGAGGTAATTTCAGCGCTAACGGTCTCGCCAGCAATCTCAAATGCCAATCGATCGCCTAGTTTTAATCCGAGGGTTTTAGCAATTCCAGTCTCGACGGAGATTTGGGGCTTATCTTGTATAAACCAGTTACCAGCAACCACTTGATTGCCATCTGGTAAATCCATGGTGTACGACAAATTAAATTCGCGATCCACTAAACGGCGGGCATTGTCTTTGCTGTAATCACTTGGCATCACCGGCCGATTATTAATCTCAACTAAACGACCACGCACCATTGGATATAAATCGGGCTTGCCCAGGCCTGCTGTTACAAGATCTTGCGTTAAGGCATCGCGTTGATCGCTCTGGATATTAATCACAAAACGATTCGGCGCATCGACCGGCACATTGCCTTGCCAGGTTTTGAGTAAATCCTGTCGCAAGAGCAAGATGATAAGGAGCGCCATTAAGGCAATGGCTAGAGCCGTGATTTGCATCACGGCAAAGGCGGGACTGCGCGCTTGCGAGCGCAAAGCAAAGCGCCCCGCAAATCCAAGTCGGCTGAGCATCCCGCTCACAGAAGAGCGGGCTAATAGTTTCAGAACAATCCAGGACAGCAATGCAAACACGGCAACCGCACCACCAAAACTCAAGCCAACCCAACTCGCTAACTTCCAGTCGCGCGCCGCCCACAGCAGTAAGACAGCAAAACTCAGAAGCCCCAATAAGGCAACCCAGCGGGCCGCAACGGGCACGCCGCTCAGCTCACGGCGAACTAAGCGTACCGGCGATACTTGTACTAAGGTCAGCAAAGGCGGTCCTGCAAAACCCAGTAACAAAAACCAAGAGAGCAGCGCACTCCACAGAACAGGCCACAGGGATGGTGGAGGCAAATCAGCCAACAATAAATTACCCAAGAACCACATCAGCCCATACTGAATCAGCCAACCTACCGCTATTCCGAATGCGGCCGCCAATAAACCCAAGAGGGCCAGTGTCTTGAGTTGCTGGCGCAGAATCGTACCTTGGGTTGCGCCAAGGCATTTCATGACCGCGCACACATTCGCCTGTCGCACTACGTAACGGCGCGCAGCCAAGGCAATTGCCACTGCAGAGACCATCGCCGTTAAAAGTGCAATCAAGGATAAAAACCGTTCGGCCCGATCGAGCGTTTTGCGCATCACCGGCTGACCCGTCTCTAGGGTTTCAATCCGCATGCCGCGCAATTGATCAGCCTCCATCGCATTTACAACCCAATTTTGATAATCCGCCACCGCGGCATTAGACCCAGCAATTAACAAACGGTAGGTCACGCGACTCCCGAGGCCAAGCAACTCGGTCTTGGGCAAGTCGTCTAGCGAGATCATGACCCGCGGGGCAAAGTTCATAAATGCAGCGCCGCGATCGAGTTCGCGTAGCAGGACAGCATCAATGCGTAAGCGCGCCTGCCCTAATGCAAGGGTGTCGCCAATCTTGGCTTGCAATACTTCCAGCAAGGCGGGGTCGACCCAGGCATTGCCGGGCGCCGGGCCCTTACTGCTATTCACTTTCTCTTTGTCCAGCGGGTTTGTACTGCGGCTGATTTGCAACTCGCCGCGCAAGGGGTAGTCGCTACCGACTGATTTGAGTGACGATAACTTACCCCGCTCACCTGCCGTTGCCATACTCGGAAAAACGACCGTTTGGGCAATCGATAGCGTGCGGTCTTTGGCTGCTTCTATAAATCGGGCTGGAATCGGCTGATCGGCAGCAATCAGTAAATCTGCTGCTAGCAACTGGCGTGCATCAAACTCAAATGCCCGCTGCATGCGGTCCGCTAAAAAGCCCACACTGGAAAGTGCTGCAACCGATAGGCTGAGTGCAATCCCCAGCCATAGCAATTCGGGCGACTGCAGGTCTCGCTTAAACCACCTCCACGCCTGCTGAATCACGACTCGCTCAAATCCCCTGGATCTGTCCGCCATCCACGCGAATGACAGAGCCAGTGATGTACGAGGCATTGGCGCTCGCTAAGAATGCTGCAGTATCGCCATACTCTTTTGGATCGCCATAGCGTCCCGCCGGTATTAACTTAATGCTCGCAGCCACGACTGCGTCGTATGGCACATTCTCACGCTTCGCCCGCGCCTCATCCAATTGACGTAAGCGATCGGTTGCCACGCGGCCCGGCATGATGACGTTCACGGTAATACCCTCGCCCGCCACTTCAGCAGCTAGGGTCTTAGACCAGGCTAGCAAGGACGCGCGTAGTGTGTTGGAGATCGCCAAGTTTTTAATCGGGGCAATTGCGCCTGATGTGGTGCTCGTCATGATGCGGCCCCAGCCACGCTGACGCATGCCTGGTAATACGCGATCCGTAATGGCAATGAGTGAAAGCACCATGTCATTAAAGGCCTTTGCCCAAACCTGCGGATCTTGGCCTGCTGCTGGGGTTGGCGCAGGACCGCCCGTGTTATTAATCAAGATATCAATCGACCCGAAAGTAGCTTCCACTTTGGAAACGTGGGCGTCGATGACCGACAGATCCGATAGATCCCAATTCAGCGCCATTGCCTTACCGCCGGCCGCTTCGATCATGGCTACGGTTTGTGCCAGTCCTTCTGGATTACGGCCCGTCACTGCCACATTCACGCCTTCGCGGGCGAGCGCCACCGCCATCGCTTGACCCAATCCACGGCTGGACGCCAAAACCAGTGCTGTTTTTCCTTTAATGCCTAAGTCCATTATTTTTCCCTCAACGCAATGTCAATGTATATCCAGCACTGTAGCCTAAAAGTGCTTGGCCTACTTTGATGACGGCTAACGTACTTTATCGGCGAAGGATGGGCTTGGGTAAATTGGCAGATGCCGCAAAGAGATCGGCCTCCAACTGCTGCAAGATCTCGGCGAGCGCACGTTGCTGGCCCAATACCAAGGTTTGCGGCTGGTTATTGGCCAATGCTACGCGCTGCGTATAGCGCTTCGCCGTAATTAATGGGGTGGGCAGATTGGGGTTGGTCACCGTCAAAAAGAATTGCACAGACACCACCGCCTCGGGCTTTCCGCGGTAATCGCCATAGAGCTCATCAATGGTTGCCTGCAATGTGTAAAACGGGAAAAAACTAGTGCCCTGCGCCACCGTAAGCCGAAAGATGCCGGATTGATCAAGCCACTGCCGTGTTGCATTGGAGAACATGCTGCTTGGCGACGCAATATAGGCGTTGTAAAAGTCTTTTTCATATTGCTGATCGCCCAGGCGATAAACCAAGGACTTGGTATCAAATGGTGCCGTGACCGAGAAAGACCCCATCTTTAACCACAGGGGCGATTGCATCGTGCGCGGGGCGCCAATGCGTTCTGGCGCGACTAGCCAATTCGCTGTATCAATTGAGGGACGCGTAGGTGCACAAGCCAGTAAGGCAAATGCAATCACCGTCAGCAAAGATACGCTGACAATGCGCTTAAGCAACAAAGTGATGTTGCCATGCAATGGATTCATAGTGAGTTGGCTCATTTTTGTACTCCAGTCGTGCCAGTATTCGTTGGCAGTTGAATGCGCGCAGGCGGCTCACCCCAAATTAAAGAAGATGGTGATCGGCTAGCAATCCGCATTAAATCATTGAGCTGCTCGCTGGCTTGCTTGAGATTTTCGATGGTGACTGCAGTGTCACCTTGGGCGCTGCTCAGCATTTGCCGCAACACCACTGAACTGGCCACTAACTCTTGGGTGAGCAGCTCCAGCTCGGCATTACTCGTCACGCCATTCATTTTGGCAAGTAAGGTATTGAGCTCCTGCACCGACTGAGCTATCCCTTGATTACCTTTACCGCTCCCGGCTAATACGGTATTGAGATTGTTAACTAGCGAATCAAATTTTTGTTGGGTTTCAGTTAAATTCAATGCACTTAAATTACTGACTACTTTTTGTAAGCCGGAGAAGATTTCATCCGCTGGACTGGGCAAGGATGGAATGACGGGGTATTCCGGCTTCCACGCATAAGTGAGCGCAGGATAATCGGTATTGCGCCCTTCGTAATCAAGCTCAATGTAATTCACGCCAGTAATACCCATGGTCCTGACCTTGGCGCGCAAATGAGTAGTGACAAAGCCATTCACATCACCCAATAACTGTTTTGGGTCGCCATTAATTAGCATCCGCACGATAACGTATGATTTACGTTCCGTCAGCGGCACATTTTTTTCGTAGATATCGCCAGTCAAGCCGACAGAGATCACCTGCCCGACTTTCACCCCCCTGAACCGAACCGAAGCGCCATTGTCCAAACCAGTAACCGATTGCTTAATGTAGGTTTCGACTTCAAACGTTTTCTGAAAGATTTGCCCCGATCCAAAAACCAGAATAAGGGCAATCAGTGCGCCGATGGCGGCCAGCACAAAGAGGCCAAGACGAAAATAATTGGGGTTGGAGTTGCTCATGCTACTTCCTTGCTCATGATGCGATTAAAGAATTGATACACACGTGGATCAGGGCTTTGATCCCGTAACACTTTTGGATCGCCTTCTGCAATGATGCCTTTGCTGGCCTTATCTAACATAATGACCCGATTGGCAATCGAGTAAATGCTGGCCAGCTCATGTGACACGATAACAAAGGTAATGCCGAGGTTTTGCGATAAATCCAGTATGGTGCGATCCAGGTCTGCTGAAGTGATCGGATCCAGGCCGGCAGAGGGCTCATCCAAAAACAGAATCTTCGGATCCAATGCCATCGCCCGGGCAATGGCAGCGCGCTTTTGCATGCCACCACTGATCTCACTGGGCATGTACTGCTCGTAGGGCAATAGCCCAACCAAATCCAGCTTGCAGCGCGCCAATAAATTCATTTGCTCGCGCTCTAAGGTGGTGTACTCCTCCATAAACAGCGTGACGTTTTCGAGTAAATTCATGGAGCCAAACAAAGCCCCCTGCTGGTACATTACCCCAAAGTGCGTCATGATCTTTTGGCGATCTTCGCCATGCGCATCGGTAATGTCTTGGCCTTCAATCAGTACGCTGCCCGCAAGTGGCTCATATAAACCAAAGAGGTTTTTCAATAGGCTGGACTTACCGCAACCTGAGCCGCCCAAAATTACAAAGATCTCGCCTTCGTTCACCGAAAAATTGAGGTTTTGCAGTAGGACATTCTGCCCATAGCCAACCGAAAGATTACGCACGTCAATCGCCGCCATCAGAAATCCGTCTTATAAGAGATATAGGCAAACACACCGTCCACCAAGACAATCATGACAATACTGCTCACCACGGCACGCGTTGCTGAAATACCCACTGCCGCCGCGCCCGTGCCGGTTTGCATACCGCGCATACAACCTACCGCCGCAATCACAATGCCGAATAACACCGACTTCGTGAGGCCCGAGAACACATCTTCTAGATCTACGGTATTTAATACCCCATCGTAGAAATTAACCAGAGGCACGCCGTAAGCCATCATCGTGAGTGAAGAAGCAAAGACGCTGACGATATCGGCATAGAGCGTCAAGATCGGCGCCACCAAGATACCCGCAAGCACGCGTGGTACCACCAAGAAGCGGACTGGGCTGAGGCCTCCGGTCACCAAAGCATCGACTTCGCTATTGACCGTCATGGTGCCAATTTCAGCGGCAAATGCGGCAGAAGATCGCCCTGCCAACAAAATGGCGGTAATGAGTGGCCCCAGCTCTCGAAAGATCCCCAAAGCAACAATCGGACCTACAAACGTAATCGCGCCAAACTTCTGCATGCCAATGGCGGATTGAAATGACAAAATTACACCAATCAGAAAAGCAACCAAACCGACAATCGGCAAAGCAGCGACGCCCGCCTGAAACGCGGCATTGACAAAATCACCCCAGCGCACTTGACGAGGATGCAATAAAGCCCATACTAAATCAGCAGTCACATGGCCAGCAAAAGTAATGATGGAGGCGACATCTTGCAAGAAGATGCTGCTCGCACGACCCACCGAGACCACAAAGCCCTCTTTCGGTTTGGGTGCTGCGACTGGAAATAACTTACCGATCGGATCAAATTGCTGTAGCAAGGGCAAATAGCGCTTGTCCAGACCGGTCAAGGTAAATGCCCCTCCCTGCTTTTCTTGGGTCCTATGCAAGTCAATCAAAAATGCGACGCCAGCACCATCCAGGTATTCGACTTGGGATGCGTCGATGCTGAGCGCCTTTTGGCCGGGCGACTGCCCAAGCCAGGCATCCTGATTCTGGCGAACGGTGGTCCAGTCTTCACCCAAGGCATAAACATCAATCCTGCCCCGCAGCACTAATTGCGCCTGCGTGCCGTCCAAGACCTTCCAGTCAAATGCGGCATTGGTGGGTGCGATTGAAACCATGCCTCACTATAAGGGATTTTGCGATACCAGAATTAGACGAATAGCTCAGCAAAGCCCTGATTGGGCGAAATAAGCTTAGGGTGTCAAGCCTGATCCGCCATATCCACCCGGTTACCGCCGGCTTTTTTCGCACGATACATCGATTGATCACTTTGCTTAACGAGGTCCTGTATGCTTTCGCGCTCATCCAAAAAGAGCTTACAACCAATACTGGCGGTAGCCAGGTATTCCATTAAGGCGCTATTGGGGTCACCTACCTGGCTTGGGAAGGAGTATGGAATCGCTAGTGCAGTCAGCAATTTTTCTGCAAGCAGCTTGGCTTGCTCGAGCGCCAAAGCACGATCCACCCCAAGGTCACTCATGATCACCATAAACTCATCACCGCCATAACGGGCCACGGTATCCACCTCGCGCACCGAATCCCGCAAGCGCTTGGCCGTCTCCGTTAGCAATAAATCACCATAGTGATGCCCAAATTCATCATTGAGCTCTTTCAATGAATCTAAATCAACAAAAATGAGGGCGCCATATCGTCCGCTACGCTTACTGGCAATCATCGCAATCTGCAGTCGATCCATAAAAAGATAGCGGTTGGGCAACATCGTGAGGGAGTCATAAAATGCCAATTGCTGCACTTGTGCTTCAAGCGCTTTTCGTTCGATCACAATACTGACTAAATTCGCTGCGTCCTCAATGGCTTTAATATGCTCCTCATCGGGCACATACCGCTTTTTGCGGTAACTCGCAAAGGTACCTAGCACCTTCCCGGTAGATGAAAGAATAGGCTGAGACCAGCAGGATAAAAATCCCGATTGATCGACTAAATCTTGGTAAATAGCCCAATTAGGGTGGGTTTTCAGATCCTCAGCCACAACTATGCTCCCCGTTGCCGCAGCCTCGCCACATGTACCAGCGCCAACACCAATTTTAAGGTGCGCTACTGCTGCATTCAGGCAATCCGGAATGTGCGGTGCAGATCCAATCTGAAAGCCATTACCCGCTTCATTAATCAGTAGAAGACTGCAGATCGTGTCTGGATACATGCGCTCGACGTCCAGTACCACGCGCTCAAAAACGAGTTCAGTTGGTGCATTTTTTGCAAGCATCTCAAGTACAGCATTGCGCGAATCCTCTTGCTGCTTAGCCTTTTTAATCGGCGTAATATCCTCAATAATGCCCCACACCACTTTACGGCCATCGACGTTATCCAGCGAAAAACCACGAATCGAAATCGGAAAGCGACTACCGTCTTTACGGATGTACTCTTTTTCATTCGGGCCAAAGTAACCAGAATGGCGTAAATCCTCGAGTTGCTGCTTTTCTTGCGCCTCATACTCAATCGGCGTTATGTCCCAAAAAGAAAGTTTTAAAAACTCCGCTTTGGTGTAACCGGTGTAGGCCAGCAGCGTAGGATTTACCTCAATAAACTCGCCGGTGACATAGTCCACCATCGCCATTCCAATGGGTGAGTGTTCAAATAAGAAAATGAACTTATCTTCTGCCCGTTGCAGCTTTTGTTCGCTTGATTGACCATCAAACTTTGGAAAGTGCTCGTCCGTTGGGTGATCTTTATATTGCTGCGCAATCGCGGCAAACTGGCTTGCCTCTGCCTTAAATGCGTCGACCACCAGCGGATCGAATTGCGTGCCGCTGCGGCGGGTAATTTCCTCTTCCGCCTCTTGATGGGTCCACTCCCGCTTGTACACCCGCTCACTGATCAGGGCATCGTACATATCGGCTAAGGACATGATTCGGGCTGCAAGAGGAATGTCATGCCCTTTCAGACCGTGCGGGTAACCACCGCCATCCCACTGCTCGTGATGCGCTGCAGCGATCTCGATGGCCACTTCAACCACCATACTGTGATTCACATCACCTAACTGGGGTTTAGCCGAAGACAAAACAAATTCACCAATATTAGTGTGGGTCTTCATCACCCCCCATTCTTCTTTTGTTAGAGGCCCTGATTTATACAAAATGTAATCCGGAATACCGATCTTGCCGATATCATGCAAAGGGGCAGCACGATACAAGCGATCAATCTTAGCTTTACTTAAGATAGTCGTGTAATGACCCATTTGCTTTAGACGTTCAGCCAACAAACGCACATATTTTTGGGTACGAATAATGTGATTGCCCGTTTCGTTATCCCGCGCGAGGGCTAACGAGTTTAAGCTCGACAGCATGATGGTTTCGGTATCGCTGGCTTTCTTTTCCTCTCTGCGCCACAGCCGCTCATAAAGAAAGTTACCGATCGCGATATAAATCAACAGCGATAGTGAGGTGAATACGATACGTATTACGGCCGTCTCGGGTTTCTCTGTAAACAAGTTGGCTGCACTGATGTCAGTTGAGGCAGCTATATACAAGCGATAAAAAATCAGTACTAATTCAACAACGAGAATAAATTGGAGAAATAGCAAATGAAAGGATCGCTCTTTTTTATAGAGCTGACGTAATTCCAGCAGCGCCCAAATGAGAATCACACCATACGTTCCAGCGATCCAAGTGATACGATCTTCAAATGAAAGCACCGTCCTGAGGAAGGAAAACGCAAGTAGAAATACGCCAAAGCCAAGCCAAAATGCATAAGTCGTTATGGGACGTATCGCCTGTTCTTGCGGGTGATTCCACGAACGAAACAACAGCGCAAGCGCAAGCAGTGAAAATACGGAGGCAGTATTTGCTAATGCCAGCAGCCAACCTGGAAATACGGCTGCTAAACCAAAACTAAAACTGGAGACCACCATCAGGCCAAGTGTTAAGAGCCAAAAAAAGGCATGGCCCTTACTGTTTTGTAAACGGTATTGCCGATACGCGCCAATGCCAATGACCAGCACGAGGCTGCCAAAAATAAAATAGAAGGTCTGATTAACGAGTTCCACGCTTTACTTTCTCAAATCACAATCCTTTTGCTTAAACTGGTGCAAAATGAATGCATTCACATTACAACGTATAAAAAACGACTAACCCTATGCCTAAAGGCGTTTCCAACTCTTCTGCTGCGATAACTGTCTTACTCATCGACCCTCACCCGATCTGCTTACTGGGACTCGAACATTTGCTGAGTACTGATCCACACATCACGGTCTGCGGCACGACGTCTTCATACAAAAAAGGCTTACAACTTGCCAAGCAGCTTGAACCCAATGTCATCCTGCTCGATCCCTTGCTAGAGAGTCCAGAAGGCATTGCGCTCATCACCCAATTCCAAGAGACCTGTTCCTGCAACATCCTCGTTCAAAACAAAGACCGCTTTGGAGCCATCTTCGAACAAAATCCCGATCAAAGCAATTAATCAACATTCATTTTTAAGGAATCATGTGATGCGTAAGCTACTTCTGCCTTTGGCATTTGCTTTTTGTTCGTTATCCGTATTTGGACAGTCAGCAAACTCGGAGATCATCATTGGCGTTGTCCCCAATGTGAGCGCCCGGATTATCAATACCAACTATCAACCGATGGCGGAGTATTTTGAAAAAAATCTTGGGCGAAAAGTCGCCATCACCACCGGCACAAACTTTCCTAATTTTTATCAACGCGCCCTCGCCAATGAATTTCAAATCATGGTGACCGCTCCAAATCTAGCCCGAGTGTCGCAAGTGGACGGCAACTGGGAAGCAATTGCGGTACTTGAACCAGGCATTCCAGGGCTATTAGTTGGGTTGGCAGGTAGGCAAAATAACCTGGAGCTCTTGCGCGGAAAAAAATTGGCAGTTGCGAACCCTCAATCACTAGTAGCTCTAGCCAGCATCAATTGGCTGAGTTCGCAGGGATTTATCAGTGGCAAAGACTATGAAATTCTGCGTATCGCCAACGACGATAGCCTTGGCATCAGCTTAAAGACGGGTGATGCGGCCTTTGCGATAATGAGTCAAGGTGAATTTAATGCAAAAGATGCTGAATTAAAAAAGATCTTAAGTCCGGTTAATACCTTTGTTAAGCTGCCTGGGTTTTTTATTATGGTGAACACCAATGTGGCTGGCAGCGAGAAGCAAAAAATGAAGTCCTTAATTTTGGACTTTCCAAAATCAGACCAAGCCAAGCAATTTTTCACATTAACCGGCTTTACTGGACTCAATCCACCGACGAGTGAACAGCTTAAATTTTTAGATTCATTTGTAGCGGTAACGCGCCAAGGGCTGACTCAGGCCAAGTAACGATGTTCAATTCGTGGAGTTTTCGAAAGAAACTCATTTTCCTGTGGCTTACGATTCAGCTGCTTATCACTGGAGCAACCGCCCTATTGGCAGTCAAGTTCGCAACCGAGTCAATGCAAAAGGATATTGTTTATCAATCAGAACAAATCCAACCAGTACTGAATTCGGCTTTAGTTACCCCGTTAATTCAGCGCGACTACGCCAGCGTAATCGCCATCCTAAAGGAGCTAGTTACCTCCGACAACATTGAAGAAATTACCATTAAGGACGGCAACGGTAACTTGGTTGCAAAAGAGCCGCTTGCCTCAAACTCAAAAAATAAGAGGGATATCTCACCTTATGTCATTGAATTTCCTATTCGCGCAGATGGAATAACCCTCGGCAAAGCAAATGTAGCCATTTCAAGAATAAGGCTAGTTGAAACACGATCCAGTATTCTTATTTACACAGGCCTCATTGGGATCACGTCTTTACTTATTTTTTATCTTTTAGCCTTATTGATTAGCCGTTACATCACTAGACCTATTTCAGAGCTTGCGGTTATTGCAAAGGGCATTTCGCAGGGCGATTTTAAGACCCATCAATTTACTACGCGAAATGATGAAATTGGCCTACTCCAAAATGCATTTCAATCCATGTCGGCCGAAATCGCCAGACGCATAAATGATTTACATCTGCTCAATGCCGACTTAGAAAAACGCGTTCAGGACCGGACGCAGTCGCTTCAGCTAGCCAGGGATGAATTAATCCAAAAAATCGATAATTTGAAATTGCTTGGCGCTGTTATTGATAAGTCCTCCTTTGGGATATCGATTGCGGACTTAAAGAGTCCTGGTATGCCCTTAATTTACGTTAACCCTGCTTTTACAAAAGTTACTGGATATACAGCCGAGCAGACAATTGGGACTAAATGCCGGATTTTTCAGGATGGCATTGCCGACCCTGATGCGATGAATCAAATTAATTTAGCCATCGAAAATAAATCAGCATGCACAGTTGAATTTATAGATCAGCGCCAAAATGGAGAAGTTTTTTGGAATCGCCTCAGTATTTTTCCTGTCGTCATTGAGGATTTAACCCCTAGGTACTATGTTATCTTTCAAAATGACATCAGCGACCTTAAAAAAGCAAGCGCAGAGCGTGAAGCTCTACTGCAAGAAATACAAGAAAATCAGCGCCTAAAGTCCTTAGGAATTTTGGTTGCAGTCCTCGCTCATGAAATTAATAATCCGATTGGCATCGCGCTGACAGCAACAACGCACGTAAGCCAGACCGCGGTGACCATGCGACAAAATATTGCGAAACTAAAAGATACAGAGCTGACTGAATTCCTTGAGGATGAAGAAATTGCATTCCAACTGATCTTTGATAACCTTAGGCGTGCAAGTGATTTGGTTAGGGGCTTTAAAGACATTGCGACCGATCGATCCTTAGACGAAAAAAAGGAAATTAATCTACGCACTTATATTCAGTCGATTGAGCAGTCCATATTACCGGTATTAAAAAAAGCACGTTGCCGATTATCAGTAGACATTGATCCAAGCATTTCGTTGCGGATCAATGTAGGCTCGCTAGGGCAGCTCATTACAAATTTAGTACTCAATGCCACTATTCATGCTTTTGATGGGCTAGAGAATTGCCAAATCCAAATTACAGGCAATCAAACTTCTGAATTCGTTACGTTGAAAATAAATGATAACGGTAATGGCATTCCGGTGCATGTATTACCCAATCTATTTACCCCCTTTTTCACAACCAGTCGCAGCAAAGGAGGGACGGGCTTGGGCCTTTACGTTAGCCGGCAGATAGCGACTGAAGTTTTTAAGGGCAACTTAAGTGTTCAAAACCAAGCTGATGGAGGTTGCGAATTTACCCTACAGATACCGAGGCATTAGTTTTTTTAAAAAATAACTTTTTCGTCTTTTCTTGAGAAATAGCTCCTGCACTACGAGAAAAATGATCGCAGAAAACCGGTGCAGGTCGTCACAAGCACTTCATTGGCTTCGGTAAGGGAAGTGCTGCCACCCTCTCTTTTTTTCCACCTAGCGCCCTCGGGGGAAGGCCTACCCCCCCCTTCAACACCCAAAATCGTCTGAAAAGATCTGGTAATCCAAATTTAACGAAGCTTATGCAGAGCTTAAAAGGCTATTTTGATCGTACAAAAGGTAAGGCCTCCCGATAGGGAGGCCTTATAGTTGGTGCGGCTGGCAGGAATTGAACCCACGACCCCTTGGTTCGTAGCCAAGTACTCTATCCAGCTGAGCTACAGCCGCAACAGCCATAATTATGCCATGGAAGAAAAGAACTACATCACGCCGGCTGGTCACGAGCGTCTTAGAGCAGAACTTTTAGCGCTTTTGGACGTGGAGCGCCCCAAAATCGTTGAGATTGTCCACTGGGCGGCCTCCAACGGTGATCGCTCTGAAAATGGGGACTATATCTATGGCAAAAAGCGCTTGCGGGAGATTGATCGGCGGATTCGGTTTTTAAATAAGCGCCTGGAGTTTGCCGTGGTAGTCGACAATGCCGCCCGAATATCCGGCGAACAAGATGCCGATCAGGTCTTTTTTGGAGCGACGGTGACCTATTGCCCTACTAGCGGCCCCAATCCTGGAAAAGAAGAAAACATCACGATTGTGGGCGTTGATGAGGTTGATTTGGAACAGGGGCATGTCAGTTGGGTATCGCCGATTGCCAAGGCCTTGATTAAAGCCCGGATTGGGGACTGTGTACGCATTCAAACGCCCACGGGTCCAACGGAGATTGAGATCTTAGACGTGCAATACCGCTAAGCGCGGGTCCGTACTACGCGCATCACGTCGGGGTTATTGCGTAAACTCCGCATCACTTTAGACAGATGCAAGCGATCGGCTACTTGCAAGGTAAAGCGAATAATGACCGCATCCTCTTTGTAGCGATCTTCCATCGAGACATTCATGATGTTGCAATCGGCTGAGGTGATGCTACTTGCAACCCGAGCCAATACACCCTTCCCTTGGTGGGTATCGACTGCTAAGTTCACCTCAAACTCGCGGTGAATGTCTTTACTCCACTCGACCTCAACCCACTTATCACTGTCTTTGGATAGCATGCGCAGTGCGGTCTGGCAGTCGTTGACGTGAATCTGCAGGCCTTCGCCCTTACCCAAATAGCCAATAATGGCATCGCCTGGAATGGGATGGCAACAGCTCTGAAAGCTGGTAGACATGCCTTCGCGCCCATCCACCAAAATAGCCTGCTTTTGGTGTGAATGGGGCTCGTGGTGAACTGCCCAGTCACCGGAACCCAAACGCATCTGCTCATCACCGCCCTCTTCATCCAGCAGAATTTTCAAGCGAATCGCCAACTCTTGGTGGGAACGGCGACCCAAGGCAATATTGACGC
>JAIXPY010000039.1 GCA_027486025.1 Burkholderiaceae bacterium
GGATTGGCGTCGGCAAGAGTCGTTAAAGCTGACATCAAGATTGCGCCCAGACCTCATTGAGGATGCGCGCAAGAATGGGTTGCTTAGTAAAGAAGATGAACGTTTTTTATTGTTGTTGAAATAAAAAATACTTCTGAACTAAACAAAATGAAATAACTGCATCCTCTGTCTGGTCCGATTGCCTTGGCAACGGGATAAACGCTGACATGATGTTTAAGGATAAAAAATGAATTTGATTGAAAAAATTGAGCAAGAAGAAATTGCTCGTCTCACCGCCAACAAAACGATTCCAAGTTTTGCTCCTGGCGATACCGTGATTGTGGGTGTGAATGTCGTTGAAGGCACACGCAAGCGGACCCAGGCATTCGAAGGTGTTGTGATTGCCAAACGCAATCGCGGATTGAATTCCAGTTTCATCGTGCGTAAGATTTCTTCTGGTGAGGGCGTAGAGCGTACCTTCCAAACTTACTCACCATTAATTGCCAGTATTGAGGTGAAGCGTCGCGGTGATGTACGTCGCGCCAAACTCTACTACTTGCGTGATCGTTCAGGCAAGTCAGCGCGTATTAAAGAAAAGTTGCAAGCGCGCGTTAAGCCTAGCGTTCAGGCGGCTGCAGAGTAAGTAGTTTTCTGCATTGAAGAAAAGGCGGCCTTGGTCGCCTTTTTTCTTAAGCGCATTACCCTGCTCGATCGCCTAAAATAAACCATGCCCTCCGCCATTGCATCCCCATCCCGCTTTGATCCTAAGATCGTGCCCATTGAGCGTTGTTGTGATGCGGATCCGCGCATTGCGGAGAGCGCCTTGTTAGTCGATGCCTTGCGTAACCGTTTTTTGCAAACGCTAGAGTGGTCCCCTGAAATCACCGATGAAAATCGCTATGCCTTGGCTGCGGACATTATTAGCGCCCGATCGGCTAAAGGCATGACAACCGATGCGGCAGTATTGGTGCCGGTTTTGAAAAAGCCAGAAGGCTTATCCATTTTGCTAACCCAGCGCACCGACCATTTACATGACCATGCTGGCCAAATTAGCTTCCCAGGTGGTCGTATGGATGCTGGGGATATTGATTTGCGGGCGACTGCATTGCGCGAAAGCCAAGAAGAAATCGGCCTTGAATCCGGGCGCGTGGAGATTATTGGTAGCTTGCCGGAGTATTTGACGGTATCGGGTTATCGCGTCACACCGGTGGTTGCTTTGGTCGATCCGCAGCCCCACTATCCGGTAGATGCATTTGAGGTTGCCGATGTCTTTGACGTCCCCATGGCGTTTTTAATGGACCCTGCCAACCATCAAGTTCGGGTTTGGAACAATGGCGAGGAGCGCCGCCGCTTTTATGCCATGCCCTACCAGGATCGATTTATTTGGGGCGCCACAGCTGGCATGCTCAGAAACCTATATCATTTCTTAAAATTATGAGTTTTTTATCCATACTCCTCGCCCTCATTGCCGAACAATATCGGCCAGTAACCCCCAACCATTGGGTTCGGAGGATGAGTTCTGGCTGGCTCGATTGGGTTGCTAAGGAGTTTGGGGCTAAGCGTGAGGAGGGTGCATCTGCAGTAGGCGCGCGCATGGCTTGCTTGATTGCCTTCATCTTGCCCACCTTAATCATTTTTGTATTGCATGTGGCATTCATGCTGACTTACCCGATTTTGGCATTCGTACTGAACGTAGTCATCGTCTACCTTTTCTTTGGCTTTCGGCAATTTAGCCATTCGTTTACTGCTGTACACATTGCAATTCAAAACCATGACTTACCAGCCGCTCGTGAGGCTTTGGCACAGTGGTATGGACCAGAGCTTGACACTAGCCAGTTGAGCGAGGTCGAGGTGATTTCTTTTGCATTGGAAAAAGCCATTATTGGCGCCCATCGCCACGTTCTCGGTGTGCTCTTTTGGTTCCTTGTGCCGATCGGCCCTGCCGGAGTAGTGCTGTATCGCTTTGCGGATACCGCGTCGCAGCGCTGGACGCAGATGGGTGACTTTCATTTGAGTCAGGCAGCACGCCATTTCTTTTATGTATTGGATTGGGTTCCTGCGCGCATGACTGCGATGACCTTTGCCATCGTGGGTAATTTTGAGGGCGCCGTGTACTCTTGGCGCTACCTCACACAAAAGTGGAGTGACTCGTTGAACGGGGTGATCCTTGCTGCTGGAAGCGGAGCATTGGGCGTGCGCTTAGGCGAGCCATTGAGCGAGCCAGACAGTGATGAAGCCCTGCGCATGGCTGAGGCAGGCGAATCAGCAGTTTATGAGGTGGGATTAGAGCCAAGCGAACGCACCATGCGCTCTGCTATTGGCTTAGTGTGGCGCACCGTTATTTTTTGCATGATTTTGTTGGCGATGTTGACCATCGCTCTTTGGCTTGGGTAATTCCTTGCAGCTGTGCATCTGCAGTCTTGGAATCCGAGCGCAACTGACGAAATAAATTGAGCCGTTCGGCAGTAATCTGATTTTGATCAACCGCATTCCGAATCGCGCAGTCAGGTTCAGTCAAGTGCGCACAGTTATGAAAGCGGCATTGACCTAATACGCTTTTAAACTCGCGAAAAGCATGTTGCAGCTCACTCACCGACAGGTGGGCCAAGCCAAACTCCTGAAAGCCGGGTGAGTCAATCAGCGCTCCTAATCGACCTTGCTGATCGCGTCCCCATTCTGGCAAATCGTAATAGCGGCATGCCGTGGTGGTGTGCTTTCCCGTATCCAGTCGAACCGAATACTCTTGTGTGACTGCTGCCGCATCAGGCACCCAGGCATTCAGTAAAGTCGATTTACCCATACCAGACTGACCAACCAAAGCCGATACCTTTCCGCATAGGGCAGATTGCAAAGATGCCATCGACTCGGGATCAAATTTAGCTGAGACCTCGGTTACGGGGTATCCCATGCGTGCATAGGGTTCAACGAGCTTGCGCGCGATAGGTAGGCTATCCTGCAGATCACATTTATTGAGAATGATGTGTAGCCCAATGTCGTGGGCTTCAGCAGCAACCACTGCACGGCCAAGAAGGTCGGGCGAGAATGCAGGTTGGGTTGCCAGTACAACTAAGATTTGATCAACGTTCGATGCAATTAATTTGCTTTTAAAGGCGTCTGAACGGTAAAGCAGATTGCGCCGCTCTTCAATTTGAATGATGCGCGCCTGATCAGATGACGTGCTTTCCAAAAGCAAATAGTCGCCGACCGCGCCAACGTGCTGCTTCGCTGGAGTGCTTACCTGAATGAAGGGCCCGCCGTGGGAGCCATCGGTGGCTATTCGTTCGGCGAGGTAATGCCGACCGTAGGAGGCGATGAGAAGGGCGCGAAACTGCTCCATGCAGTCCGTTTAGGTTTGACTTAAGCGCTGCAGGTTCGCAATGCGCAGCGGTGCAGGCGGATGCGAACTGTAGAACGCGGTGTAAACCGGATCGGGGGTTAGGGTCGACGCGTTATCTTGGTAGAGCTTGACGAGGGCCGAGATCAAATCGCTCGCCGATGCCTTCTCCGCCGCAAAGCCATCGGCTTCGTATTCGTGCTTACGAGAGGCAAGGCTGCTGAGGGGCGTAAAGAAAAAACCAAATACCGGCGAGATCAACATAAAGAGTGCGAGTGCTAAGCCACCGTTATACCCTTCTAAGCTCGGCGTCACACCCAGATCAATGTAAAACCAGGCTTGGGTACTGATCCAACCCAGAAGGGCGAACATGACAAAGCTCATCGCAAACGAAACCAATAAACGCTTACGAATGTGATTGCGTTTGTAGTGCCCCAGTTCGTGTGCCAAAACGGCCTCGACCTCACCTGGACTCAGCTTCTCAATCAGGGTATCAAAAAAGACAATCCGCTTTGCTTTGCCGATGCCAGTAAAGTAGGCGTTGCCATGGGCGCTACGTTTGCTGCCATCCATCACAAATAAGCCTTGGCTAGCGAAGTCGCAGCGCTGAAGCAGACCTTCGATTTGGGTTTTCAGCGGGCCCTCTTCCAATGCTTTGAATTTATTAAACAAGGGTGCAATAAACGTAGGAAATAGCCACAGCAGCAGGGCATTAAACACGGTCCACACCGCCCAAGCCCACAGCCACCAAAGGCCGCCGGCACTTGCCATTAGGGTAAGTACAACCCAGAGCAGAGGCAGGCCTAGGGCCGCGCCAAGCGCAACGCCTTTGATCATATCCAACACAAACAGCTTCGGGGTCATGCGATTAAATCCATATGCTGCCTCAATCCCAAACTGCTTATGCCAAGTGAAGGGGAGATCTAAAATCCCTGAAATCAAAACGATCGAGCAAAGCAATGCCATTTGTTGGGCAATGCCATTACCGATTAGATCGGTTAGCGCTTGATTGAGATACTCTAGGCCGCCTAGTAAGGTAAAGCCGATGAGCACAACCGCGCTGAAGGCGTTTTCAAGTAAGCCTAGTTTTAGTTTGGCAATGGTGTAGTCGGCAGCCTTTTGGTGCTCACCCAAAGTGACCTGCTGCGCAAACTCTGCCGGCACCATTTCACGGTGGGCAGCAACATGGCGGATTTGCCGCTGGGCAAGCCAGTGACGTACGCCAAAACTCAAAATAAAAAACAATACAAAAGTGGTTGTAAATAGCATCATTCGATTGTAATTTATATAAAATCTTGTTGTGAGTTTGAGCTAAACTCAGACCTTAAAGCCCATAGAGGCATGCAATATAGCCATATTTTGATTATATAAATGGAGACCATGAAAAATACAATCGACATCAAGTTCTTGGAAAACTTTTCAGCCGCATGGAATGCGCATGACATTGACGCGTTGATGTCGTTTATGACGGATGACTGTATTTTTGAAA
>JAIXPY010000174.1 GCA_027486025.1 Burkholderiaceae bacterium
GCGTGATCTAAACGTGCCAGCTCGGATTGGAGCCAAGCGTATCGCTCCGCTGACTGCATCGGATCCGAATGCGGCATGCCCTATCCCTAATTAAATAAGCGCGCAGCAGTCGCTGAGCCAGCTGCGATACCACTTTGCTCCAAGCGGCTGTATAGGCCATCCAAGTGTTGGCGAATCGCGATCACCGCATTCTCGGTCAGGTTAACGCCATTGTCATCAACAATACGGCCCTGCATCGACTCAGCCACAGCTACACCTTCGGCCAGCATACGCTCAAATCCCATTTGCTCCTGCGCCACCAAAGGAACATCTAATAACAGTGAGATTCCAGTAATGGGCTGATTTGGATCCAATCCATTACTCACAAACAAGACTTGGTTGTTTGAATAAAACACATAGGACCGATTATTGCTGGATAAAACAAAATGACGTTCACGCATCAGCGTATCCAATTCAGTGCGCATTTTTGCTTTTCCATCAAAAGTCACATTAATGCTGAGCTGAATATCGCTTTCTGCCGCAATCGCATCAAGCTCCTTAGCATTCTCCATCATGGTGCTCACGCTGGGCATATCAATTTGTGCGCCCAATACTTCGGCTAAGGCTTGGCTGCGGGAACAAAAATCCGAGAGCTCCAGCACCCCAATCGGGCCCTTGCGGCTAGCCAGCTGTATTGCGAGTTGCAGTTCGGCGTAATTGGAGTCCATTTCAATTGGCTCCCACTCGCCCTCATGATCATCCGCTTGCAAGCCCTCGTATATCCAATGTGCCCCAAAGCGCGGCCAGTCTGCGACCTCACTGATGATTTCACTTCCCTTAATGGGACTCTCAAAGCGCAAGGTAATCACACAATCAATGCGCGGATCGATTGCAAACTGAAGTGTTTCGGCAGGAGCCACATTCATGGACTCAGAAAAACCAGGCTCTACCCGATCGCCGGAGTAGTTTTGTCCAGCCGCATCTGCAAATCCAGGCTCAATTGGGGTGTGGGCATGGCGCTTGGCGCGTGCACTTCGCAAATTCAGGATCGCCACCAAGACCAAAAGCAAAATGCCAATGAGGCCTAAGGCAAATTGCAACTCTGACAAACCCAGCTTGGCTGCGATTTGCTCTAATCCCATTTAGGCGGCCTCGACCATCGATACCGCAGATGAAATATCCACTGCCACAATGCGCGATACACCCTGCTCCTGCATAGTGACGCCAATCAATTGGTGGGCAATTTCCATGGTGATCTTATTGTGCGAGATGAAAACAAACTGGGTCTTAGCGGACATCCTAGCAACCATCTCTGCATAGCGCAATGTATTCGCATCATCGAGCGGCGCATCGACCTCATCGAGTAAGCAAAATGGTGCTGGGTTCAGCAAGAACAAGGAGAACACCAGGGCAATTGCGGTTAAGGCCTTTTCCCCACCGGAAAGTAGGTAAATCGAGCTATTTTTCTTGCCCGGTGGCTGTGCCATTACTTGAACGCCTGAATCCAAAATTTCTTCGCCGGTCATCACGAGCTCGGCGTGGCCACCGCCAAATAACTCAGGGAAGAGGCGTCCAAAATGACCATTGACCTGATCGAAGGTACCTTGCAATAAATCACGGGTCTCTGCATCAATCTTCGCAATCGCGTCAGTTAAGGTTTGCATTGCCTCATTCAAGTCGGCTGATTGCGCGTCGAGGAATGATTTGCGCTCGCGTGAACTGGCTAGCTCATCGAGTGCGGCCATGTTGACCGGGCCCAGCGACTGAATTTCGCTATTTAAGCGATTGACCTCGCTTTGCAGGTGGCCTACCTTCAGATCACTACTGAAACGGGTTTCAAGACTAATGAGATCGGCTTCTGCATCTGCAAGCAAAGTCGCAAATTGCTCAAAGTTGAGGCGGGCAGCTTGCTCACGCAATTGCAGATCCATCACTTTGTCGCGCATCGGCTGCAAGCTGCGCTCAATTAAAAGTCGCCCTTCATCTGCCTCACGCAACTGGTGCAGTAACGCATCTTGTTCAGTGCGGGCATTCGCTAAGGCTGCTTCACGCTCAGCACGAACCACCAACAGCCCTTGCAGTTTTTCTTGGGCTGCTTCATCGCTAAGGCCCGCAAGCTCTTGTTCGCTGGCAGCATATTTATCCTGAATCTCGATGATCTGGTCGCGCGCTGTACTTTGATCGCGCTGCAAATCAGCAATGCGCTGCTGCAATGAACGGGTAGCAAAGGCTGCTTCTTGGGCTGCCATCTCCGCAGTACGCAAGTTCGTGCGCAACGTCTCGCGCTCTTCGCTGGTGCGCGCTAGATTCGCTTGCGCACTCTCTAACTCGAGATGCAATCGCTCTTTGTCGGCCTGCGCCTGATCTAGCTCTGCCTGCGATTGCACGCCATTGCTATTGAACTGCTGCTGCTGGCCGCTGATTTCAGTGAGCTCTGACTGAATTTGTGCGGCGCGCTGACTGTATTGCTCTTCGGCTTGTGTGAGCTGCATCTGCTCTACTTCAAAACCATGGGCTTCCTGAACGGCATGTTCGGCATTAATACGCGACTGCTCGGCTGCTTGATGAGCCGCCTGGTAATTAGCAGCGCACTGATCGAGCTCGCCCTGCAATTCACTCTGAATTAAACGCTGCGCTTTTAACTGCTTCTCCAGACTCTCCATTTCTTGAGCGCGGGCCAACATACCCGACTGCTCTGAGTCCGCAGCATAGAGCTGTACGCCTACCCGGCTAACTAAATGGCCTTCTTGGGTTACTAAGGTAGCGCCTGCCGGCAACTTGTCCCGGCGGTGCAGTGCATCTTCTAAGTTATTGGCAATAAAGACGGCGCCGAGCCACTCTTGCAATACTTGCATCACGCGCGGCGCGCCCGCACTCTGAATGCGCGATAGCAATAAGGTGAAGTCTGCAGGTGCATTGATCTGCGATGCGGGCAATTCATCGGCCAATAAAATGGCTAGGCGACTAGGCGGCGCATCCTTTGCTAAGGCAACCGCTTCTTCTGCATTTTTACCTGTGACCGCTGCAAGACGCTCCCGCAAAACCGACTCAAGGGCGGTTTCCCAGCCGCTCTCGACCTTGAGGTCTTGCCATAAACGCTTGCTTTCCTTAAGGCCCTTACTTTCAAGCCATGGACCGATCTTGCCTTGTGCTTGTACGCTAGCTTGTAGCGCGGTTAAGGCAGTTAACTTGGCTTCGGTTTGGGCTAGATCCTGATTGGCTGACTGTATTTGCTGCTGTGCTTGGTTACGCGCCTCATCAGCTGCTGGCACACGCTGCTGCATTTCAAGCGCACGGGTTTTGGTTTCTTCTACCTTACGCTGCGCCATCACTTGACGATCGAGCGCCATCTGCAAGGCAGTCGCGTCAGGCTTGCGCATGCCAGATAATTCGGCCTCTAAGCGCGCTTGACGCGCCCCAGACTCCTCGAGTTGTAAGGCAATGGCTTTTGCACGCTCACCGAGGCTTGCCAAGCGTTGATCTATCGCAGCCACGCTGTCACGTGTTGTATTTAACTGCACAACAGCTGTTTGGTATGCTTCTTCGCGCCCTGGTAACTGCTCTTGCAGGCTTACAAGTTCAATTTGTAAATTACTTTCCTGTTCTGCTGCAAGGCTTAACTCCTGCTCAGCGGAACGCTGGGCTTGCGCTGCATCGGTTTCTTGAACGGTCCAACGCTGCAGTTGTGACTGCAGATCTTGTGTTTGCTGTTGCAGACGCAAACGCGCCTCTTGCACATACCGAATCTCTGCTTCAACTTGAGTGACATCAGCATTGGTTTGATAGAGCTCACCTTGCGCTTCGGATACCTTATCTTGCAAGGCATACTGCAGCGTGCGCATTGCCTCGAGTTCAGCCTCAGCATGGCGTAATTTGGCGGTCTGCTCCTCTAACTGCACTTGCGTGTCGCGAATACCGTTGGCATGACGCTCTTGCTCTTTACCTGCTTCAGTTTGACGCACGAACCACAGCAATTGCTGCTGTGATTTCATTTCGACTTGCAATAGATTGTGGCGCTCTGCCACTGTAGCCTGACTCTCCAGGCGCTCGAGCTGCTTTTCCAGCTCGCGCAAGATGTCTTGTACGCGCACTAAATTCTCTTGCGTGTCTTCAAGGCGTGATGCAGTCTCTTTGCGGCGTTCTTTGTATTTTGAAACGCCTGCAGCCTCTTCTAAAAACACCCGCAGCTCTTCTGGCTTGGATTCCAAAATGCGATTGATCGTGCCTTGACCAATAATCGCGTAACCGCGTGGACCCATACCGGTGCCCAGGAAAATATCCTGAATGTCTTTACGACGCACCACTTGGTTGTTGACGTAATAGCTCGAGTTGCCATCGCGGGTGAGTACCCGTTTCACTGCAAGCTCAGCAAATGTGCTCCATTGTCCGTGTGCACGGCCATCGGCATTATCAAATAGCAACTCGACACTGGCGCGGCCTGATGGCTTACGCAATCCAGAGCCATTAAAAATCACATCCTGCATCGATTCGCCGCGCAATTCGCTGGCCCTAGATTCACCTAAAACCCAGCGAACGGCATCAATAATGTTGGATTTTCCGCATCCATTAGGCCCCACCACACCAATCAGTTGGCCTGGCATCTCAAAATGGGTTGGATCGACGAATGACTTAAAGCCAGAAAGTTTGATTGATTTGAGTTGCACAGGGCGCTTTACGGGGTAAAAAAGTCTGACTGGTTCAAGAAAAAAGGGGTAAATTCCGTGATTAGGATGATAGCAAGTTCACAAAGCTTTACACCGGAATTTTCCCCGCCGATATAATGATGTTTCGCCA
>JAIXPY010000046.1 GCA_027486025.1 Burkholderiaceae bacterium
AAAAAGCCCACCCGGATATTTTCAACATTCTCTTGCAGGTCATGGACCATGGCACGCTGACCGATAACAATGGCCGCAAGACGGATTTCCGCAACGTCATCATCATCATGACTACCAACGCTGGTGCTGAAGCCATGCAGAAGTCAGTCATTGGCTTTACCAATGCACGTGAGTCTGGCGATGAGATGGCCGATATCAAGAAGTTCTTCACGCCAGAGTTCCGTAACCGCTTAGATGCGATTGTGTCCTTTAAGGCGCTGGATGAGACCATCATCATGCGGGTAGTAGACAAGTTCTTAATGCAGCTCGAAGAGCAGTTGCATGAGAAGAAAGTTGACGCTACCTTCAGTCCTGAGTTGCGGGCGCATTTGGCGAAACACGGTTTTGATCCGCTAATGGGCGCAAGGCCAATGCAGCGCATCATTCAGGACACCGTTCGCAAAGCCCTTGCAGATGAATTACTCTTTGGACGCTTGGCGCAAGGCGGTACGGTTGCGGTCGGGATTGATGCGGATGGTAAGGTATTACTGGATATTCATCAGGCCACCCCACCAACGAAGGCCAGCAAGACGGATATAGCGCCTGCTGAAGAAATCTAAGTCCTACGAAGCGAGCTTGCAATGAAAAACACCAGCTCTAGGGCTGGTGTTTTTTTATCTAAAAAGAGTATGTAGCTATTGGGCTGCAAATGAGCTGGAAGATTGGGTTTTTAAGCGCGACCCGTACTGCCAAACCCACCTGTACCACGACTGCTTTCAACAAACTCATCAACGATCTTGAGTTCCACTTGTTGTATGGGCACGATCACGAGCTGCGCTAAGCGCTCCATGGGCTCAAGAGTGAAGGGCGTGCTGCTGCGATTCCAGGTGCTCACCATGAGTTGCCCTTGGTAATCCGAGTCAATTAAGCCCACAAGGTTACCTAAAACAATCCCATGTTTATGGCCGAGGCCTGAGCGGGGCAGGATGAGGGCAGCATAGCGTGGATCTTCCACGTAGATGGATAAGCCAGTTGGCACCAATACCGTTTGACCGGGAGCAATCTCGATTGCGGCATCGATACAGGCGCGCAGATCGAGGCCGGCGCTACCTGGGGTACCGTAGCTGGGCATCTGGCCCTGCATGCGTTCATCGAGAATTTTGACTTGCAGTGTTTGCATGGTGTTTTTAGAGTTGGGTTGCAACAAATTGAATCAGTTGGCGCGCTAACTGCAGCTTTGGAGCTTTTGCTAATTTCTTGCTGCCCCGCTCATGAATAAGGAGCAGTTGATTTAGGTCGCTGCCAAAAGTATCGGGACCAATATTGCCAACAATTAAGGGAATGCCTTTACGCTTACGCTTGTCATCCGCGTGCTCTTCCAGTTTGGTCGATTCGGCCGCAAAACCAACACAGTAGGGATGTGGCTTGCCTTTCGTCTTTTTGGCAGACTGCGCCATCGACAACAAAATATCGGGATTAGGGGCGAATTCGATGGTTGGTGTCGATTTGCTACTACCTTGGCGCTTCATTTTTTCTTTGGATGGGTTTGCGATAGCCCAGTCCGCTACTGCGGCGACCCCAAAAAATAGATCGCAATTGGGCGAGGCCATCACTGCCTCATACATGTCTTTGGCCGAGACTACATTGGTCCGCTGAATTTTTCCTGTAGCAAGAAGAGGGGCATCTAACTCACATGGGCCGGCAATCAGATGTACTTCCGCGCCTGCCTCTAGGGCGGCTCTGGCTATGGCAAAGCCCATCTTGCCGGAGCTACGATTGGTGATGCCCCGTACTGGATCAATTGCCTCAAAGGTAGGCCCCGCAGTGATTAACACGCGCTTACCTGCCAATACTTTTTTCTGAAAGAAGGCAATGAACTGCTCGGTGATTTCAGAGGGCTCGAGCATTCTGCCCATACCGACTTCACCACAGGCTTGAGCGCCGCTGGCAGGACCGAGTAATTCAACCCGATCACTGCGCAAGCGTTCCGCACTACGCTCAGTGGCGGGGTGTTGCCACATTTGCAAGTTCATTGCGGGCGCCAAGAGCAAAGGGCAGTCGCGCGCTAGGCATAAGGTAGTAAGGAGATCATCGGCGAGACCGAGCGATAGCTTGGCCATTAAATCAGCGCTAGCAGGTGCAATCAAAATCGCATCCGCAGCGCGCGATAACTCAATGTGAGCCATGTTGTTATTGATGCGCGCATCCCATTGATTGGTGAAGACGGGATTGCCAGTTAAAGCCTGCATCGTTACCGGAGTGATGAACTGGGTTGCAGCCTCGGTCATGACGACCTGAACGCTTGCTCCCTCTTGCATTAGTAGGCGCGCGAGTTCAGCGGATTTATAGGCTGCGATTCCGCCAGAGATGCCGAGAATAATTTTTTTATTGAGAAGTGACTGCATAGTCGAAGATTAAACGGGTTTGAGCAGAATGGCTAGATTAGGTGGCGGTTGATGCTCTTTTAGGGCGGATTTCACCCCAAATAATCAGGACTGCACCGAGCACAATGGCGCTATCGGCCAAATTGAATGCAGGCCAATGCCATTGCGCATAGTGCAGATCAATGAAGTCCACAACGGCGCCATAGACAAGGCGATCAATCACATTGCCGACTGCACCGCCCAAAATAAAACTAATCGCAAACGCGAGCAAGGTCTCATGTTGATGGCGTCGTAAATACCAAATCATAAAAATAGCTGCGGCCGTGCCCAGTATGGTGAAAAACCAGCGTTGCCAGCCACCACTGCTGGCCAAAAAAGAAAACGCAGCGCCCGGGTTATAAATTAAGAACCAGTTTAAAAAACTCGTAACCGGTACGGGCACAGCAAATTGCAGTGTCGTTTGTGCCCATAATTTAGTTGCTTGATCTAAAACGAGGACAAGACATGCCAAGCTGAGCCAGCCATAAAAATGGCGCTTATTATTGGAGTCGGGCTTGGCGCTCACGGCGATACGATGTTGTTAGGCGAATGCACGGTGCTCGCCGCTACCAAATAAATTGCTGATGCAGCGACTGCAGAGTTCGGGGTGCGTAGGATCTGTCCCCACATCTGCGGTATGGTGCCAACAGCGACCACATTTTTTGTATTGGCTCGCGCGGACCAGAACCTCCAGCCCCGCTTTGCTGAGTTCAATATTGGCACTGGAGGTGATGGTGACAAAGCGCAGATCGTCTTCCAGGGAATGCAGGATGGCAAAGTCGACGTCATCCACTTTGATGGTCAGCTCTGCTTGCAGTGAGGAGCCGACATGGCCCGCTTCGCGCTCAATTTCAATGGCCTTGGTCACTTCGGAACGAATCTCCCGAATGCGGTTCCATTTGGCCAGTAGCTCTGCAGCATTGGCGATATCGGGGAATATGCCGAACTCTTCGATGAAGATGGATTGCTTGCCTTGATTATCAGACCCATGGGGAAAGGATGCCCACGCCTCTTCTGCGGTAAAGGAGAGGAAGGGGGCCAGCCATTTCAAGAGATTACGAGTGATGTGAAATAGGGCGTTTTGCGCCGCACGTCGCTCTTTGGAATTAGGCCCGCTGGTATAGAGACGATCTTTAAGAATATCCAAGTAAAAGCCACCGAGATCTTCGGAGCAGAAGGTCAGCATGCGCACCACTGCGGGTTGGAATTCATAGGCCTGGTAGTGCGCCTGGATCTCCTCTTGCAATTGATTTGCCAAAGCGACGGCATAGCGGTCGATTTCAAGCCACTCTGCGCTGGGCATGCTGTGCTGGGTTGGATCAAAGTCAGCTAAGTTTGCTAGTAAGAAGCGCAAGGTATTGCGCATGCGGCGATAGCTCTCAACCACCCGTTTCAGAATTTCATCAGAGATGGTCATCTCGCCCGAGTAGTCAGTCGAGGCAACCCAAAGACGAATGATTTCAGCGCCTAACTTATCGGCAACCTGTTGGGGTGCGATGACGTTGCCGACCGATTTGCTCATTTTGCGACCTTGGCCATCGACCGTGAAGCCATGGGTCAGCAATGCCTTGTAGGGCGGCTTGCCATCGAGCATGGCACCAGTGAGTAACGATGAGTGAAACCAGCCACGGTGTTGATCGGAACCTTCTAAATACAAATCAGCCAAGCGGCCATCGGCACTCTCCGCTTCAGGGCAATAGAGTTCATTGCGGTGCGAGCCACGGATCACATGCCAGTGCGTTGTCCCCGAATCAAACCAAACATCCAAGGTATCGCGGTTTTTTTCATAGAGAGCGGCTTCTTCGCCGAGCAACTCAGCCACATCCAGTTTTTGCCAAGCCTCGATGCCGCCTTGCTCAACGCGTTTGGCTACTGCTTCCAAGTGTTCGGCCGTGCGGGGATGTGGCTCACCGGTTTCTTTGTGCACTAAGAAGGCCATCGGTACGCCCCATTGACGCTGGCGCGACAAGGTCCAGTCTGGGCGGTTGGCAATCATGCTGTGCAGGCGTTTTTTGCCCCAAGCAGGATAGAACTGCGTGTTGTTGATGCCTTCGAGTGCTGCCTCACGCAAACTCACTTTTCCGTCGGCCGGTTTTTTATCCATGCTAGCAAACCACTGCGAGGTAGCGCGATAAATAATAGGCGTTTTATGGCGCCAGCAATGCATGTAGGAATGGCTATACGATTTGTCTTTTAAAAGACTGCCGGCGCTGCGCAGTGCTTCGACAATTTTTGGATTGGCTTTCCAGACAAATTCATTGGCAAACAGTGGCAGCCAGGATGCATAGACACCATTGCCCATCACTGGATTCAGAATGTCTTTGTCAACTAAGCCATTGGCTTTGCACGACTTAAAGTCTTCCTCGCCGTAGGCAGGTGAGCAGTGAACCAGACCTGTACCGGTATCGAGCGTGACGTACTCTGCTGGATAGATCGGCGAGAGGCGACGGTAGCCTTCATCAAGTGATGCAAGAGGATGCCAAAAGGAGATACCCGCTAATTTTTGGCCGGCGCAGGTCGCAATGATCTTGCCTTCGAGGCCATACTCTTGCAGGCAAATTTCGACACGGTCTTTGGCCAGAATAAGCAGGACTTGATCAGTCTCCACCAAAGCGTATTCCAGCTCGGGGTGAACATTGAGCGCTTGGTTGGCAGGAAGTGTCCATGGTGTGGTGGTCCAGATCACGACCATGCCTTTTTTCTCTGGCAAGTGCGGGAGACCAAACGCCTTGGCTAAATTACCTCGCTGGGCATCGTCAAAGGCAAAGCCAACGTCGACCGCAGGATCGGTTTTGTCTTGGTATTCCACTTCGGCTTCGGCAAGCGCAGAGCCACAATCAAAACACCAATTAACTGGTTTCAGACCACGGAAGACATAACCCTTTTCCCAAATCGAGCCTAGCGCACGGATCTCGTCCGCCTCATTGCGGTAGTTCATGGTGAGGTAGGGATTGTTCCAGTCGCCTAGAACGCCCAAGCGCTCAAAGTCGGTTTTCTGTTTCGCAATTTGCTCGCTGGCGTACTGGCGTGCTTTAGCCTGGACTTCAGCCGTCGGTAAATTTTTGCCAAACTGTTTTTCAATTTGGATTTCAATCGGCATGCCATGGCAGTCCCAGCCGGGAACATAGGCGGCATCAAAGCCCATCAGCCAACGGGATTTAACGATCATGTCTTTGAGAATCTTATTGACCGCATGACCAATGTGAATATCGCCATTGGCATATGGGGGACCATCGTGCAGGATGAATTTAGGTTGTCCTGCATGCGCTGCCCGAATGGCTTCGTACAGTTTATTTTTTTGCCACTGCGCTACCCATTGCGGCTCGCGCTTGGGTAAGTCACCGCGCATCGGAAAGGCGGTTTCCAGAAGATTAACGGGATAAGAATTGGATTTATCAGACATGGACTTTTTTCTGGAAATAATCACGCGCACATTGCGCATCGTTTTGGATAGCAGACTGCAGTGTTTCGAGGTCAGGGTATTTTGCCTCGTCACGAATTTTTTCTAAGAGTTCAACGCGAATAATGCGACCATACACTTGGGCGTTGAAATCAAATAAATGCACCTCGAGTAAAACACGTCCCGCATCCTCTACTGTCGGCCTGACTCCCAGGCTTGCAACACCTGGCAATGGGGTGTCTCCAAGGCCATGAACAAGGACGGTAAAAATACCAGTCATGGCGGGCTTGCGCTCGTGCAGGTGATTTGCTACGGCCAAGTTCAAAGTGGGAAAGCCCAGTGTTCTGCCGAGTTGACGACCATAAATCACGTGCCCAGAAATCATGTAAGGTCTGCCCAGTAGCAGAGCCGCCTTGGCCATATCACCTTCTGCTAACGCACTGCGCAGTGCTGAACTGGAGATGCGCTCTTGATTCTCTAAAACAGTATTGATATTGGAAACTTCAAAACCAAATTGCTCACCAGCGCGCTTTAGGCTGGCAAAGTCCCCTGCGCGTTTTGCTCCGTAACAGAAGTCATCGCCAATCAAGATCCATTTGGTGCTCAGGCGCCGCAGCAGAATTTCAGCAACAAATTGCTCGGGGGTCAATTTGGCATAGGCCGCATTAAAGCGCTCGATCACCACGCGGTCAATACCGATGTCAGCAAAGGCGGCTAACTTATCCCGCAAATTTAAGATGCGGGGTGGCGCCTCGGCCGGTGAAAAAAATTCTTTGGGGTGCGGTTCAAACGTCATCACGCAGGAGGCCAGACCTCTTGCGCGTGCACCTGCAGTCAAAGCCTGGAGCAAGGCGTGATGACCCCGATGCACGCCATCAAAATTACCGATGGTTAGGGCACAAGGGGGTGCGGCACGAAGGTGGGCAGAGCCTCGGAATACGTTCACTGGTCGCTTTCAGGGTAGCCTTGAATTATATTGTGGGCATGCACTCCATCGTTACCTTAATCTCCGGGCGCGGATCGAATTTCGAAGCCATCGTCAAAACAGCCCAAAAAGAGAATTGGGCAGTCCAATTTAGTGGGGTGATAGCCAATCGCCCTGAAGCCAAGGGCCTTGATTTTGCTCGCTCC
>JAIXPY010000191.1 GCA_027486025.1 Burkholderiaceae bacterium
GATGTCATCGGTAAATACCATCCCCATGGTGATTCAGCGGTGTATGACACCATTGTCCGCATGGCCCAGGACTTCTCTCTGCGCTATATGTTGGTGGACGGACAGGGTAACTTTGGCTCAGTTGACGGCGATAACGCTGCTGCTATGCGTTATACGGAAATTCGCCTACGCAAAATCGCCCATGACCTTTTGGCTGATTTGGACAAAGAAACGGTGGATTTTGGGCCGAACTACGACGGCAGCGAAAAAGAGCCCTTGATTCTGCCGGCCAAAGTGCCGAATTTGCTGATTAATGGTTCGTCCGGTATTGCGGTAGGTATGGCCACCAATATTCCTCCGCACAACCTCGATGAGGTGATATTGGCCTGCCTACATGTTCTGCACAATCCCGAATGCACGATTGATGAGCTGATCGAGATTATTCCGGCGCCGGATTTCCCAACTGCCGGAATCATTTATGGCGTTCAAGGGGTGCGCGAAGGTTATCGCACCGGCCGCGGTCGCGTGGTCATGCGAGCCAAGACCCATTTTGAGGATTTGGATAAAGGTTCACGCCAGTCCATCATCGTCGATGAGTTGCCATATCAAGTAAACAAGAAAAACTTGCTTGAGCGCATCGCCGAGCTGGTGAATGAGAAAAAGATTGAAGGCATTTCTGATTTGCGGGATGAGTCTGATAAATCTGGAATGCGCGTTGTGATTGAGCTCAAGCGCGGTGAAGTCCCTGAGGTAGTGCTCAACAATCTGTATAAGAGTACGCAACTGCAAGACAACTTTGGTATGAATATGGTGGCGCTGGTGGACAATCAGCCGCGCCTCTTGAACCTCAAGCAGATGCTGGAGTATTTCTTGCAGCATCGCCGCGAAGTCGTCACGCGCCGAACCATTTTTGAATTACGCAAAGCCCGTGATCGTGGCCATGTATTAGAAGGTCTAGCCGTTGCGCTGGCGAACATTGATGAGTTCATTGCCATCATCAAGGCAGCTGCCAATCCAGTAGTTGCTAAACAAGAATTGATGGGCAAGTCATGGGATTCATCCATGGTGCGCGAAATGTTGGCGCGCGCCGAGACCGATACACCGGGTGGGCGCAATGCGTATCGCCCAGAAGGTTTGTTGCCTGAATACGGCATGCAGGCTACAGGCCTCTATCGCTTATCCGATAGCCAGGCACAAGAAATTCTGCAGATGCGTTTGCAGCGCTTAACTGGACTTGAGCAAGATAAGATCGTTTCGGAATACAAAGAAGTCATGAATGAGATTTCAGACTTGCTTGACTTGCTGGCCAAGCCAGAGCGCGTCACACAAGTCATTGAGTCCGAGCTGAAAGAAGTGCAAGCCGATTACGGTAAAGAAGGTGGTGATACTGGTCGCCGTTCCTTTATTGAAATGAATGCGACCGAACTCTTTACGGAAGATCTGATCACGCCGCAAGACATGGTCGTGACCTTATCGCACTCGGGCTATATGAAGAGCCAGCCACTCAGTGAGTACCGCGCGCAAAAACGCGGCGGTCGCGGTAAGCAAGCGGCTGCAACGAAGGATGAAGATTGGATCGACACTCTGTTTGTGGCAAATACCCATGACACGATTTTGTGTTTCTCCGATCGTGGCCGGATGTACTGGCTCAAAGTCTGGGAAGTCCCACAGGGCAGTCGCACATCGCGCGGCAAGCCAATCGTGAACATGTTCCCGCTGATCGATGGTGAAAAAATCACAGTAATATTACCAATCAAAGGCTACCAAGACGACCAATATGTCTTTATGGCAACGAGCCTCGGTACCGTCAAAAAAACCCGCCTCTCGGATTTTTCCAATCCACGGAAGGCCGGCATCATTGCAGTTGACTTAAACGAGAACGATTTCTTGGTCGGCGCCGCAATTACCGATGGTAAGCATGATGTGATGCTGTTCTCCGATGCAGGCAAGGCAGTGCGCTTTGATGAGAACGATGTGCGTCCGATGGGTAGAACGGCGCGCGGCGTACGCGGCATGAATTTAGCTCCTGCACAAAATGTGATTGCGATGCTGGTTGCTCCTGCAGAGGCGTCTGATAGCCCGGTATCAGCAGAAGATGGTGTGGCTGCACCAAGTAGCGTACTAACGGCTACGGAAAATGGTTTTGGTAAGCGCACTCCTATTGCGGAATACACTCGCCATGGCCGCGGCACGAAAGGCATGATTGCAATTCAGACGAGCGAGCGCAACGGAAAAGTAGTGGCTGCATCCTTGGTCTCGCCGGAAGATCAGATTATGTTGATTACGACGGGCGGAGTATTGGTCCGCACACGCGTCTCGGAAATTCGGGAGATGGGCCGTGCAACCCAAGGCGTTACATTAATTAGCGTCGACGAGGGCACCCGTTTATCTGGATTGCAGCGGATTGCAGAGAGTGACTCGGATGACGATGCAGATGAGTCTGGGGATGAAGTCGATACCGCCGCCGGTGAATCTGCGCCCGACGCGTAATGTAGTTATTTGATCCCGCGCCCCTAAATTCCATTATGACTTTCGACCGCCGCATCTTTAATTTCGCAGCGGGACCTGCCACCTTGCCAGCCGAGGTTTTACAGCAGGCATCGGAAGAGATGCTGAACTGGCGGGGTATGGGGTCCAGTGTGATGGAAATTAGCCATCGCGGCCCGGAGTTCATGGCCCTCTATGAGGAAGTCCTGCAGGATATGCGCGCGCTCATGGGCATACCCGATAGCTATGCGATTTTGATGTTGCAAGGCGGGGGTATTGGTCAAAATGCCGCTGTGCCGATGAACTTGATGCCACTGGCCAAAAATGGACCCAAAGCAGATTTTTTGGTTACGGGCATTTGGTCAGAAAAATCGTTTTTAGAGGCGCAAAAATACGGCCAAGCCCATTTGGTTGCAAGCTCAAAAGACCAGCAATTTACGACCATACCAGCACGCAATACCTGGCATTTATCGGATGATGCTGCCTACTTGCATTACTGCGCCAATGAGACGATCGGCGGCGTGGAGTTTCAAGAGGCGCCCGATGTGGGTGACCGCATTCTAGTCGCCGATATTTCTAGTAACATTTTGTCGCGCAAAATGGATGTGACGCAATGCGGCGTCTGGTTTGCTGGGGCACAGAAAAACATTGGCCCAGCCGGCGTGACCTTTGTGATTGTGCGCAGGGATTTAATGGGCCACCAAATGCCAATTACGCCTACGATTTGGGATTGGGCGAAAGAAGAGGCTATGCAATCGATGTTGAATACGCCCCCCACATTTGCCATCTATCTATCTGGACTGGTATTCAAGTGGCTATTAAAGCGGGGCGGAGTTGCGGAGATGGAGCGCGCCAACCTTGAAAAATCCAGCTTGCTATATAACTACATCGATCAAAGCAGTCTGTATGAGAATCGGGTAGATCCACGGTACCGTTCGCGCACCAACGTTACCTTCTTCCTCAAAGATGAAAGCTTAAATGCGGGATTTTTAGCGCAATCCAGTAGTGCTGGCTTGGCCGCATTGCGCGGTCATAAAGCGGCTGGCGGAATGCGCGCCAGTATTTACAATGCGATGCCACTAGAGGGTGTTCAAACCTTAGTGGAATTTATGCGTGAATTTGAAAGGCGAGCGTAATGACTACCGAAGATCAGCGTCTTGCTCCATTGCGGGCGCGCATCGATGCCATCGATGCCGAAATACTCGAACTTTTATCCAAGCGCGCAAAAGCGGCGCAAGAGGTGGGTCACGTCAAAGGTGATTTTGTGTCGCCGGTCTTTCGTCCTGAGCGCGAGCGTCAGGTGGTCGCGAATTTAGTCAAGCTCAATCAAGGCCCTTTGCAAAACGACGGAATTGCAGCCATTTGGCGTGAAGTGATGTCAGCGTGCCGCGCTTTAGAGGCTAGGCAAACGATTGCCTACTTGGGGCCAGTAGGAACCTTTTCAGAATTAGCTGCGCAAAGTTATTTTGGTCAATCGATTAGTGGATTACCGTGCGCGAGTTTGGATGAGGTATTTAAATCGGTTGAAAAAGGCGCTGCGCAATTTGGAATTGTGCCGGTTGAGAATTCCAGTGAGGGCGCGGTTTCGCGCACGCTGGATTTGTTACTCGATTCCCCATTGCACATTAGCGGAGAAGTGGTTTTATCGATACGCCACCACCTGCTAAGCAAATCAGGAAGCTTGGATGGCGTAACGACGGTGTGCGCGCACGCGCAGGCCCTAGCCCAATGCCAACAGTGGCTCAGTCTTCATGCTCCGCAGTTACAGCGCCAAGCGGTTAGCAGTAACGCAGAAGCAGCCCGCATGGCGGCTGCCGATCCTACAATTGCTGCAATTGCAGGTGACCCGGCGCAAGTGGCGTATGGCTTACAGGCAGTCGCTAATCATATTCAGGACGACCCACACAATCGCACGCGTTTTGTGGTGGTGGGAAACTACCAATGCCAGCCTACTGGTAATGATCAAACTGCGCTGGTCCTGTCGGTTGCGAACAAGGCAGGCGCAGTCTATTCTTTATTGGCGCCCTTGGCTAAGCATGGTGTTTCAATGACGCGTTTTGAATCGCGTCCGGCGCGCAAAGGGACCTGGGAATATCACTTCTATATTGATGTTGCCGGTCATGCAGACGATGTTAATGTGGCTAAAGCATTGGCAGAGCTGCAAGGCACAGCCGCCTTTTACAAAAAGCTGGGTTCCTACCCGCGCGCATTGGGTTAACGATGAGTACACCACTCGGACTTAAGCACATTCAGGCGATTGCGCCTTACGTCGGTGGCAGGCCGATTAGTGAAGTGGCGCGTGAATACGGTCTTGATGAGAGCAAGATTGTGAAACTTGCCTCGAATGAAAACCCCCTCGGTATGCCTAAGTCAGCGCAAGAGGCGATGTTACGTGCGGCGAGTGACCTTGGCCGTTATCCCGATTCCAATGGCTTCGAACTCAAGAAGGTGTTATCGGATCGCCTCGGCGTTCCAGCTGACTGGATCACACTCGGCAATGGAAGCAATGATATTTTGGAGTTGACAGCGAGAGCCGTTGCACAAGCCGGCGATGAAATCATTTTTTCAAAACATGCATTTGCGGTTTATCCACTCGCCACTCAGGCGGTTGGCGCTGTAGCGGTTGAGGTGGCGCCAACACAGTACTATGGCCATGATTTGCCGGCGATGCTGGAAGCGATTAAGCAATCGGGCAATAAGGCCAAGCTGGTGTTTGTGGCGAACCCGAACAATCCCACTGGTAGCTACTTAGAGCCCAAAGAAATTGAATCGTTTTTATCTCAAGTGCCGAGCAATGTGGTTGTGGTGTTGGATGAGGCGTACAACGAATATTTAACGCCAGAGCAGCGCTACGATGCGATTGCCTGGGTTAAGCGCTATCCCAATATGATTCTGTCGCGCAGTTTTTCCAAGGCCTACGGTTTGGCCGGCCTGCGGATTGGTTATGGAGTTGCTCAACCTGGATTAACCGATTTGCTCAATCGCATTCGGCAACCGTTTAACGTCAATAGCCTTGCGCAAGCAGCAGCCATTGCCGCCTTTCAAGATGATGCCTTTTTACAAGCTGGTTTTGCATTAAATCAAGCGGGATACGCGCAATTAACTGATGCATTTAAGGAGCTTGGACTGCGTTTCTTACCGTCCGCTGGTAACTTTGTTTTAGTCAAGGTGGGTGATGATGCGGGTGCAGGTGCGCGCATCAACTTAGAACTACTCAAGCGCGGTATTATCGTTCGGCCCGTGGGCAATTATGGTTTGCCGGAGTGGCTGCGCATCTCGATTGGCTTGCCAGAAGAGAATGCCGCCTTCATTCAAGCACTGCGCGCCATTTTGCAGTCGACCTAATTTTTAGTAAGCACTACGTACACACCAAGCTCACGCTAAGCAAAAACTAAGCAAAAACCAAGCACAATATTTATTCATGACTCAATCAAAATCCCCTCACTTTGGTAACGTAACCATTGTGGGCGTTGGCCTCATTGGCGCCTCGCTCGGCCTTGCTCTTAAGCGTGCAGGTGTGGTGGATGCTATATATGGCGTAGGCCGCAGCAAAGCCAATTTGGATCGCGCGATTGCTATGGGCGCAATCGATGCGGTGATTAGCCTAGAAGATGCCGCCAAACAATCCCAAGTGATTGTGCTTTGCGTGCCGGTGGCGCAAATGCGCGCTACCTTTACTGCCCTCGAGCCTTTTTTAGAGCCACACACCTTGATTACGGATGCAGGAAGTACTAAGAGCGATGTGATTCTGGCGGCCAAAGAAGTATTAGGAAAAAAAGCCTGCCAGTTTGTCCCGGCTCACCCGATTGCGGGTGGCGCGCAGCATGGTGCTGCAGCAGCGAAGGCTGATTTGTTTAAGGGCAAGCAAACCATCATTTGCCAGTTGCAAGAAAATGCCAAGGTCGATGTCGAACTCATGACGCAGTTTTGGGAATCAACGGGCGCTCAGGTGCGCAAGATCGGCGCCGTTCAGCACGATGCGATTTTTGCGGCAGTGTCACATCTGCCGCATGTGCTCTCGTATGCGCTGATGGTCAGCGTCCTGAATTCTGAAGATGGGCATGAAAAACTACAGCATGCTGGTGCAGGGTTTCGGGACTTTACCCGTATTGCTGCCTCTAGCCCAGAAATGTGGCGTGACATTTGCTTAGCCAATCGGACTGCAATTCTGAAAGAGATGGATCAATACTTATCCGTCGCCGGGCACTTGCGGGAGCTGATTGCAAATGAAGATGGTGCTGGTTTGGAAAAAGCGTTTGCAAAAGCCAGTAAGGCACGCCAAGCATGGGATGGCTCTCAATGAGCCTGCAAGGTAAAGAAGTAAAGCAGATCGAAATTGGCCCATTTACTCGGGCTGAGGGCCGGACCATACTGCCTGGTTCCAAGAGTATTTCCAATCGCAGCTTATTGCTTGCCGCGCTGGCTTCTGGTCAAACGACGCTCAGTAATTTATTGGATGCGGACGATACCCAAATCATGCGCGCTGCATTGCGGCAGCTGGGTTTAACGGTTCAAGACCAGGGTGAGACCACCTGCTTGGTTACTGGGAGCGGCGGTCATTTCCCGATTCGTGAAGCAGATTTGTTTATGGGTAATGCCGGTACTGCGATTCGTCCTCTGACCGCCGCACTAGTGATGCAGCAAGGCGATTACCGCCTGTCGGGCGTAGCGCGGATGCACGAAAGACCCATTCGGGATTTAGTCGATGGCTTACGTCAAATTGGTGCCGCAATTAGTTACCTGGGCGAAGAGGGCTATCCACCCATTCAGATCCATGCATCGAGCATATCGATACCGGAAGTCGTTCGCATTCGGGGCGATGTGTCGAGTCAATTTTTGACAGCCCTGCTGATGGCCTTACCTTTGCTTGCAAAAGAAGCGATTCGGATTGAAGTCATTGGGGAATTAATTTCACGGCCTTATATTGAAATCACACTCAAATTAATGCAACGGTTCGGAGTGCATGTGGATATCCCCGATGCGCAAACCTTTGTGATTCCAGTGCAGCCTGCATTGCAAAAGGGTGAGTCGGTCTATCGCAGCCCTAAAAATTTATTGGTGGAGGGCGATGCTTCATCCGCCTCTTATTTCTTAGCTGCGGGCGCAATTGGTGCGGGTCCCGTTCGCGTCTTGGGTGTTGGGCGCGATAGCATTCAGGGTGACGTTGCGTTTGCTGATGCTTTAGCACAAATGGGTGCAAGCATTAGTAAAGGCGATGATTGGATTGAGGCGTCCGGGCCAGCGAGCGGAACCTTGCGCGGTATCACCATCGATTGCACGGCCATTCCCGATGCAGCGATGACATTAGCAATCGTTGCGCTATTTGCAACCGGTGAGACCCGATTAAATGGGATTGCGAGTTGGCGCGTCAAAGAGACCGACCGGATTGCGGCAATGGCAACGGAGCTGCAAAAAGTCGGTGCCGGCATTGAGGCGGGCTCAGACTATTTGGTGATTCGTCCACCCCTTGCTTGGCAAACCCCAGCCGGTGGCATTGATACCTACGATGATCACCGCATGGCCATGTGTTTTTCCTTGGCGGCCTTTGGACCTAATTCTATTTTGATTAATGATCCCGATTGCGTTGCTAAAACCTTCCCACACTACTTTGCTGAGTTTGCGCAGATTGCGCAGATTGCTATGCGTTAACGCATGAGTGAGTCCAGTAAGCCGCCCGTCATTGCGATCGATGGTCCTACCGCCTCAGGCAAAGGTACGGTTGCAGCCTTGGTGGCAAAAGCATTGGGATTTCACTATCTAGATAGTGGCGCCCTCTATCGCCTCGTTGCTTTGGCCAGCGAGCGGGAGGGAGTTTCCACCGAAAATGCCTCTTTTTTAAGCAAAATTGCCGCCTCCATGCCGATTTCCTTTCAAGATGGGCTGGTTATGCTCGGCAATGAGGACGTTTCTGAGCTTATCCGCGTAGAAAAGATCGGGCAGAGGGCCTCTGAATTGGCGGTACATCCCGAGGTTCGGCAGGCATTAGTGCGCTTACAGCATGGTTTTCGCCAAAATCCAGGCCTAGTAGCCGATGGCAGGGATATGGCGAGCGTTATTTTTCCGGATGCGGGGCTTAAGGTATTCCTCACTGCCAGTGTCGCTGCTCGCGCAGAACGGCGATATAAGCAATTGATCGCTAAGGGATTTTCTGCTAATATGACCGACTTATTGCACGATTTAACGGCGCGCGATGCACGGGATAGTAGTCGTGGAAGCGCACCATTAATAGTAGCTAAAGGGGCGAAAGTGCTCGATACATCGGATTTATCGATTGATCAAGCAGTTAGTCAGGTAATAAGCTGGTATCGGTCTTCGGTATCAAGCCAGTAGTAAGAGTAGTACGCAGTTGCTGTATTGGTGTTCGTGAAACGCTACAACGCAATTTCTAATCATGCGTGTTTCGTCGAACGTGTTTAATCTAACCCGTCAGGCCTTCTGGCGGCACAAAGTGAATATACATGTCTGAATCTTTTGCAGAATTATTTGAAGAATCCCTAACCCGATCGAATATGAAGACCGGCC
>JAIXPY010000084.1 GCA_027486025.1 Burkholderiaceae bacterium
AGGCGACTTTTTCCCGAACGTCCACTGGCGCTGTGTGATGATTGATGCCGAGGGTCAACAGCTTCATAGGCCCTAATTATAGGTTTGATGGCGTTTTAATGGGGATGCGCATGGGGTTTTTGGCTTTTCTACTGATTGGGTCGGCCGTTGGGTGGTCGGCACATTACTTTTACCCTGGCCGCTCACGCCAAAAAACCGGCCTATTGGGGCTCTGTGGCCTTTTCTTAGTGGGTTCTCTGGGGGCTACTGCTGGATCATATGGTGGTCAGGCCTTAGGGCTATTTCAGTCAGGTCAGATTGCAGAATGGTTGACTGCCATCGGATCGGCCTGGCTCGCGGGTTTGTTGTTAACGGTTATCCGCAAATAAGCCGGTTTGTCTCGATTGCTGCTGGGGGCCAATCCAGCGAATGGGGTCTTTGCCGCGGGCAATCAACCAATCATTGGTTTTAGTGAAATGCCCGCAGCTCGCATCGGGCTGTCCACCCGCGCGCTGCTGAATTAAAAAAGGCTGCGCCGTTTTATAAACTCCCAAGCCCGAAGGATGCGAGGCTTGCAATATCAGATGGCTAGACTCTTCTAAACCAAGCTCCCCATGCTCAATCAGGGGTATTTTGGATTGGGCGTGCGCCCCCCAAAGTAGCCAAACTAAATTGGGCTTAGCAATCGACAGTTGCCGGATCAATGCATTGATGCAATGCTGCCAGCCCAGATGAAAGTGACTGCCAGCCTCTCCTTGTTTGACGCTAAGCGCGGTGTTTAAAAGCAAGACACCTTGCTCGGCCCAATCACGTAAGTCACCATGTGCCAAGGAACCAAACCCTTCGAGCTTTAACGCTTTGCTGATGTTGCGCAGCGAGCTCGGAAAGCTGCGTGAGCTGGGAACAACGGAAGCGGGTATTGAAAATGCGAGACCCTGCGCGAGGCCCGGCGAGTGGTAGGGGTCTTGCCCAAGAATCACCACCGATACCGCTTCTAATGGAGTGAGTTCTAAAGCCCGAAAGAACAGCGGGGGCGGAGGGCAAATCGCATTCGCATCTTCTTCAATTGCCTTATGTAAATTAGTACGCAGCTGCTGCCAATCCGGTGAAGCGAGGTAATCCCCAAGCAGTAATTTCCAATCGCTTGGTATTAGCGCCTCTACATTGAGCATTGCCATGCCATGTTTCGAAGAGTTGATTTACTGTGCAGAAAGTTGGTACTGCATAACGGGACTGGAGGGCTCTAGTACAAATTGGCTCTCATGCTCACAGTCTTGGCGATAAAAACGCAAGCGCGCAGTCATCCCCATTTGCAATTGGGCAAACACCGCATCCAGTCGACTTGGAGTAATGCGTTGGCCATTGATGCTAGCGATTAAATCACCTGGAGCCAAACCAGCACGCTGAGCGATGCCTCCGTCCAACACATGCGTTACCTTAACCCAGCCATTTTGATCGCTGTAGCGCATGGCCCATTGCAATTTCATATGCTCGAGTAGACTCATTTTTTTGTCGGTAACCACAATACCCTGGGCTGTAAGCCACTGAACCAGGGGTAGGTCATGCGTGCCCTCGATGTAGCGCGCCTTAAATTGCAGCCACGGCTTTTTAAAGTCAGGACCAATCGCAGCAAGCACAATCCGGTCAAAACCATCTTCCACCAAACCCTCTTGCGTCTTGCCATGGGCGGCCCAGAGCAATTGCATGACCTTATCTAAGGATTTGCGTTGGCGGGTTTGCACCCGAATGAGTAGATCGAGGCCAAGCGCAATTAAAGCGCCTTTGGCGTAATAACTCACTACGGCATTGGGAGTGTGTTCATCTGCCTGGTAATACTTGGTCCAGGCATCAAAGGAGCTATCGGCGACGCTTTGTTTGTGACGACCAGGGCCGCGCAAAACCATATTCCAATTCTTGGCGACTAAGTCGAGATAGGACTGTAAGGTAATGCGCTTACTGCGCAGTAGTTGCAAGTCATCGTAGTAGCTGGTGAAGCCCTCAAAGAGCCAAAGCAGACGTGTGTGATTGCGGACTTGTAAATCGTAGGGCTGGAATGCCTTGGGCTGAATACGCTTCACTAACCAGGCATGAATATATTCGTGGCTGCAAAGACCTAAAAATTCACGATAGCCATCTTCATTGAGTGGGAGACCGTGTTGCGGTAAGTGATCGCGATTGCATAGCAAGGCTGTGCTGTCTGCGTGCTCTAAACCGCCGTAGCCCGATAAAACCGCATTGACTAAAAACAAATACCGCTGAAATGGCGCCCGTTTTGTTTTGGGTTCAAATAAATCAATGATCGAGTCGCAAATGGCGCTGAGGTCGGTGATGAGGCGCTTACGGTCTACTTCTTGCAGGCAGCCCTGAATCACCATGCTGTGGGGAACACCACGAGATTTCCAATCAACCGTCTGAAAATGCCCTAGCGCAACGGGATGATCTAATAAGGCGTCATAGTTGGGCGCGAGGTAAAAACCAAATCCCGCAACATCGGTTTTTACACGACTCAAAGTGGTTTGTACTGACCAGGTACCGACAGGCGCAATCGCGAGCGCAGTAGGTAAATGAGTCTGACCTTCCACAGCCAAGCACAGGCTGCTGGGGTTAAAAAAGCCGCGCTCTGAATCCAGATATGCCGTGCGAACCGAGGTATCAAAGGCATACACCGTAGTGCGAACCTCAATCACGGTATCTGCAGATACTGCAGGTAATTTCCAGGTGTCGTTATCGATGCGCTCTAAGGCAAGTTCGGTTTCAACGGAACCAAAGACAGAAAAAGCAGCGATGCTTTCGATGTGCTTACTAAAGTCCCGAATTAAATAGCTGCCCGGAATCCAGGCTGGCATGCGCAGCACTTGTCCTGCAGGATTGGGATTGGCAATCCGCAGGACGATTTCGTAGCGATGGCCATCTAAGTCGGCGGCATGGACGGTGTATTGAATTGCTGGGAGAGACATTTTGAATTTAGGAGGTAGATACTTCTACGCGTTTTAATGGTTTTATCTTTGGAAGGCGTAATTTTCTTGCTTGGCGCAGATCCCACTGGAGCTGCATACCAAGCCATAAGTCTGGCGAAGTGCCAAGCCAAGAGGCAAGTCGTAATGCCATGGGTGCAGTGAGTCCAGATTTGGCGTTAAGGACTTTGGATAGTGTTGTGCGTGAAATGTGCAGTTGCTCGGCCGCATCCCTTCGGGAAGCCACTGCCTCAATACTTCACCAGGGTGTGCTGGATTAAGCATATTCATCATTGCTATTTTAGCGAAGCAAACTTCTTTTCAATGTCACTCAATTGCACTGCGCCCGGGAAGCGTGAGCCATCAGTAAAGAAGATGGTGGGTGTGCCAGTGATGCCATACGATTTAGCCAGTGCTAGATTTTTATCGATCGGCGTAGTGCAGTCGCCTTTGCCGCTCGGTGTAGTGTTGTTAATGGTCCAGTCAATCCATGCTTTCGTGGCATCCGCAGAGCACCAAATTTGCTTGGACTTTTGTACCGAGTCTGCAGACAGAATTGGCAATAAAAAGGTGTACACCGTCACATTATCTAGCTGTTGAAATGTTTTTTCTAAACGCTTGCAGTAACCGCAATTAGGGTCAGCAAAAACCGCAAGTTGACGGCTGCCATTACCGCGCACCATTTTGACTGCATTGCTCAAAGGTAAATCAGACCAGCGAATGCGATTGAGATCAGCCTGACGTTTTTCTGTCAGGTTTTGACCAGTAGCCAATTCAATAACTTCACCCTGAATCAGGTATTTAGCGTTGGCATCGGTATAAAAGATTTCGCTATTGAGCTGCACTTCAAATAAGCCTGGTACTGGTGAGGCTGATACGCCTTTAATGTTGGCAGTGCTGCCTAAGCGTTTTTGTAACTCCGCTTTAATCTGCTGTGTGTTCTGAGCTTGTGCAATAGGAGAGCTGGCCAATAGGCCAATCACGCTAGCGCAAAATGCCAAGGCGGAAGCGGTATTTCGTAGACTGGTTTTCATTGCACTTCTCCTAACGCTTCTTTTATTAAATGCCGTTTCATCAAATGGCTGCGATTAACTAAGCCCATTCCCCAATTACGAATTTTTTGCTGCAGAGGGCTCGTGCTTGTAAACAATTGCTTCAGTCGATCGGTCACCCACAGTATGGCACCGGTATCACCTTGGCGTCCACGCTCATAGCGACGCAGCAAGACCGGATCCGTAATTGCTCGAAATGATTCACGTTCGCGCAGGATGCGCAGTAGGGCGGCTACATCGCGCAAGCCCAAATTTAATCCTTGCCCAGCTAAGGGGTGAATGACGTGCGCAGCATCGCCAATCAAAATCACTTTAGGCATGAGCTCCGGGCCGATCACGCGCTGCGCACGGATTTTGCGCAACGGAAACGAGCCTGGTTTCGAGTGTGGGGTCAGTGTTCCAAGGGCATGGACAATCGCGCCATCCTGAAGTGCTGCAAACTCAGGCTGCCATTGGTTTGCTTCGAGGGTAAGCAGCCGGGCCGCGTTTTCAGGTGAGGTTGACCACACCATCGACACCTGTTTGCCTGGGAGGGGTAGCATCGCGAGAATGTCGCCACCTGGTAAAAACCACTGATATGCGGTTTCTAAATGGGCGTTCGTACATACAAAATTGGCGACGACTGCGCGTTGTTCATATGATTTGTGATCTGTTTGGATTTCGAGCATGGAACGCAGGGATGAGTTTGCACCGTCGGCTGCAATCACCAAATTGGCTTTGATCTCGACTGGCGATTGTGCGGTATCTAATTTGAGTAAGGCACCATCGGGCTCGATAAACAGATTATCGAGTGATCCAATAACGCACTCCAATTTCGACTGAAAGCGGCAGGCTTGCTCAAGGGTGTGTTCTAGTAAATCGGATTCTCCGATCCAGGCAAGCTCGGGAACGCCTGCTTCAAATGCAGAGAGATGCAGCCTATCGCTGGGTTCGCCACGGTCGCCATAAATGCGCATATCCCGGACTACTTGGAGGCGGGGGTGATCAATGGCATCCCATACTTGCAGGGATTGCAATAGGGAGCGAGTCCCAGGAGAAATGGCATAAATGCGTTCAGCCCAGTGATCCCCGCTTGGTTTGGGGGTTTGCTGATCTATATCGGGCGCGATTTGGACCACATCAAAACCCTGTTGGGCTAAGCCCAGAGCGCAGGCTTTACCGACAATACCCCCGCCAATGATGGCAATATCGCAACGACGTGTTTTGCCGGTGACCGGAATAGGCGCCTTGGCTGAAGAAGTGGATTTGGGTGAATTGAATGCCATAACCCGATGATATCGAAACAAGCCGAATTACAATGGAGGCATGTCTTTAAAATGCGGCATCGTCGGCCTGCCTAACGTCG
>JAIXPY010000033.1 GCA_027486025.1 Burkholderiaceae bacterium
AACGCGCTTTATCGGATGTAGTCGCTGACATTAGGAGTGTGCTTGCAAATCAAAGTTTGCCAGAGGGCTACTTTATTACCTTGGATGGCCAATTTAAGGCGCAAGAAGAGGCTTCTAAATTAATTGGTTTGCTCTCTGTAGGTTCGCTTTTATTGATATTTGCTGTTTTGAATAGCCGCTATCGGTCAGCACAACTATCTTTGATGATTATGCTCAATATCCCGCTAGCCATGGTGGGTGCAGTTATTGGATTGTGGATATCAGGGCAGCCACTCTCTATTGCAGCACTAATTGGTTTTATTACTCTGGCAGGAATATCGGTACGTAATGGAATTCTGAAGATCAGTCATTACCTTAATTTGATGCAATCAGAGGGAGAGGTATTTGATTTATCAATGATTATGCGGGGCTCTATCGAGCGCCTTAGCCCAGTTCTAATGACGGCTTTAGTGACGGCCTTTGCTTTAGCGCCTTTGTTATTTGAAGCAGAGCGGCCTGGCACAGAAATTCTTCACCCAGTGGCGGTGGTTATTTTTTCAGGCCTGATTAGCTCGACATTGCTCGATACATTTTTAACGCCAGCAATTTTTTGGCTTTATGGCAAGAAGGCATCAGAAAAAGTATTGAGCAGCATTAAATCAAACGAAGCTTTTTAATTAAAGGAGATAAAAATGAAGATCAAAGTATTGATAACAAGTTTACTTTTAAGTGTTTTTGGCTTCGCCCATGCTGGCCCTGGTCATGAGTTAAAGCCAGCTCACGGTGGGGTAATTGTAGAAGCTAAGGATATTGATGTTGAATTAGTGGCTAAGTCAGACATATTGGCTATATATTTGTCTGATCATGGCAAGCCTCTTTCTTCTGAAGGTGGAAATGCCAAACTAACCATTCTTAATGGATCCGATAAGAAGGAATATGAGCTGCTTCCTGTAGGAGGAAGATTTGAGCTTAAAGGCGCCTTTTCCGTACCAAAAGGATCAAAAGCGATTGCAGTGATTAGGCTTAAATCAAAGGTTATTACAGCTAGATTCAATTTGTGATTACATTTAATTTTTCCTCTGAAAGATTAAAGCCAATCTCTGTAGTTAAAAATTCTTGGACGAGTTAAGCAGACTTGCGATATGAAAAACTCAAACTTATGCCAAGTATCTATCACTGCTTTCATCGTGCCTGGCATGGATTGTCCATCCGAGGAGCAGATGATCCGTATAGCGCTAGCGTCTTTATCGATTGATTCAATGGCTTTTGACATACCCAATCGAAAGATAGTCATTTACCATAGAGAAGAGCCCAATAAAGTTTTAGCTAAATTGATTCCTTTAGGTTTTGGGGCAAGGATTGATAGTAGTCATGTGCTTGATGGATCCCATGTTAAGTCTCTAAAAAATAGTCCAGATAAGGAAACCCAAGAGCGAAAAGTCTTAATCTGGTTACTTGCTTTAAATGGTTTGATGTTCTTTATTGAAATCGTAGCTGGCTGGATTGCGCAATCTGCCGGACTTATTGCTGATGCCTTAGACATGTTTGCTGATGCCGCGGTTTATGGAGTTGCCTTGTATGCGATTGGTAAGGCAGCTGGACATAAATTAACTGCCGCTAAGTTAGCTGGTATCGTTGAATTATTTCTAGCATTTGGCGCCCTGTGGAGATCGGGCTATCAAATTTATATCGGGGCGCAGCCTGAAGCTAATACGATGATCTGGATTTCAGTCTTGGCATTAGCGGTTAATGTGACTTGCCTGTTTCATATCACTAAGCGCAAGAACGATGGCATTCATATGAGGGCTAGTTATATCTTCTCGGCAAATGATGTGTTGGCTAACTTAGGGGTAATTGTTGCAGGCTTATTGGTTGCTTGGTTTAGTAGCCCTATCCCGGATTGGATTATTGGACTACTAATTGGTTTTCTGGTGCTAAGTGGGGCAATTCGGATATTGCGGCTGAAATAGAGTTAGGCATCTTCGATACTGGTCGATTTCACCCCAGGCTACTAAGAAATACCAAAACCACCTTCGTGAACTAAGCCCAAAAATTAGACATTATGTCCAGTTTATTGGAAGGAGGTCAAACACGATCTTAAAAAAGTGCTAAGATTAGTACATGTTGAAAAAGTTGCTACTCATCGCTTTAATGCTTGTCTTGCCAATCCAAGTTTCGGCAGGAATAGACATGTCATTTAAGCATCAAGCAACTGTTTCTAATGTTGAAGCCAAAACATCTCCTCATACTTGCCATCAAGACATCTCAGCATCGAACAAAGATGCTGTTGCCTTGGATGCTAAGTCAGACAGTGGTAGTTGTAGCTCCTGCGTGCTTTGTGTGGGTTCTGGTTTTATTTCTACTCACTTCAGCCTAAATTCCATCACTTCTCCTGGAATTTTCAATTCCAGCAAAACTAGCTTTGCTAGCCGCGATGTTTCTTTGCTAATCAAACCACCCATTCTTTAACTTTCCTAGCATAAATCCGCCCAAAATTTGGGCTTGATTCTTATTGGAGAGTTAAATGAAAAAATTTGTAATTGCTTTATTAGGCTTTGTGATATCACAAGCCTTTGCCAACTCAGTATGGGTTGAACAAAATAAATTAGTTGGTGAGATAGGTGGGTGGCGTGTCTACTCTAAGGAGCAAGTCTCACGCGAAAGACTTAACAATCAAAACCCCTTTACCTTAAATCAGGCTACAGAGAGATCACTCAATCACCAGCTTGATTGGGTGAGCTATCTTCCAGGTTCTGAGTCAATATCTGACTATTACTTTTTAACACCTGCGCAACGCTCAGCGTTACAAAAGCGTTCGTCAATTATTTATGAGACAACTAAATCATATTATGAGCTAGTAGCACTCAAAGAAAAGCTGATACACATGGAAGATGTGCTTGATGCTGTAGAGGCCGCATCCGAACTGAGTGCTCGTATGTATAAAGTTGGGAATATCAATGAGCTAGCACTTTTGAAACAGAGCAAGGTTTTATACAAAAAAAGGCTTGAATACAAAGCATTACAGGGCAAGTATCTAGAGGCTAAGGAGCGTTTCATTCGACAAATGAACTTTGATAGTCGCGATGTCAGAATTGATGTTGATGCTCGTTTACCAGAGCCGCCAAAGGAGCAAAGAAAGCTTAGTACTAAAGAGCTAAAAGCTATTGGGCTTGGAGATATTAATAATCCAGAGTCAGTAAAAAATCGCTCAACAGCTCGCCTTTCGTATGAGAGCTATTTGGAAAAATATCAAATAGCTAAGTCTTACAAAGAAGAAATTTTGCCGACTCAAAAGAAAATTTCTGAAGAGAATTTACTGCGATATAACGGCATGCTCATTGATGTGTTTCATTTACTAGAGGATGTGGAGGCCCAAAGTAAAACTGTTATGGACTACATCGATGCTAATACAGCCTATTTAATTCAATCTGCTCGATTAGATAAAGATCTAATGGATGTCCAGATGGATTTCTCAAATATTAATGTGAGGTAAACAATGAATACTCGTAGAAAATTTCTAACTGGAGCGGCAGTAACGATGGCTGCGGCCAGTGTAAGTCGTCATGCTTTGGCAGGCTTGCCTGAGCCAATAATCCAAAATAGTCCGAATACACAAAACCCTTTCATACCAAATAGTGGTAGGGAGTACAACCCAGTTGTGACATTAAATGGATGGACTTTGCCTTGGAGAATGAACAATGGCGTTAAAGAGTTCCATCTTGTCGCTGAACCTGTGGTGCGAGAGATGGCTCCTGGATTTAAGGCGCACTTATGGGGTTACAACGGACAGTCGCCTGGCCCAACAATTGAGGTTGTTGAGGGTGACAAAGTGCGAATATTTGTAACAAATAAGCTGCCAGAACATACTTCTATTCATTGGCATGGTCAGCGTTTACCAAACGGAATGGATGGTGTGGCTGGTTTAAATCAGCCAGCTATTCCATCGGGTAAAACATTTGTATATGAATTTACCGCCCGTCGACCTGGCACATTTATGTATCACCCGCATGCTGATGAAATGACGCAAATGGCGATGGGAATGATGGGTTTTTGGGTAACGCACCCCAAAGAAAAAAATCCTGATATCAGTGAGGTTAATCGTGATTTCTGTTTTTTACTAAATTCATTTGATATTGACCCTGGAAGCTTTACCCCTAAGCCAGCAACCATGCTCGATTTTAATATCTGGGCGTGGAACAGTAGAGTATTCCCGGGCATAGATACCTTGAATGTGCGTCTAAACGACAAGGTGCGCATACGTGTGGGTAATTTAACTATGACTAATCACCCAATCCATCTTCATGGACATGAGTTTCAAGTCACTGGTACAGATGGCGGTCCAACACCAAAAGCAACTCGTTGGTATGAGGTCACTACAGATATTGCTGTTGGGCAAATGCGCCAAATTGAATTTTTAGCAGATGAAGAGGGCGATTGGGCATTTCATTGTCATAAAAGTCATCACACAATGAATGCGATGGGTCATGATATGGCAAATCTAATAGGCGTGGATCATCGTGGAATTGCTGGAAAAATTAAAAAGATTATTCCGGACTATATGGCGATGGGCGAGCGAGGAATGGCTGATATGACTGAAATGGAGATGCCATTACCTATTAACACATTGCCGATGATGACAGGCGATGGTCCTTATGGCTCTCTCGAAATGGGCGGTATGTTTAGCGTCTTGAAGGTTCGCAAAAATCAAGCCCCTAATGACTATAAGAATCCTGGTTGGTTTAAACAGCCACCCGGCACGAGGGCTTATGAGTGGAAAGGCGCGGCACCGGCAGTAAACAGAAGTACTAATGCTGGCGACTCTGCGATGAAGCGTATTCAACCTAAACCAGAAGTAGAGGTTCAGGTTAAGAAACCATCTATAAATTCTCATAATCACTAGGAGTAAAAAATGAAAATTACCTATTTAATTGCCGCCTTATTATTTTCTCAATTAGCTTTCGCCCATGGTGAACAGCATAAAAAAATGCATTCGCAAGTCACATACCAACAAGAAGATTGGGGTATTGGAGCTAAAAAAGATGAGGTTAACCGAACTATCCAGTTAACGATGGGTGACGATATGAAATTCAAACCTGAAAAGATTGATATCAAAATGGGTGAAACCATCCGTTTTGAAATCAAAAATAATGGAAAGCTTATGCATGAAATGGTTATTGGAACTAAACCAGTGCTTGATAAACATGCAGAAATGATGATTAAGCACCCAAATATGGAGCATGATGAGCCGTATATGGCGCATGTGTCACCTGGCAAAAAAGGAGAAATTATTTGGAAATTTAATCGAGCTGGCAGCTTTGATTTTGCTTGCTTAATTGCCGGCCACTATCAAGCTGGAATGGTCGGAAAGATTGAGGTGAAGTAATGAAAAAAATATTATTACTAATGATGTTCTGGGCTAGCTTTGCTGTTGGAGCTACCGAATGGACTAAGGGTGAAATTCGCCGTGTAGACATTGAAAATAAGAAGGTAACTATTAAGCATGAAGAAATTAAAAGTCTTGATATGACGCCCATGTCTATGGTCTTTAATGTAGATACTCCAGATATGTTGAGGGATATCGCTACGGGAGATCAAGTTGAATTTGTCGCAGAGCAAAGAGGTACAAAACTCTTCGCCAAGCAATTAAAGAAAATTCAATAGGAGACCTAATTGAGCTTATTTAAAGATGAAATAGTGAAAACTGTTAGATCAGTAAATCAACAAAGAAGGCTTATTTCTTTTGGCCTAGCTTTGTTGCCGGCATTGAGTTTTGCTGTGACAGAGAAGCCCTTAATTACGATATGGAAAAGCCCAACTTGTGGATGCTGTAAAGATTGGGCGGCGTACTTAGAAAAAAATGGCTTTCATGTAAAGGCAATTGATATCGGCAACACTGAAATGCGTCAAAAGCTGGGAATGCCAGTTAAGTTTGGCTCATGCCATACAGCTCAAATTAATGGTTATGTTATTGAAGGACATGTGCCCGCTAAAGAAATTAAGCGACTCTTGGAAGAAAAACCCAAGGCAATTGGGCTGACTGTTCCTGCTATGCCGGTTGGCTCACCAGGCATGGATGGTCCAGAGTACAAGGGCAAGAAGGATCCATACGATGTTCTATTAATTGGGTTGAATGGTGAGCCTAGCATTTATAAATCCTATAGATAAAGGAATTGAAATGAGTGAAATTAAATTAGCTGTAAGTGGAATGACTTGTAGCTCTTGTGTTAAGCATGTAACAAGCGCACTTAAACAATTGGATGGTGTCGAAGATGTGTCTGTAGATCTGGCGACTGGAAAAGTTATGGTGACTAGAGCCACTGATAAAGCAGACGATTTAATTGCCGCTTTGATAGAAGATGGTTATCCAGCTCAATTGGATGCTGGTGGAGCTACGCAGGCCAATCAAGGTGGCAGCTGTGGTGGTGGCTGTTCTTGCTCTTAATACTTTTGAAGCTATCTAGGGGTAGAGTCAGTTAGCCTTGGCTCATGTTCGATTCTAACCCGGGTAACCAAGAAACACCAAATCCATTGCGAGGCTTTTCTATCCCTGATAGTATTTTAGGTGGCTCTTGAGGTCTTATGCCCTCCATAATTCACTCTTGTTGGGCAGCTTGTTTTGCAGCCAGTACAAACTAATTTAAATACAAAACCACCTTATTAGCATCCTCAATTCTTCCGGCTACAGAGCCGGTCTTTTTCTTCCGGAGTACAGCACTAAGTGCATCGTTAAAAGTGCCGTAGACCCCGATCGTTTGCCAGGCTGCATAGGCATTAGCGTATTTGTGTAGGGCTTTATAGGGCCCTTTAGGTTGCTGGATATGCTCTAGTTGATTTAGTGACTGCTGCGCTGACTGCATTTTCTGCCTAGCCCGTTCGGCTTTGACTGCAACCTGGGCTCTTTTAGCCTGATCTTTAAGCGCCTTGATGCGGGCTTGTTCAGGGTTGAGTGGCCTTAAGGGTTTGATGGTTTTAAATTCATAAAATCGCATCAAGTATTTAGTGGTTAATATTCGCTGGGTAACAAGATGATCCAGCGTTCTTCACCCCAACAGGCATATAAGCGCATAGAGTCCAGAGGAAAGTCCGTATAACGAATATGCTGCTTGGCTAGTACGTTGCCGTTGCCATCATCGATAACCAATTCAGCGCCTTGTTTTAGCTTTACTAACATACAGCCAGCAAAAGTCTCTTTCTTGGGTAAATGCAGGATATGACTAGCGATAGCATCCATAAGCCAATAGCAGCCCACAGTTTCAGCAAGGTACTTGGTGCCATCGGTGAGCATGACTTTAGGCCACAGGGGGTAGTAGTACTGGGTACCCGTAAATTGATCCAATTGATTCAAAATCTGGCGTTTTGTTAAATTCATTTTTGCTATGCCTTGTCGGTAAAAAAGTATCCCTTGCGGTAATACTTGGAAACGAGGCAAAACCATGCGATTCTGACTCGTTTGATGTATTTATGAAGTGGGTAAATTGGCTTATTTGGCAAAGTTCGCCTTAAGAGCGCCGCTGGCCTGATCAATGGCTGCGTCCAAACTGCCTTTAGCCACTGCGGATTTAATCAATGCCAATGTAGTTAATAGCTCGTCAAAATCTTTGACTGCAATCGTGGATCTACCATGCTTAATCTCTAACTGTTTAGCCCCATAACGAACGCTAAAACACAGCTGCCCATCTATATCTTGAAACCACCAGGGCTTTAATCTTTTATCAACTTCAATACGGCGTCGATTGCCTTCTAGATCTTTAACAGTCTTGTGCTTTTTGACTGCAAAAGCGGTGTTATCTAGCTTGGCTTTAACCAGCTGCTCTTGTTCCCATAGTTTGGCTATGAGTTTGTTCCTACGTTGCACAACAGGGGGTTGATGCAAGGGCTTGGTGGAAGTGACTAAATTGAGAGTGTCTAAACTCTTGTTATTGGTTGCCATGTTTTCTCCATAAAAGTGAATGGGCAACACAACAATATGATCAGAAAAGCGGTCTGGACAACCGAAAAATAAGGGTTTTTGCCAGAAATTTCATTATTTTTTGATGCTTGAACACTTAGCTAAATATTTTGCGGTTCTTTGTGTTCAGACTAAATAAAACAAAGAAACAATGTCCTTCTAGCAGTAAACAGTAAGGTAAAGGTTGGCACGCCGAAGGCAATAGTGCTGCAAAATCCGTTCTGATGTGTGACGGTATGCAATTCAGATCTCTTACTATCTGGCCTCATTGCACTACCCAAGACTATGTTTTGGATGCTTTAAACGACTCCCCAAGGGAAGTAGCGTTTGCAATGTTGTATGAGTTGGTAGCGCAGTTAATGCGTGAATGTAGGCATTTGTCGGATTTAATCAATCCGTCGAGGCTGAAAGTGAGTGGGAAGCGCCAATGAAATAAACCCACAAGCTAATTTGCAAAGGTTCCTGATATAGACCGCAAATTAGCTGCGTATGACGGCACGTAATAGGAGATAGCAATACCTACCTACCTTGCATTAGCAAGTTGTGTGTATATCAGTTGAAAACCTCAGTGAAAGAGGTAGGCATGAGTTGAGCCCTTTATCAGGGCTTGGCTTGTGCTTCCTAGTGAAAGAGATAATCATAATTAATAAAAAAAGAAAAATGCGATGAGCGGAAGCGAAGAGCTGGTGAACTTAGTTCACCATATAACTTAAAACTTTTAATTGATCAAAAAAATATTAGCATTTAGTGTAAATATTCTAAATATCAATCAACAAAAAGTGCTAATAATTAGATACTACAAATACAGCAATTTCGCTGTTTTAAGTTAAAGGTTGGAAATGAGAATTAATCAATTAAGTCGGCAAAACTCTTTAAGTTCTTATATAGATTACTGTAAATTCTATGTTGAGAGATTTGCACTAGGCGGTAAGTTCTATGGGGTGAAATTAGGTAAGAGATACAGCACTAGGAAATGTATCGATATCAGCTTGTCAATTTAAATTTTAAAAAAGGTTAATGGAGAAAAAATGGCTTACGATTTTGATAGATATAGTGAAATAGTTGAAGTGCTGCTTGGATCAGCTTGGCGCGATTCGCAAAATCCAACAATTGGTGAGGACATCTCAGATTTTCCTGAGATTAAGGTGATGTTCAACAAATACGGTTTTAATGAGAATACGGGGCTTGACGATAACGCTGATGTTGAAGAGTATTGCATTTTTATTCATCTAAATTCTGGAATTAAAGGATTTAATTTCCCAGAACACCAGCTCTCTCCATTTGGAATCATTCATCGTCCGAATGAAGAAATTTGCTCAAGAGCTTGGTTTTTAAAGAATCAGAATCGTAGTGATCAAGAAATTGAAGATGGTGAAAATGAGGGAGAATGGGAAATAGAAGACCTTATTAATACTTCTCAGAATATCGATCTCGATGACATGATGGATGTGCTCGAGAATTTTGCGAAAAACTATTCTATTTAGAGAATTTCGTGGCGGAAATGCCACGAAATTCGGCCTAAAACCAAATTATTACCACTCAACACAAAATATGCATATTCTGTTGAGTACTTGTAACTATTTGAAAATCAAACAGAAAAAATCAGTATTTTTCGGTTGAAAAACCCGTCATTCTAAGTGTATTTGTGGCTATTTTCGGTAGGAATTTGGCAGCTTTGACTACACAATTAACTTAAATACAGTAGGTATTGTGTAATCAAAGGAGAATTTAATGGTACAAGCAAGAACACTCACAGATCAAGAGCTGCAAAGGGTTTTAGAGTTCGCGGCAACTACTAAAGCAGCACAGCGTAATCGCGCTATATTGCTTTTAACCCATTGGGCGGGTATGCGTATTGGTGAAGTAGCTAGTGTGCGCTACAGCGATGTTTTAAGCACGAATATGAAGGTTTTAAGTGAGATTCGTTTAAATGCCAGTCAAACCAAAGGTAATAAAAGTAGAACTGTCTTATTGTCTGAGCGTATGCGTGCTGAATTGGCCCAATACATCGCAGCGCATCCACCTAAAGATATTCACAAACCATTGTTTCCAACACAAAGAGCGCAAGGATTTACTCCGAATACGCTTACTCACATTGTGAATGGCTTATACAAGCAGGCCGGTTTAAATGGTGCGACCAGTCACAGTGGTAGAAGAGGCTTTTTAACTCGATTGAGCGAAAAAGGGGTGTCGGTACGTGTGATGATGCAACTTGCCGGGCACAGTCAAATGTCGACTACCCAGAGATATATTGATACCAGGCCAGATATCTTACGCAATGCTGTAGAACTTATCTAGAGCGTGGTTTGGCGTTATTATATTTAATGGTGAGACGTTGATAGATATCCTCAAAATCATACTGAGGTAATAGCACTTTATTGGAGCTTGGAAAATCTCCCCTGGCTGAATTTTCAGCGACTAGCTTAGCTTTCAATAGATATCGGCTAGTGAGGATGTTGAGATTTACTTTAGCGCCGCTGTCTTGCAATCGTTTTTTATTCACCTCAATGCCTAGCTGACTAAACTTTTTACTGACTTTAGCTCTAAGGCCTAGTTTCCATAGCGGCCAATCTTCATGTTGTGCCTTAGCCATTAATAAGCGAAGCATGATGAATAATGGTTCAGGTCGTAATCGTTGAACAGCCAGTGGTTTGGTGGCTCTTTTCGCTAGGTTTTGTACCGGCACTTTTTCGGCATCTATCAGTTTTGAGATGCGTTGCATCAATACTCGCTTGGGTAATCCCAGTGGAATACCTACAATTAAAGCAGGTGGTTGTCCTTGATTAGCGAGTTTCACATTGAAGTAATTCTGAAGTGCTTTTTCAAAGAGGGGCTCATAAGCTTCATTTTTACTGACGCTAGCTATCTTTATGGGCACAGGTTTGTCATAAGGGGATCCAAAAATATGAATACCTCTATTAATCCACCAATCATCAAAGTCGATTGTTGTGACGTCCCCGAATTCATCGTAAGTCTTTAAAACTTTATTGAACCCATCCAGAATCTCTTGTTCCTGCACCGTGGTCAGTGGTTTTGATTCATCTTTGTATAAATCCAGCACCAGTTGTCTTCGTTTGCCTGCGCTAACTGGCTGATTGCGCAGTCGATGGGCTAGTGCATAGCTCGGACTAATCCTTAAAAACTCCAAAAGCAGTAGGGCGTATTTCTTAATACCAGTGGTGGACCATTCTTTACTGGTTCGATTAGGTAGATTTGCAGCAGTCTTCATAGAAATATATTAACACTTTATAAATCACTAATAACAGTCAATTATTAAAAAATGATAATAATAAGAAACTACACATACGGTAATTTCGCCGTTTTGAATAAAGGGTTTTTTATGTCAGCTTTAGCAAACAATGTAGCAAACTTAAACTCAGCCATGAATAACGGCTTTTTTGGTGTTGTTGATGGCTTTTCACTAATCTACAAAAATATGGACTTTAGCAGCATCGAGCAGAAGTACGCAGATGTTGAAAGCTATGTAGAAGGTATCGCTGTAGGCCAATATCGCAGCGTTATTGTCAATGGTCCCGCTGGTGTTGGTAAAACTTTCTCAGTCGAGTCTTATTTACAGAAATATTCTCACGCAGATAACTATAAGGTCGTTGCTGGCCATATGACGCCTTTGAGCTTGTATGGCAATTTGTATCAATATCGTAATGTTGGTGAAGTGCTTGTTTTGGATGATATTGATTCAGTTTTTAGCAAAATTGAAGGTATTAACTTGCTAAAAGCCGCGATGGATACAAAGCCTAGCCGTCGCGTTAACTGGGAATCATCTAGCTCTACAGTTTTATCAATGGGTTTGCCATCAGGCTTTGACTTTAATGGCAGCGTCGTTTTGATCTCAAACATCGGTTTCAACCGCAAGAAAAGCAAGCTGCAAGAACATTTGGATGCGCTAAAGGATCGTAGCTACTGTCTACAGATCTCTGATGGCACCAATGAGAGCTTGTACTTACAAGTTTGTTTTATGGTTGTTAAGAAAGGACTTCTTAATAGCTTTGGTCTTAGCGGTACTCAGCAATCTCAAATTCTTGATTACATTGGTGAGAACTTGGATCGTTTGCACAAAATTAGCTTGCGTCTTGCCATGAAGCTTGCATCGCTGGTACAGGCTAATCCGGAAGACTGGCGTTCTATGGCAGATAGCGGCTTATTAAACGACGAGTAAGGAGAATCTATGGCACGAGAAACTTTATACGTAACTGTTGCAAATGGGACGCAAGTCCCATTTGATGAATTTTCAAAGTGGTCTGAACATAAACAGCGAATGATGACAGATCATCCAATAAGAAATGTTGACTGGGGTGTTGATCACTGTCATAACATGCGACGTATTGTCAAAGAACAATATCAGTCTGGTGAACGCCCGCGCCCAGGAAATTGGGGCGCTAAGAATGGGCAGTCAATCGCGGTAATTACACCGCAGGGTGAATATCCAAGCTTGAAGGCTGCTGCAAGAAGCTATGATGTTGATGTAGCTACCTTAAAAGAATGGATTACTGTTTATCCTAAGCAGTATCGTTATGCAAACCCGTTGTCAGAAGATGAGCGCAAAAAGTTGCGTCCAGGTAAACGTGCTGTTATGACGCCATCAGGTCGCTTTGAAAGTATCGCAGCGGCTGCCAAATATTATGGGGTGGGAGTTCGCACTATCAAAACTTGGATACGATCTATGCGAAAAGATGAGTTTAAGTATTACGACAGTTAATTAGTTTAATAACCCGGCTAAGCTTAACTGTTTTTCAACATCCATCAGGGCCACCTCTGTGTGGCCCTTTTTTACATCTTTCATATCTGCAGATACCAAAATGTAATTGCCTTGTGTTTTCACGCTGACAGTGACTTCGCCGAATGCAGTTTTAAATTCATAAGCTGCCTTAAATCTAGGCACTAACTCCGTAACAAATTTCTCATGCTTGACCGTCACTTTAGATTTGGCAGCTTTGGCTAAGTTCCAATAATTGGCTAAATCCGTATCGCATCGTTTGATCAATGTGTTTAATGATCCAACAGCATCTTTCTTGGCTAGCTTTTTGAGTTGAGGCAGTTCTTTACTTAAATCTTCACCAGCCTCAATGCGACGTTTCACCTGCTTAAAGTAACTGAGATCACTAGCCCGATCCATGCTTTCGTTGAGTGCCTGACGAGCTTTACGCTCAAAAAAAGTTTGAATGAATTCACTCATTTGATCACCATAGCCGTGAGAGATTAATGTTTATAAGTGATTTCATCTGATTAGTCTGTAGAGATTAATGCTTTATTCAGCTCTTCTTTGAGCTCTTTAGTTGCTCTAAGATTTTGCTCTACCAGCGGTAGATACACCCCAGTTGTGATTCCGACTAAATTCATGACATCTGCGCGAACAGGGCTTGGGTTCATGTAGCGACGAATTTCCTCAGCTTCAGCAGTCTTATCACTGGGTATATCACCAGCTAGCTGCTCTGCCACCATTAAGGGTTTGAGATGGCTGTAGTGACGTTCAATCATCAAAATACTGGTTCCCATCTGTTTAGCCAAAAGGCCAAAGCTCATACCTTCTAGTACTCGTTGGGTCGCATAGTAATGCCTCAGGCTATATAAGCTTCTTGGACGTCCATCTTTATCGCCCTTATCCATTCCAGCCTCACGTAGACAGTCTCCAAAAGCATTTACTAGGTTATAGGGGATCTTGCCATCACGGGTTCTAAAGAGGTGTTTATTAGACTTGCTGGCTACAAGTTCCTCTAAAGTCATACGTTTGAATTCATCTTGTAGATCACGTAGTTTGTCTAATAGTGGCCATAGCTCATTTCTTGCCACTAGTTCTCGACTGCCACGCTTACCTTGAGGAAGAGTAATGTGGATGATTCGCATATTCGGCTTTTGTATAAATTGAATATGCTTCCACTTCAACTCTTTTGTTTCTGTTCCAGGTCGAACACCGGTACAGGCAATAAAAGTTACATATAAACCCAGTAGCTCCCTGAGGTTTCTCGTGATGCTACTTCGACCATTAGCGGACCATTTTTGAATGAACTTTTGCAATTCAATTAATTCATCTGTACTGAAAATACCACGAGCTGAAGTGGCCTCACCGGTGTTTTTTAGGCTAGGGCGTTGACTGTGTGTCATCCAACCCTTTTCAATGGCATAGTCAAAAACGCTATTAAGAGCAGCATTGTGATTATTTTGAGTAGACGCTTTTAATTCATAACCTACTTGTTCAGTACGCCATTGATGAAATTCAGCAATTAAGGCTGGGGTTATATTGTCAATATTGTGATTACCAAAAAATGGAATCAAATAATTATCAATAGCTCTGAAGTAGTCCGCAAAGCTTTTTTTGCCTGTTTTAGCTTTGAGTTGTTCTTTAAATCGATTACTGACGGTTTCTGCAACTGCTTTGAACTTTTTGCTAATAATAGATAAGCCACGCTTATCAAGAACCCTGGCTTCGTGAAACAGGTCTTCTGCCACTTGTTTTGCTTCTTTTAAGTCTTTAGTTTTACTGCTGACTCTAAACCATTTTTTGTGGGAGCCAATTTTGTAATGAATTTGCCAGGCGTCAGAATTAGCGCGACGTTTTAGACGTAGCTCCTGAGGTCTTAATACGACAGTAGATTCAGCAGTGGCGCGCATATGACGGTTTTTTACTAACGTGCACCTAGTATAACTTCAAAAACTAATAATTGAATTGTGCGATTACTGTGCGATTTAATTTTGCATAAAAAATAAGCAAAAAAAATGACTTGCGTTGAGCAAGTCATTGTTTCTAAAACAGATTTTTGGTGGGTCGGGCGAGACTCGAACTCGCGACCAACGGATTAAAAGATAAAACACGCTAATAAAACCTATATAAATCAATGCTCAAATTCTGGTGTGTATCAAAGTGTGTAGTGAGCTTCTTGTTTTATTTGGTTTTTTATATAGTACATCAACAATATAGTTGTATAGCGTACTAATTGTGTTATAGTGTAGTTATGTTTGAACAATGCCTCTACTTCAATACCACCAGCCTAGCTCGTAAGTTAGAGCGTGAGTGGACTGTTGCGTTCAAGCCATATAGCCTTACACCACCACAAGCCTTTATGTTGCGTGTCATCCTTCAAAAGCCTTGCTCACTACAAAATGAGTTAGCTATTGAAATGAATATCACACGCTCTACAGCAACTAGAACACTAGATGGCTTACACAAGCTAGGGTATGTAAAGCGCATTACATCAGCAAAAGACGGTAGGGAGTCTGAATTTCATCCAACTGCTAAAGCATTAAAAATAAGAGATGCGTTAAATGAAGCAAGTGGAGAAGTAACTAAGAAGATGAGGAAGACATTAGGTAATGAAGTTTTTGAAAGTGTTGTTGGAGGTGTTAGAGCTGTAAGTAAAGTGATTTAACTTTTTTTTTAACCAAATAGTTGTATAGCGTACTAATTAGGAGAATGAAATGCCCATATTAAATGTGAAGGTAAGTGGAACAAAGAGTGCTGAAACTACAAAGCAGATAACAGATTTGCTATTGGATATAACAACACGCATTCTTAAAAAGAAGCGTGAAGTTACAGCTATAGCAATTGACTATGTAGATAGGGATTGTTGGATGGTTGGAGGCAGGCTCTTAAGTGAGCAGGGGAAGAATAGTTTTTACTTTGATATTAAGGTGACAGATGAGACAAATACAAAGGATGAAAAGGCTCAATACATAAAAGAGGCATTTGAGGGCTTTGAAAAGATACTAGGGAACTTACACGAAGAGAGCTATGTGTATGTAGCAGATGTAAGAGCTACGGCATACGGCTTTGGTGGTAAGACGCAAGAATATCGCTATCAAAACTGAAATACGAGGGCATATAAGATATGCCTTCGTTGCTTCTCTTCTTACTGTTTAACAGGACAGGTTTGAACGCATACGGCATATGACTCTCTACAAGCTCTTAATGTCTCCGTCTTAAATCCAATTTGATTGCCTTGTGACACGCAAGATGAGTAGCTTGTGGAGCATTGCCTTACGCAACTAGGCTCTGACTTGCTAATGTCAATATCAGTGATGCTATAGGCACAGCCAAAAAGCACAAGCGTAGAGAAGGTGGTTAATAGTAATTTCATAATTGGTATTAACTTTTTAGTGTTGGGTAAACAGATACGGATTAATCATCATATCCTAGCGCTCTTCTTCGTTCTTGCTCTTTTGCCAATGCTTTGCCAGACACTCTTGCTACAGCCTTGTTCTTTTCCTTATTAGCATATTTAATGGCAGCATCTTCTTTTGCTTTAATGGCTTGCTCTGTAGCCTGCTTGACTTCCTCAGCCTCTATTTTATCCAATCTATTTCTTAAATCTGTTGTGTCATAGCCTAAAGATTTTCTTCTTTGGATTTGCGCCATTATGGCTTTCTTAATTTTTTCGTCTTTTGTATTCCATTTAATAATTAGGAATAAAGCTAGCAAGACAACAGCTGATTGGATAACTGTTAGGGCAGAAATACTTTCATATAAAAAAATTCCAGCTACAGCAATTAAAGAAAGCACGACAATAATTATTAGTGCGCCTATCCCAAGCAAAATTATGTCACCTATATAGGCAAGCAATATCACACCCAATACAATCCCAACGGCAATTTGTAGGATGAGCATTAGTTATCTTCCTTTAGCATCTATGTATTCACTTATGTTTTTAATAACTTAATGTTAATCTTTTATTTGTTGTATGGAAAGGATTTAGATGTAGCTGATTTGATGAATGTAAGTGCTCGTTTGTAGTGCCTATGAGTTATTACAGTAAGTGTTGCCCTTATATCAACAGTATCATCCTTAATCCTTCCTTCAATAGCATTTTCTTCTATTGCGTAGGGTAGGTTAGCTCTAATGCCTATATCAGCCCACGCAACTTTCTTTCCTTCGTTTGTTGAGTGTTTTAGTGAGTAAACTTTGTAAGCAAAAGTTAAAGCATCAATATTCCATTTGCCACTGATACGATATTGAGCTTCACTCAATTCAACGCTAACACCACGCTTTCCTTTTTCTACCAACTTAAGAACAAGTTGAGAGAATGCTTTTTTAAGACTACGCTGTGTCCAAGTTAAAGGTACAACAAGGTTAAGCACTTCTTCATCATCAAATGGGGCAATTTCATTTATGTCTTTGGCTATCATCATTCTGTATCCTTTTTTAGGTTCAGAAAATAAGTAAGCCTTATCAGTCCACCATTGCTTAAAGTTCACGCTATATACATCACCAATATCTTTGTATAAGTCAGCGCACTTACCAATTCCATTTGCTTCACAAGTTGCTTTGTAGTCAGCATTCAATCTTAAAAACATAAACCACCAATAGTAAGGGCTGTTTGTAACTGTGTCTGGTGGATTTAGCTCGTCAAATGGTTTTCTACTTCTACCAAAAGTAGGGTAGCTACGGGTGGAGAAGATAAGAACACTTCTTTTGGGCTTTTCATTTGTATTTTCCATAGAAATATACTAACACTTTAATACTCTTAAGAAACTGAAAGAGTAAGAAAGTAGCTGTTTCAGGTTTAATAGAAACATAGCAACTTCGCTATGTTTATAGAGCAAGGACGGCAATTATGAAGATTTATCACTACACAAAATGTAATAGATTAAACAGTATTTTTGAAGATGGTTTTATAGCTACAGAGTTGAAGCGTACGCTGGGTAATGGAATGAGCGCAACTGACTATGTTTGGTTGACTGAGAAACTTTCCTACCCCAAAACAGCATTGCCTCTAATAAGCAATAAGCCTGAAACATCATTAGTGCTTCACATACAGCATAAAGGGATTTATGTTGACTTAGATAAGTTGGGTGCTGAATTTGGAAGATTTTATAGGTTCAGTTTTGATAGCGCAGACACACGCATTAAAAAATGGTTTTTTTGTGAGGAGCGTAAGCATCTAAAAAATAATGCTTTTTGGATGCGTATGGAAAGCGTTGCTAACAAGGTGGATGATGATGTTCGTTCATTTTGGATTTCTACAAAAGACTTGGCATTAGAGAGCTTTAGCTTAGAAGTGTTTGATGGTGGATGGAAGATGCTATTGGAAAATGTCTCTGTGTCAAACCTTAGTGCTGAATCACAATCCATCATCAGTAAGCTACAAGAAGAAAGCATTGAAAACTGTAAAGAGTTTGGCATTCCTTGCTCACATCTTTTGGCAGCTTAAGGAGATACATATGACTGATAGAAAACTATGTACTCCAAAAGTTAGCTTAAAGAGTGAGGAGAGATTGAAGCTCTACTTAAATGAGTCTGACGCTAAGAAAATACAGCGTGGTTGGAAGTGGACAGCTGATGTAACTGACATTGATACGCAGGTTAGATACAAATTACGAGGCTGTGCTTGTAGTGCTCCACGCTGTATGTGTGATGCTTATGTAGTTGATGCTTATCCACCACTAAGCTAATTCAACAGCCTTACGCTTCATATCATCGTTTACATCTATGTAAGCCTGCGTTGTACTGATGTTCTTATGTCCAGCTAAGCTCATCAGTACACGCACCCCAACTCCTTTAGTGGCTAAGTTAGTAATGAATGTGCGTCTACCACTATGTGAGCTAGCACCATCAATACCAGCTTTTTTATATAGGTAGTGGAAGAATTGGGTAAGTGTATTGGCTGTAAATCCATCGCTAGTGCGTTTTTGGCTGTAAAAGAACTTAAGTGCTGGATTGATAGTGGCTTTATTCATTGTGCGTGTATAAAGCTCTAATTCTTTGCGTAGCTTATCGCTCACAAAAACAACCCTAGCTTCATTTCCCTTTGTTTGCTCTGCGCTTAAGCGTATCTCGTTGCGTATATTGCCCTCTGCGTCTAATACATCGCTGTTACGCAAACTAGCTACTTCACCTACACGCATACCACTTAAGTGTGTAGTCATTAGTAGCGCACGATTGCGTACGCTGTGCTTGCGTGTAGCTGTGTAATCTAAAACTCTGCGTAGTTCTTGCTGTGTAAGTGTTTTTGCTTGCTTTGACATAGTTTCCACCTCGTATGTAGTGTTTTGTATGTCATTAGTATGTTTTCTTTGTTTATCTATTCCTACCTCTTTTTGCTTATGCGCTGTCATTAGTTTTTTCTTCCAATAATCAAGTGGTTACGCTGTCTAAGTGCGTAAATGTAAGAAAATGTGAATTTCCTTACATTGTTGTATTTATTGAGGATGTGGCTTATTGACTACAGAAACAGCAGACTTGCGTACAAGCCCTATACGCTGTTTAAGTATTTCTTTGCTGTATTGCTATTAGCTCTAGTAATTTATGTGCTTGTAGAGGTGATTAAGCAAACTACTACTTTAACTTGTAACCAGCGTGACAAGCTACACAAGCATTGGTAGTTTTGCTTAATGCCAATAGTGCTGGTTTTAAATCACCAGTTACAGCGGAATTTTGTACTTCAATAGCAAACTGACTGGCGCTTTTATGTAGTGTTGTGCCAATATCTTTCATTCCCTGCGGCATATATTTGGAAGATTCATATGCGCCGTGTAGTTTGAGAGATGTCATACCTAATCTATCTTCAGCAATTTTAGACGCTTTGTCATAGTTGCCTTTACCCATTGCTTCCTGTATTTGACTAATTGCCAATAAGTGATCCCGCATATTAGTGAGGATATGTTCGCGCATAGCAGGTGGAAAATCTACAGCAACACGGTTATCAGTAGTTTGTGCGCTGTGGTGTTGTGCGTGATTCATTCCGCCACCACTTTGCGCTAAAGCATAACCAAATATGCTTAGTAAAATAACTGAAATAATTATTTTTATATTTGTCATACAAACCCCAAATTTAATTTTTTTAGTAATCTGTATATTATTCCAATATGTCTAATAACTCATCCCGTCCTGCTAATCGCTTTGATTTACCTGAGTGGGCTGGTGCTTTTGGTGACTTAGGAACGCTTATTCCTTTTGTTGCCGCATACATAGCAATACTTAATATTAATCCAAACGGCTTACTAGTGGCTTTTGGAGTTGCTTTGATTGCTATTGGATGTATATACCGCACACCCTTTCCAGTACAACCAATGAAGGCAATAGGGGCAAGTGCTGTAAGTCAAGCAAGCATTGCGGCAGGATTAACCGCATCCGTTGTAGTCGGCGCATCTTTAATGACAGGTGTTATTTGGTTGCTTCTTGCTGTAACAGGATTAGCAAAGCGTATATCTACCTATATGCCTCAGTCTGCCTTGCTTGGTGTTGTGATGGGATTAGGTTTTAGCTTTATGGGTGAAGGAATAAAGCTAATGTTAGAAAGTCCATATATTGCGGTTGCTTTATTAATACTCACATTGCTATTACTCAATCGCCCTAAAGTCCCTGCTATGTTGATTCTGTTAGTAATTGGTGTTGGTGTTGCGCTTTATCAAAAACCAGAATTGCTAAATGAATTACAAACAGTAAAGACGGAATTTGAAATCCCGTCCATTGCCTGGCAGAGCCTTACGCTTAATGACTTGTGGCTGGGTTTAATTTTATTAGCACTTCCACAACTACCTCTTACTTTTGGTAATGCGTTCTTGTCTATTACAGAAGAGAACAATCGTTTATTTCCCAATCGTCCTGTTAAAGAGAAAACAGTTGCGTTATCAACAGGCATTATGAATATCTTTTCCAGCTTCATAGGTGGCATTCCTATGTGTCACGGTGCTGGTGGTATGGCAGGGCATATACAGTTTGGGGCACGCACAGGTGGTTCATCAATCATCTTAGGTAGCACTTTATTGCTAGCTGGAATATTTTTACCATCATCAATAGCTACTATCTTTAAGTTATTTCCATCAAGTGTGCTTGGTGTCATTCTGTTTTTAGCAGGACTACAGTTAGCTATGGGTAGTAGAGATAACGGTACTGAGAAAGCAGATAGATTCATTGTTCTTGCTACAGCTGGTATTGCTGTTTGGAATGTAGGATTTGCTGTGTTATTTGGAATAATTGCCCATAACTTCGCTAAGCGTGGTTGGTTTAAGGTTTGATTGTTTTTAGTTAAAGCTTCGCTAATTAAAGATTCATTCATCTTTAAGTGCTATCAGCAAGAGACAACTTAAGTCAGTAGTGCTGTATTACGCTAAATCCCACAGCACATTGTCTGTGTCTTTCATTCCCAATTCTTTTGTTAAGTATTCCATCCAACCACTATCAACAATATCTACTTTGTGCTGTTCATCTAACTCAGTTACTTTCAACTTTGCGTTGCGTACCAAACTATCCACTTCGTTCCACTTCACATAGCTAGGCAAGTCACCAATAGCCATATGTAAATGTAAGTTCTTGCCTGTACGCTCACCTTCAATCACAACCAAGTATTTCAATGCTTTGCCATAACGCTTTGCGCTACTACCAAACACTTGCTGGTTTAGCTTTTGCGTAAAGTGCCTAGCTATGCGTCTTACCTCGTCTTTGTCCAATTTCTGTATGTACACACCATTAGCGTTTTTAACGAGATTGGACTGTTTAAGCGTAAGGGTTAAGGCAAGCGGGTATTGCTTGTGTAGGCTGTTTAGCCAAGTGCGTGTAGCCTGCTTTTGTGTAGGCATAGCAGTAGGGCAATAGGCTGTTTTCTGTCTTATCTGTTGTAGGTTCATATGTTTATTTAGCTATACCAAATAAAACCAATATATTTCCTGTTTTTTCTTATATAAATCAGGTACTTACAGACATAGCAAATACTCACATTTAGGTAGGAAAAGAGCATATGTGACAGTACAGTAGTAATTCCACATTATGAAAAGGAGTGAAAAATGGCTGTTTTATCCAACTTAAAGCTAGTAGCTAGCAAAAAGCATCTAACAGTTGCGCCAGTAGTACAAAGACGCAATAAATTGATAGCAAAAATCCATCAACAAATAGAGTTGTGTGAAGCGCAAAAGATAGGCAATACATACGCACCTAAAAAGTTGAAAACCTATACCAATAAACAAACTGGTGAGCGTATGACAGCAGAAGTTGCTAAACGAGTAAGGGAGTGGTTTTGGGTAAATGACGCAGGCAAGATTAACCTAGCAATTAAGTATGGTGCTAAAACCCTGCCACTTAACAAGAAGGGTGCTAACGCTATTGAGCTAACTAATGGTGATGAGTTAATTGCTACGCTTAAAGAATTAAAGATTGCTACAGCGAATGGTGAATTTGATGATGCTATTACTGAAGTAAGTGAAGCAACACGACAAGGGTTTGGCAAATGAAGCAATACAGGCTATGGGTGCGTATAAATCAAACGCAAACAGCTAACACCATTGTTTATGCTGAGAATGCTTATATGGCAAAGCAATTAGGTGAGGCACAGTATGGTGTGGGTAATGTGCTGAACTATACGGAAGTATGAGTAGTGCTTTAGTAGGGGTTGGGTTAAATACTTGTATGCGCTTTTATGAATTTGCCCACACCCCCACAATCAAGCCTATCAAGCCAATGAACCCTCAGCAGTATCGTCTGTATAGCCTTAAGCGTAATAAAGACAATGCTAAGCAAGCGTACAAAGCTGAGAAGGATAGGCAGAAGGTTGCTAACGCACAGCAACAGATTTTCAAAGCTACTCACTAAAAATCTGTAGCGCAGTTTTCAAAGGGTGCTGAGAACCTAACCCCCACCAGTTTTAATCTAACCCCCCACCTCGTATTCTTAACAACTCTTATTACGAGAAATGTTTAATTTGACGCAAAAAGCGTGGGTTTTTGGCGATTTATTGGGTAATTTTTATTTTTATGAGAGAGGGGATGACAGGCATAGTGAGAATACTTTTTAGCGTTTGCGTTTGTCAGGCTTAGGCTCTACCTCTTTATAGCTATAACGCTTCTTGTCATCGTCATCCAGCTCCATATCAATCAACTGTCTACTCTCATCGCCTCGTAATTGATGGACGGCTTTTACAGCGTCTAAGTGTGAGTAGTGTTTCTCAATCATTGTCGTGCTAGTACCCATCTGCTTAGCAAGCGTATGTATAGCTACCTTATCGTGCGTTAAGGCAAGTGTGGCATAGGTATGGCGTAGGCTATAGAGAACACGCTTCTTACCAGTAATTAAATCAGTTTGTAAATTGTGACTTTCCAAATAGTTGTCAAACAGTTTAGAAAAGCTAGTAGGGCGTATGAGTTTAGGTTTGCGCTTTCTTTTAACCTTCTTCTCATCTATGTACTCTGTGTAAGTAAAGATGTAATCAGTACAACCTTCTTTAATTAGTTTGGCTGGAGTTTTGCCGTAGTTGCGCTGGGCTATTGCTTCTAATGCCTTAGCTGTATCAGCTCTGCCAATAGATAGGCGTGAATCTGTTTTGCTATCTTGTATATTAATGATGACTGTACGATTAGCGTTAAAAGTTTCAATCTCACTTCCTCTATCATCGTACTCGTTGGGCTTTTCTATAGCTCCAGTCTTTTTAATGGTGGGATACATTTTTAACTCCACCTGCGTCCACTTAAGCTCTAATAGTTCATTGCCTGGACGAGCACCTGTATCTAACAGCACATATACATAATCACGCAGTAGCTTTCTTAGTTCTACGCTGTCAGCTCTACCTTTTTTAATCCACGCTTCAAAATTACTTTTTATTGCCCTTGTTTCATTAAGGGTAAATTCAGCACGCCTCTCACTAGTCTTGCCTTTGGCTACTAGTTTGGGGCGATTTAATTCCACCATATAGCCTTTGTATATAGCCTCATCAAAAATCATCTTAAGTGCGGCATTGTGATTAAGCAGGGTGCTACGAGTGGGTTGCTTCTCCATCCTCTTAATTCGTGCTTTATCTAAAAGCTCTAACTCTTTATAGCCAATGTTGTTAACAGCGTATTTGCCTAATGTGGGTATGAGGTATTTGTCTATTGCTGAGATGTAGTCTTTATAGATAGCTTTGCCATTACCACTTTCCATCTCAGCCTTTAGCTTTTTAATAACAGCGTTGGCTATGTCCTTAAACCTGCGTGTAATGGGAGCTACATTCAGCTTCTTAAGCGTATTAGCCTCTACTAGTATGTCGTGCGCTTTAGCTTTAGCGTCTGCTAAGTCTCTTTCACCAGTACTAGCCCTTTGCCAGCGCCCATCTACATTAAAGCGACATTGCCAAATAGCACTACGCTCACGCTGATAAACAATGAGTTTTCTATCTATGAGGGTATGTGTGGTGGGCTTCTGAATACTCATTTATCGCTCGCTAAGCCTTTAGCTTACAGGGGGTAGCGAAAATGGGCAATAGGTGTGTAAGCGGTGTGTAGCCAAATGAAAAGGGACTACATTGCTGTAGTCCCTTATATACTGGTGGGTCGGGCGAGATTCGAACTCGCGACCAACGGATTAAAAGTCCGCTGCTCTACCGACTGAGCTACCGACCCAGTAAAGACAGAAATTATAGCAATTATTTTGGTTTGCCCT
>JAIXPY010000170.1 GCA_027486025.1 Burkholderiaceae bacterium
GTGACGCTAAAGAGAAGGCCTAAGGTATTTCCAGACATACCGCCATTATGGCATTGCTGGCATTGGGGGCTTAGTTTGCGGTTTTTTCCGTTTCATCGCTCGGCCAATCCCGAATATAGGCCTTGAGCATCGAGTTTTCGAAGTCTTGGGCCTCGACGACGGCCTTCGCTACGTCGTAAAAGGAAATCACCCCCATCAAGACCTGCTGATCAACTACCGGCAAATAACGTGCATGCTGTGTGAGCATAATGCGGCGGACTTCATCCAGTTCCGTGTCCATCGAGCAGGTTAAGGGCTCTGCACTCATCACCGAGCGGACGGTCAGCCCATCCACAGTGCCGCGATGCAATGCCAAGGTTTTAATCACTTCGCGGAAGGTCAGGATCCCAACGAGCTTCTCGTAGTCCATCACGACCAATGAACCAATATCGTGTTCACTCATCACCAAAATGGCAGTTTGCAAGGGCGTATCCGGAGCGACGGTATAGAGCACACTGCCCTTCACCTGCAAAATATCACTGACTTTCATGATTGCTCCTTGATCGATTACTACCCACTGAATCCGCCAAACTGATTCCAATATAGCCCTAAGCTTAGCTGCTTGCAAGGCGGAACACCCTAAATCGATTGCTCCGTCTGCAGTAATCCAGACCGAATCAGGGGCATATTGGCTACGAGCAAAGCCCCGACCAAGGTCACCCACCACGTTACGTAAATCCAAATGAGTGCCAAGGGCACGATGGCAAAGGTGCCATAGACGGTTTTATAAAACGGGACTTTAGTTACAAAAAAGCCAAAGCCGTACTTCATCAACTCAAAGACGATGGCGGCCAACAAAGCGCCAAAGAGTGCATCGCGCCATGCAACAAAAGTAAATGGCAGCACTTTGTACACCAAGGTAAATAAACTGATGGTGAGCAAGAGCGGAATAATGAGGGCAAATACCTCAAATCGCATCGAGACTGCTTCGGTAAGGCCCTGGGTTTCGCTGAGCAGCCATCCGCTGAGGTAGATCCCAACACCTAATACCAGCGGGCCTAGCACCGTAGCTGAAAAGTAGATTGCCGTCCGTTTGAAAAATGGCCTCTTGTCTTTAATCTGCCAGATGTGATTAAAGGCTTTCTCAATCACCGCCATCGTGAGCACGGTCGTCACAAATAAGCCCGCCAAACCGAATAAAGTTAAGCCCTTGGCTTTTTCGGAAAACTGATCGATGTAACTCAATATGGGCTGATTGATGCCACCAGGCAAATAGGTATTCAATATCCACTCTTGCAGGGCGTATTTCATCTCAATGACCTGCGGCACATAACCAATCAGGATCGATCCGACGGTAAACATCGGCACCAGGGCTAGGGTCGTCGTAAAGGCCAAACTGCCCGCCACTTGATTTAGCAGCAGGTGGCGATTGCGCTGACCTAACTCGCGGGCCAAAGCAAGCCATAATTGGGGATTACGAATGAGCTGCATCGCCGTATCATAAGAGATTGCAAGGGCATATGGCCATCATTGAACAAAATGAAATAAGAGAAATGGGCTTTGGTTTATGAATACCGCTGACATATTGGTGCTGTTTTACTCCCGCTACGGCGCCACCCGAGATTTGGCAAGGCTAATTGCGGAAGGCATTGAATCCGTACCAGGTGCCAGTGCTCGGCTACGCTGCGTACCTGCCGTCTCGGCCGTCTGCGAAGCAACGGAGCCTGCAGTGCCCGAAGACGGAGCGCCCTACGCCGAATACCGTGATTTAGAAGAATGCATTGGTTTGGCGCTGGGCTCGCCCACTCGCTTTGGCAATATGGCCGCCCCCATGAAGTACTTCTGGGATGGCAGCAGCGCACAGTGGCTCAGCGGGGCGCTGAGTGGCAAGCCCGCCTGCGTTTTTACTAGCACCGGCAGCGTGCATGGCGGCCAAGAAACGACGTTGCTGAGCATGATGATTCCACTACTGCACCACGGCATGCTCTTAGTCGGCTTGCCGTATAGCGAAGCGGATCTGATGACCACCTCCACAGGCGGTAGTCCCTACGGCGTCACGCACCTCGCCCATGCCGATGGCCGTGCCCCCATTAGTCCGGAAGAAAAACGCTTAGCTATTGCCCAAGGCAAACGCTTAGCGCAGATTGCCCTGCAACTTAAGTCAGCATAATCAATGCCAAATAGCGACCCTTCCTTGCTGCAGTCGATTGAAGCAAAAGATAAATACGTCGTAATTGCAACAGCTGCATTTGCTGCGCTCTTCCTGCTGTGCGTAGCATGGGAATGGTTTATTGCGCCACTCAGGCCCGGTGGCTCATGGATGGCACTCAAAGGCCTGCCTTTGCTCTTTGCGATACCGGGTATTTGGAAAGCCAAGAACTACACCATGCAATGGGCCTCGATGCTGATCTTGATTTACATGACCGAAGGCTTAGTGCGCTTATTTGAAACCGGTGCGAATTTTTGGATGGCGGTTTTAGAGACCCTGCTTAGTCTGATTGGATTTATTGCCGTGCTGATGTATTTAAAGCCACTCAAGCAAGAATACAAACGGCAGAAAAAAGAAAAAGAGTTGCAATCCAAGCAGCAGTCTGACCA
>JAIXPY010000126.1 GCA_027486025.1 Burkholderiaceae bacterium
TCGGTAGTGACCGTTGCCTCCTTGCCGCAAATCTTAGTTGCGAACCCTAATTTCCCTGCGAAGACGGTGAAAGAGGTGATTGAGATGGCTAAGGCAAAACCAGGCAGTATTTCATATGCATCGGTTGGAAATGGATCGCCAGGGCATTTAGCGGGTGCAATGATGGCAACCGATGCGGGAGTCGAAATGACGCATATCCCTTATCGTGGTGGTGGACCTGCTGTAACCGATGTAATTGCTGGCCAGGTTCCTTTGCTCTGGGTTTCGATCCCCGCAGCCGCACAGTTTGTGAAAACAGGAAAATTGAAAGCGCTGGCTGTTTCAACGGTAAAGCGGTCTGCGGTATTCCCTGAGGTGCCTACTATGGTTGAAGCTGGCTTTAAAGGTTTTGAGGTGGACTCTTGGTATGCCATGTTTGTACCAGCCAAAACACCGCAAGCAATCATTGATCGGATTAATAAGGCGACTGTGAATGTCCTGGCTCAGCCTGAAGTAAAAGAGAAATTGTTAGGTCAGGGTGCAGAAGCAGTTGGGGATACACCTGCGCAATTATCGGGTGTTGTCAAAAAAGAAATAGCCAAGTGGAAACAGGTTGTGAAGTCAGCCAATATTAAGGTTGACTAGTAGCGCAGTAAAAAATTCGTTAAACATTCAGTAAAGATCCTATGTCAGAAGTTGAAAACATCGTTAAGCGCGCCCGTGTTGCGCAAGTAAAGTATCAGTCGTATACGCAGGAACAAGTTGATTTGGTAGTCTCTGCAGTAGCATGGGCCATTTTGGAACCCGGAAGAAATGCTGAGTTAGCCGAGTTGGCCGTGCGTGATACTGGGCTAGGTGATGCAGCTGATAAGTTTAAAAAGAATTTTCGGAAAACGTTGGGCTTGGTGCGGGATTTGCAAAATGCCAAAACAGTTGGGGTTGTATCGCACGATCCCGTCACTGGAATTACGGAGTATGCAAGGCCAGTAGGGGTAGTGGCTGCCATTACGCCCTCAACCAATCCCGGCGCTACGCCAATCAATAAGATTTTGAATGCCCTGAAGTGCCGGAATGCAGTTGTTATTGCCCCATCTCCCAAAGGGCAGTCAACCTGTTTTCGTTTGTTGGAGTTTGTGCATGCGCAGTTGGATTTAGTCAAGGCGCCACGGGATTTGGTACAGATGCTGCCAGACCCGATTACAAAAGATGCGACGCACGAGTTGATGCGATTGGCTGATTTAGTGGTAGCTACCGGCTCGCAAGCCAATATCCGTTCAGCCTATACGAGCGGTACGCCGGCCTTCGGGGTAGGCGCAGGCAATGTTCTTGTGATCATTGATGAGAGCGCTAACTTAGATAGCGCAGCACAAAAAATTACCCAATCTAAAACCTTTGATAATGCGACCAGTTGCTCTAGTGAAAATGGCGCCGTCTTGTTGGATGCCGTCTATGACGCTGCAATCGATGCATTGGAACGTGCTGGCGGCGTGCTCTTGGATGCTGCTGATAAGCAACGTCTACACGATGTGATGTTTAGCAATGGGAAGCTAACGTCAGCCTTAACAGCGCAATCACCGGCAGTGATTGCAGAGCGGGCTAAGTTACAGCACCCCAAAGCCAGTGGCGCACGCTTTTTTATGGTTGAAGAAACTGGTTACGGCCCAACTGCTCCATTTTCAGGCGAAAAATTAAGTCCTATTTTGACCGTCTGGCGTGCTGCAAACTTTCAGGCTGCTAAAGAATTGATTAGCAATGTTTACTCCTATCAAGGTGCAGGACACTCGGTTGGTTTGCATACGGCAAGCAGCGGATCGCTCATGGAGGAGAGGGCCGCTAATTTAGCCCGTGATTTACCGGTTGCGCGCGTGATTGTGAACCAGGCGCATGCGATTGCCACCGGAGGTAGCTTTGAAAATGGCCTGCCTTTCTCCTTGTCGATGGGCTGTGGTACTTGGGGGAAAAATAACTTCTCCGATAACATGAACTATCGTCACTATCTCAATACCACGCGTGTGGTGCGGCCGATTACTGAAAAAGTACCGGAGGTAGAGACCTTGCTAGCCAATTATTTCAGTCAATATCCTCAATAGTCAGATTAACGTACTAGCAATTTATTCTCCTCAATATGGCAGAAATTCTGAACTCAGCTAGCGCTAGCATTGCCCAAGTCTTGACGAAGTGGGCCAAGCAGCAGCCCGACCATGTCTTGCTGTTTGCTCCAGAGACCGATCAGAAACTATCCTATGGGCAGATGGCGGTAGAGGCCGAGCATTTTATGGGCTGGTTGAAGGATAAGGAGATTAGTGCTGCTGGTCATGTGGGCATCTTTATGCACAATGGACGGCAGACCACAACGGTTTTTATTGCCACCATGGTTTGCGGGCGGGTAGTAACTCCATTAAACCTGTTGGCCCCGGTAGATCAGCTGGCTTGGGTTTTGGACCATAGCGATATCGAGGTGCTGTTTTATGCGCCAGAGAACAAGCCGAGCCTGTTTGCGGCATTGAAAAAAACCCAACGTACCTTTGCCTTAGTGGAACTAGATCCCGATGCTGAATCTGGCCCTTTTTTGCAATCAGCTCGATTGCCCTTGCCACAAATTGATCCCAACAATCCCGCTTTGTTAATGTATACCTCGGGTACGACTGGCACGCCAAAGGGGGTGCTATTAACGCATCGAAATTTATTGCATGCAGCTAAGTCAATTAGCGAATGGCATCGGCTTACTCCTGCGGATATTGTTCTGAGTTCGCTGCCGATCTACCATATCAATGGTCAAGTTATTTCAACCATTACGCCATTCTTTTCTGGTGGATCCATTGTTGCCCCCCATCATTTTTCAGTATCGACGTGGTGGAAAATGGCAATTCAATATCGCTGCACGTGGATCAATATGGTCCCCACCATCATTGCTTATTTGATTAATGCCGCCAAAAGCGGTGCCAGTAAGCCCGAGATAGCTCAGCTTAAACACATTCGTTTCGGGCGCTCAGCATCGGCTCCTCTGCCACCAGAGCACCATCGCGAATTTGAAACTCTATTCGGAATGCCCGTGATCGAGGCAATGGGCATGACCGAAACCTGCTCGATTGTGTTCTGTAATCCACACGACGAGCGCAGGCGCTTCGGTAGCCCTGGATTGCCCTGTGGAGTGACAGCAAAGATTGTGGATGACTCTGGTAACACGTTACCCGATCTAGTTTCTGGGGAAATTTGCCTCAAAGGTGAGAATGTATTGCATGCCTATTACAAAGGCGGGGCGGAAACCAAAAAGGCATTTGATGCAGAAGGCTGGATGAAAACAGGCGACCTCGGCATGCGCGATGCCGATGGCTTTTATTTCATTACCGGCAGGCTAAAAGAATTGATTATTAAGGGCGGTGAAAATATCGCTCCGCGTGAAATTGATGAAGTGGTTTTGAAGCACCCTGCAGTCTTGGATGCTGCCTCGGTTGGAATACCGGATACAAACTACGGTCAAGAAATCATGGTTTGCATCATTCTCAAAGAAGGTCAAACTTGCTCTGAATCGGAGATGCGCCAGTTTTGTTTAGACAATTTAGGCAAGTTCAGAACGCCAAAGCTCATTCTGTTTATGGATGATCTCCCTAGAGGTCCATCTGGGAAGGTGCAGCGCTTGAAATTATTGGATTTACTTCAATCCAAATAAGGCCCTTACTTCGTTTTCTTTTGCTTTAGTTTCAAAATTTGATGCATTAAAGCGGATGAAAAAATACCAATTAAGATCGCCCATTCAAGCGCAATGGTGATCGTTCCAATTGCAGTAATCAGCATGGGTATCCAAGCACTTTTGCCTGCTTTGATTTCGTGGCGAATTTGCTCCAGATCAATCAGCTTCCATGCTACAAGCAACAATAGTGAGGCAATGACAACATAAGGGATGTGCTTTGCGAGGGGCGATACAAAAGCCAGGATGATAATCAAGAAAAAAGCAGCGCAGATAGCAGAAAGCGGTGTTTTTGCTCCCGCAGCCAAATTAACACCGGAACGATTAAACGAACCGCTAGAGGGGTAGGCTGAGAAAAACGAACCCGCCACATTAGCCAATCCTTGCCCAATGAACTCTTGATTGGCATTGAATGTGTCTTTTGTTTTCAAGGCGATCGCGCGTGCAATCGCCATTGCCTCAGTAGAGGCCAGTAAAGTCATGATGAGTGTGGCAGCAAATAATTTTTGCAAGGTGGGGAGGCTTAAGTCCGGCATTGATATTGGGGGGAATGCCCCCGGAATGCTGCTGACGCGCTTAAATGGAGTCATTTGGGGAAAGACAAGCTCGATCAGTATTGCTGCAATAGCGCCAATAATGACCGCAATCAGCATGGAAGGTATGTATTTATTCAGCGTGCTCCATAGGCGAATGATTCCAAGCGTGATCAATACCAAGGCGATGGATTGCCATTGCATATCACCACTGAGCGCAAAAGTAGCAATGGCCTTGAGGGTATCAATGACATCTGTCCCTCGCGGAATATTCATCCCCAGTAGGGTGCCAGCTTGGCTATTAATAATCAGCACAGCAGCTCCAGCGGTAAACCCAACAATCACCGAGTGCGGAACTTTTTCTACCCATTTTCCAATGCCGCTAAAGCCTAATGTCAGCTGAATCACGCCCACCAGAAAACTCAGCGTTAGGACAAATGCAACATATTGCGGCGACTCCGGTAGGGCAAGCGGAGCAATAAGTGCCATGGTCGTCAGTGATATTGCGTTTGCTGGGCCGGTCACCATCAAGCGGCTTGACCCAAATAGGGCGGCAATCAAACAGGGCACTATGGCGGCATAAAGGCCGTAGTGGGGCGGCATGCCCGCCAGCAATGCAAATGCAATACCCTGGGGCAATACAACAATGGCGCCGGTTAGACCGGCCAGAACATCAGCGCGGATGACTCCCGGGTTTTTGTATTCCGGCAACCATTGCAAAAAAGGGAATAGTTTCATGTATACCGGCAGATTGGTCTTGTCGATTGGCTGCCGAGGGAAGTAAAAGTCATGCCGTTATATTTTTTTGTTCAGTATTAAGTCTGCCGCTTTTTCAGCCATCATCACCGCCGGCCAATTGGTATTGCCGGATGGCAATGTCGGCATTGCAGAGCAATCGACCACCCGCAATCCGGTTACACCCCGTACCCGCAACTCGGAGTCCAAGACGGCCATGGGATCAGAGTCTGTGCCCATTTGGCAGGTGCCTGTTGGGTGAAAAATCGTAGCGCCATTATTGCGGCAAAATTCTAGTAGATCAGCATCGCTCTGTGGATTATTCGGCTTAATTTCCCGGGTGATGAGTGATTTAAGCGGCTCGGTTTGAGCAATCTTGCGGGCAAACTTCACAGCAGCCACGCTAATGTCGCGATCGCGCTCTGTAGCGAGGTAGTTGGCAACCATCTTCGGCGGCACTAATGGGTCTGCCGATTGAATGCGAACATGACCTCGAGACTCGGGCCTTAACTGACAAACTGACATGGTGAAGCCTGGAAAGGGATGTACATTACCGCCTGCCATATCAGCTGACAAAGTTGCCATATGGAATTGGATGTCTGGGGTTAGTGATGATTCCATCACTTTAGTGAACAATCCACCTTGATTAATTCCAATGGAAAGAGGGCCGCCTCGAAACAGTAACCAATCGAGACCAATTTTGACTTTGCCAAAAAGCGATGAGAGCTGGACGTTGGTCGATATTGGTTGATTGAGTTCGTAAATTAAACGGTACTGCAGGTGATCCTGCAGGTTTTCACCAACGCCTGGAAGATCGTGAATGATCGGGATATTAAATTCGCGCAAGAGCGCCGCTGGGCCAATTCCGGATAGCTGCAAAATTTGCGGCGATTGCAGAGCTCCGGCACTAAGAATGATTTCTTTATTGGCTCGAATGGTTTGCTTTTGGCCATGGCGAATTAATTCGACAGCCACAGCGCGACGTCCTTCAAAGACGATGCGCATTACCTGACTATCGGTCAGGATGGTCAGGTTGCTGCGTTTTTTGATCGGATTTAAATAGGCCACTGCAGTGCTACAGCGCAAGCCTTTATGGGTTGTCAGCTGGTAGTAGCCCACGCCCTCTTGGGTGAGGTTATTAAAGTCATCGGTTTCGGGTACGCCCAAGCTAACGGCGCTTTTGATAAACGACTCTACCAGCGGATGTTTTTTTGGTATGGATGATGCCTTCAGGGGGCCCGTTTTCGAGTGGAGTGGCTCGCCTAAGCGATCATTACCTTCCGCCCTTTTAAAATAGGGTAGAACATCATCCCAGCCCCAGCCGGTATTGCCAAGATTCTTCCAGCCGTCGTAGTCTTCTTTTTGTCCGCGAATAAAGATTAAGCCATTAATCGAGCTTGAGCCGCCCAAACACTTTCCACGAGGCCAGTAAATCTTGCGCTGATTCATTCCCGGATCAGGCTCTGTTTCGAATTTCCAGTTGACCTTTGGGTCCCACATGGTTTTCCCATACCCAATTGGTAGGTGTATCCACGGCGAGCTGTCTTTTGGGCCTGCCTCAATTAAGCAAACAGAATCGGTATCCTCTTTTGACAGGCGGTTTGCTAGAACGCAGCCCGATGATCCGGCGCCAACAACAATATAGTCAAACTGGTTTTCTTGCATTCGAGGCTATCCAGCCGCTCTCAGGCCTAAGATTTCACGCGCTAGCTTTCCATTTGCAACGGGGCGATTGTATTTAGCAGCTAGCTCGGCAACGCGTGATACTAATTCTGCATTGTCTTTTGCGACGCGGGTCTGATCGTATTTAATATTGTCTTCTAGGCCGGTACGAGCATGGCCACCCATTTCAAGCGCCCATTCGTTCACAGTCAGTTGGTGCCTTGCAATGCCCGCTGCAGTCCACGTCGCATCTGGCATGATTTCCTTTAACTCGCTTACTAGGAATTCTAAAATGCTGCGTTTTGCTGGCATGGCATTGGGCACGCCCATCACAAACTGAACATGTGCAGGTGCCTTCAGTAATCCGCGTTTGATTAAATCAGCAGCGCTATACAGCATCGCCATATCAAATACTTCGATCTCTGGCTTGATGTCGTACTTATTCATTTCATTTGCAAGTCCGTCCACAAAAGTGGGTGGATTTTCATAAATTCCATGGGGAAAGTTGACTGATCCCGTTGCCAACGACGCCATATCCGGACGATGAAATAGCATGGCTCCTCGCAATGCTTGATCTTGTCCTCTGCCGCCGGTAGAAAACTGAATAATCATGTCTGGGCAATGTTTTTTAATGCCTTCCTGGACTTTTGCAAACTGATCGGGATCGGAGCTTGGGCTCTCATCGGGCTTGCGCACATGTAAGTGAACTAATGCTGCACCAGCCTCATAGGCCTTGTGCGTCTCTTCGATTTGCTCGGAGACGGTCACGGGCAGTCCTGGGCAGTCCTTTTTGCGCGGGATTGCGCCAGTAATGGCTACAGTAATAATCACGGGTGCTGAATTCGTCATAAAAACTCCAAGTGAGATTAATCAAGGTGAGAGGGGGTATCAGACATGCTCTTTTGAATCGATAAAGCAGCCTGTTCTAAGTGGGGAATAAATGATTTTGCGGTTTTAACGGAGACCCGTGATGCTGGGCCATGCGCCGCAATCGCTGCGAACATCTTGTTGTTACTATCGAGTACTGGGATGGCAATGCAAATCGAGCCATCCAGGTATTCGCATTGATCAATGGCATAGCCTTGATTTTTAATCTTCAGTAAGCTGGGGAGCAGTTCCTTTAAGTTCAGCAGCGTTTTGCTGGTGAATTTTTCAAATGGGCCTGTGCCAAGAGTACGCTCAATTTGGGCTGGACTCATTTGCGATAAAAATAGTTTTCCGCTTGCAGTGCAATGCAGAGGCACCCGCATTCCGGCGCTGATATGCAGTCGAATGGGCGCATTGGTTTCAATGCGATCAATGTAGACAACTTCGTTGCCATCCAGAATATTAAAGTTGCAGGTTTCGCCGATTTGATCAACTAGTAATTTCATTGCCGCTATTCGCTCGGCACGAATCGGATCTGAAAACAGCATGCTGGTCCCAATCGAGCGTAATCGAACTCCTGGCTGAAAGCGACGACCGCTAAAATCGCGCTCAATAAATCCCAGCGTATTTAAGGTGTTCAAAAGTCGGAATGCGGTTGGTTTTGCCAGCCCTAGGCCAGTTGATATATTTTCCAGCGTCAGAGGAAATTCAGAGTGCGCCACCATCTCAAGGATTAAAAGCACCTTTTCGGCCATGCTCGCTTTGGCGTCGATATCTGCTGTGGCCGCTGGTAAATTGGTCATGGTGCTTTAATTATCTTAGCAAGGCATTGTTCGTTAGTAATTTAGGTATATACCCTTAAAGCATTTCATCTGACGATACGATACATTTCATTATATCTATATTCATTGCTACGCAAAGTGCCTACAAAAAAACTAAAAAAAAGTGTCGCCGCAGCACCATCCGGTCAACAAAAACTAAAATCCCGCCCAACGGTTCCCAAGGCAAAGCCTTCCAAGACAAGGGTAGCGGGTAAGTCTGCCGTGAAGCGACCCGTAAAAAATGCCAGTCCTTCCACTGCTGCAGCTGACCAAAATGCGTCCTTTGGAATGAAGGAGGTCAAAGAGCTGATTTCCTTAATTAAAGACTCAGGCAACTTTAATACCTTTGCTTATAAAACGGATGCCTTCGAAATCGAGATTAATGTTGGAAACGGCTCTATTCCAGCAGCGGCTACTGTCCCTCACGCTCAGCCGGTTGAGCGGGCCGAAGCGATGCCGACCCCTGTTATTAGTCCGGCACCTACTGTGGAGGCGCCTAAAGCGCCAAACGCAACATTGACGCTTGCCCCCAATCAGCGATGGGTAACCAGTCCAATGGTGGGAACTTTTTTCAGAAGGCCGAACCCCACTTCACCGCCGTTTGTGGAGGTTGGAGATGAGGTGCAGCCTGACACTTCAGTTTGTATTGTTGAGGTAATGAAGCTGCTCAACACCATCGAGGCGGGCTGCGTCGGTCGTGTGGTGAGTATCTTGGTTGAAGATGGCGCCCCAATTGAGTCTGGACAACCGCTCATGATTTTGGAGCTCAAATGAGCGCCAGTAAAGGCAAGCCATTTGAACTGATTGACGTAACCCTGAGGGACGCCCATCAATGCCTATGGTCTACCCGCATGACAACGGCGCAAATGTACCCAGCCATGCGGGATACGGATGAGGCCGGATATGCCTTTATTAATATTTTAGGCGGCGCTGTTTTTGATGTCATGGTTCGTTTTTTAAGAGAGGACCCTTGGAAACGCTTGGCTTTTCTGAGTGATCGGTTTGAGACGCCAACGGATGCGCTGACGCGCGGTCAGAGTATTTATACATTTGAGCTGTTTCCAGACGATGTGGTTGCTCTCAATATTGAACTCTTAGCTGAATCCGGCGTAAGGGTACTGACTGTCTACGATGCCTTAAACGACAATCGCAACATCCTATCCTCAGTGCAGATTGGCAAGAAAAACGGCATGTTGATTAATGCAATGCTGACGTATGCACTCAGTCCAGTGCATGACGACGATTATTTTGTTGCTCGCACAAAAGAATTGGTTGAAATGAAGGTGGACTTCATTTCAGTCAAAGACCCAACTGGCCTTTTAACTCCAGAGCGTGCAAAAAGTTTATTCCCAGCAATCGTAAAAGCCGCAAAGGGCATTCCACTCAAACTCCATTCGCATTGCCAGTCCGGCTTGGCACCCCTGGTCTATGAAGAAGCGATCAAGGCTGGATTTGCTTATGGCTATGTTGCAACGAATTGCATGGCCAATGGCGCTTCTTTGCCCTCTGTGATCGATGTATTGGATAGCGCCCATCAATTGGGAAGGGCGCCCAAGATGAATCGTGCTGCGTTGCAACAGGTTGATGATTATTTCGATTGGGTTTGTACGCGGGATGGCTTATCTCGGGGCGTAAAGGCCAATTACGATCTCGCCTTGTATGAGCATCAAATTCCAGGTGGCATGATTTCCAATTTGCGCGCTCAACTACAGACCCTAGGGATCTCGCACCGCGAACAAGAAATCTTGGAAGAAACAGCGCAAGTCCGCAAAGACCTCGGCTACCCCATTCTGGTGAGTCCGTTTGCGCAATACATCGTTACTCAAGCGGTCTTGAATGTAGTTCAGGGGGAGCGCTATAAAACGATCCCAGACGAAGTAAAGCTTTACCTAAAAGGCCACTATGGCAGGCTGGCGGGGACGCCATTGCCCTTGGTGATGGAAAGGGCTGGCGTAGATTACGATGCGAGCATTCGGGCTGGTGAAAAGATAGCGCCCGCACTTCCTAGCCTGAGAAAAAAATGGGGTAAGAGTATCAGCCGAGAGCAGTTATGCCTGCATGCGTTTTATCCTGAAAATCTCGCCATGGGATTGCAAGATGGAACCATACAAGCACTCAAGCAGGGGCCACAATTGCATCCCCCTTCTGAGTTAATGAAATATTTGGCGCGGCAAAAAGAATATAAACAGATTAGAACAAAATGGGGCGGTGTAGAGTTAACCATTTCGGTTTAATAAACGTAGTTGCAGTAGGTTTTTGCTTTAATCAAAACGGTATGATGGTTTTATAGAGGTAAATCGTTTTTTCAGTCGACTCATGTTTTTTAGATAAACAAATGGAGATAAGAAATGAAAGAATTTAACTTTAAGCGCCGAGTCCTGGTCATCGCCGCGCTGGGAGCCTTTTCAGGGGCGTCTCTTCCAGCCTTTGCGCAAGATGCAACTAAATTTACGAACTACGGCTGGCCTGAAAACGCCTACGAAAAAGTTTCCCCTAAGTCGATTGCATGGCTGAAAGAAAAGGGCTGGTGGCCAATCCAGGTTGCATTCCAACCACCATGGTCGGGTCAAAATACCATCAACTTAGTTATGGATAGAACAGGCCTATTAGCCAAAAGAGGCATCGATGCGAAGTTTCAGGCTTTTCCATCGGGACCGGCGATTAATGAAGTCATCATCTCCGGCCGTTTCCAATTTGGTAACGGTGGAAATTTCCCATTCACCACACTCATTGATAAAAATGTCCCGGTTAAAACCATCGCGCTCATCAACGTCAATTTGATGCACGCCATGCTGGTGCCACTGGACTCACCAATTAAAAAAATTGAGGATTTTAAAAATCGCAAAGAACCAGCAACAATCGGCTTAGTTACTGGATCTTCTGCCGAATTCTATATCCAGGCTGCAGCCAAGGCACACGGCCTTGTCATCGGCAAAGATATTATTTTGAAGAATATGCCTCCAGGCGAGCAAATGGCCATGCCCAAGGGTATTGATGCTGTTGTTCCGTGGGATCCAACGCCAACTATCATGGTGAAGGAGCGTAAAAATGCGCGCATCATTAACGATAGCTACCCATACAATATTTACGGATCATCCTTTTTCGTGCGCCAAGAGGTTATTGATAATGCGCCAGACGTAGTGCAGGCATTTACCGATGCGATTGTTGAAGCTACTCTTTGGATACGTAAAAATCCAGATGCTGCAGTGAAGGCGATGCAAGAAGATCCAAACCTGAAGAACTTCTCTGCTGAAATTCTGCGTGAACAGATCAATATGTATAACAACTTGGATAAGCCAACCTATCTTTATCCAATTCCATTGTTCTGGGGACGTGCAAATGAGCCAATCTATGAATGGCTGTATGAAAATAAGCGGATTCAAAATAAAACCTCAGCATCCACATTTATTGCTGCAGTAGATGCGCGCTTTATGGAAAATACGTTCTCGAAGGTGGGTTGGGCAATTCCAAAATTACCCCCATTCCTGCCTGCTAACTGGTCTGCTCCAATGGATAAAATTCCTTACCCAAGGTATTCAACTCCGCTGAATACGACTAAGCCACAGCCATTCCCAGAAAAAGGTGACTTAACTAAAGATTGGTCATTCGACAATAAGGTATTTAAAAAATAATGAATTACCTCCGCTCTTTGTTGCAGTTCCGGCGCCTGGTTTTGCTCGTGATACTACTGGCTGGCTGGGAGTTTGCTAGCCGGTATGTCCTAGATAAAACCCAGGCAACGCTATTACCACCGCCTTCGGGTGTTTTTAACGGGGCCATGGAATTGAGTGCATCCGGAGAGCTGTGGAGGCATGTTCGCGATAGCTTAAGGCGAGAATTTATTGCCTTTTGCTATGCGAGCGTGGCAATCCCATTGGGAATTGCCATGGGCTGTTTTAAATGGCTCAACGAACAAGTCGATCCGATTATCGAAATCCTTCGCCCAATTCCGCCAATTGCTTGGATTCCATTGAGCATTCTGTGGTTTGGCGTAGGAAACGTACAAAATCAGTTCATTATCTTTTTGGGCATATTTTTCCCCATTCTCTTGAATACGATTGATGCCGTTAAGAATGTGGAGCCCAGCTTAATTCGTGCCGCACGCTGTTTAGGCGCCGGCAATTGGAATGTCATTACGCGTGTGATTCTGAGGGCCGCTCTCCCGCAGATTACAACTGGTATTCGGATTGGTTTGGGGGTTGGTTGGATGGCTTTGGTGGCAGCAGAGCTGGTAGGTGCTAATTCTGGCCTTGGCTTTCTCATCAATGACGCCCGAACTGTTTTACGAACCGACTTTATTCTTGCGGGAATGCTGGCAATTGGACTCATTGGTCTTTGCCTCGATCGCATCATTCGGTACAGCGCGAAGACCCTGATGCCTTGGGCTAGATCTTTAAACTCATAAATAAAATAAGAAAATGCTTGCACTTAAAGTCGAAAACGTAAGAAAGATATACCCATCGCTAAATGCGAAAGGGCAAGAAGTACTCGCGCTTGACCACGTTTCTTTGGAGGTCAATAAAAACGAGTTTTACTCCATCTTGGGTCATAGTGGCTGTGGCAAAACAACCCTATTGAATTTAATTGCTGGGTTTGAGGTGCCAACAGAGGGTTATATCGAATGCGCAAGCCAACGCGTTACCAGTCCTGGAGCAGATCGTGCGATGGTTTTCCAGGACTACGCTTTATTCCCCTGGCTTACCGTTTATGAAAACATTGCGTTTGGCCTCAAGATTAAAGGGATGACTAGCGCAGAGATCAAAAAAATCGTTGACCATTTCGCTAGTTTGGTTGGTTTAAGTCAATTTGTGGGGCACTACCCGCACCAACTTTCCGGAGGCATGCGGCAACGTGTATCGATTGCCAGGGCGATGGCAGTCGATCCCACTGTATTGCTGATGGACGAGCCCTTTGCAGCGCTCGACGCGCAAAACAGAGCAATGATGCAATCTGAAATGATCCGCATCCTTAATGAAGAAAGCAAAACCGTTGTTTTGGTCACGCACAGCATTGAAGAGGCAATCAATTTATCGGATGTGATCGTTGTGATGACGCGTCGGCCAGGTCGCATCAAAAGCATTATTCGAGTACCGAAGCCTCGGAAAATGATTGAAGATTCGCCAGAATATTTAGTTGTCAGAAAGCAAATTCGCGATCTTATTTCTGGAGAGCACGACGATAGCGTGACCATGTGATCGAATTTAGCTGGATTACAGCAAGCATTCTTTTGTTCTCAGCCGCTCTTGGCGGCCTTATTCGTCGCCTGAGTGGATTTGGCGGGGCACTCATTATGTCGCCGCTGCTGATGTGGTTTTTCCCGGTTCCCTTTTTTATTCCCATTGTGATGTCCGCTGAACTGCTTGGCGGCCTCTGGCTCTCCACCCAATGGAAGGTCAATAAAGAGGATATGCCCAGCTTGTATCGAATGTGGGTCTTGGCTGCAATACTACTGCCCTTTGGTATTTTTTTGGGTGAGGCCGTTCCGATCACCGTGCTCAAAATTACCACTGGAATTGTGGTGATTGGGTTTTCTATTTTTTTACTGGTCCGTGTCAATTTAGCCATCAAGCTCTCCGCGTTTCGGGATTCTCTTGCTGGTGGCTTGTCCGGAATACTCTTGGGCTCATGCGGCATTGGCGGCCCTCCTGTAGCGCTTTATTTGAATGCCAGCGGTCTACAGTTTGAGCGATCAAGGGCATTACTATCCCAATTTGTTTCTGGCGTCTGTTTGCTGGCAATTGTTGCCGCGAGCCTATTAGGAGGGGGGATTGCTTGGCTACCTTGGCTCTTATTTGCGCTGCCCGCCTATTTTTTCGGTATGTACTTAGCAAAGATCTTGCTGCAGCAGCGAGAGTTGTCCGCTAGTTTTATAAAAAAGTTTTGCCTGTATCTGCTCATTGTGAATGCAGCATTTAATTTGGCTGTATTGGCCGTGCTATGACGGGGATCCGGACTGCATACATGATCTATTTTGGCTTATCTCCATTGATCTTTAAGCGTATATCATTGGAATAATTCCTATTTTTTGTACCTTATGGCTACCTACAACACCGAAACCGTTCTCTCGATTCACCACTGGAACGATACCCTGTTTAGCTTTACTACCACCCGCAATCAAGGCCTGCGCTTTCGCAATGGTCATTTCTTAATGATTGGCCTAGAAGTGGATGGCAGGCCTTTGGCTAGGGCCTATAGCGTTGCTAGCCCTAACTATGCTGAGCACCTCGAGTTTTTAAGCATTAAGGTGCCTGATGGCCCCTTAACCTCCCGTTTGCAGCACATCAA
>JAIXPY010000176.1 GCA_027486025.1 Burkholderiaceae bacterium
AATCCAGTTGATATCATGAGGTTAAATGTTCCGGGATACATGCCGACTACCAGAACATTACCGCCCTCAATTTATGAGAACTACCAATGACGTTTTGCATGAACCGCAGCATTAAGTTAGTCCGCAATCTTTTCTTGCTTGCCTGTATTGCAGTGGCAACTCCAAGTTACGCCCAATCGAATGCCCCTGCCAATACGCCTGACAGCAAGATACGGGATATTGATGGCGTCGCTGCTGTAGTCAATACAGGTTACGTCACTCGCAAAGAAATTGATGACCGAATGGCAACGATTGCAAAACAGGGTGGTGGCGCAGCGATGCCAGATAAAGAAACCCTGCGCAAGCAAGTACTAGAGCGCCTGATTGTAGAAAAAATTCAATTGCAAGATGCTGAACAGAGTGGCATTAGCGTTAGTAATGCTGAGCTCGATAAAATTATTGCTGATATTGCCGCTCGCAATAAGTTAACGATGGCAGAATTTCGGGCCACTATTAAGAAGTCGGGATCAAGTTTTGAGCGCTATCGCGAGATGTTGCGTGATGACATCATTGTTACGCGCTTTCGGGAGCGTGAGGTTGATTCGCAAATAAAAATCTCCGATGCCGAAGTCGACAACTATATTAGTGAACGTACACGAGCTATGAATGTTCCAGCGGCCAATACCCCGGGAGCAGGTGGACAAGAAGAGTTGGATGTAGCTCAAATCTTTATTCCGGTTGATGCCAATGCGGGCCCTAGTGCGATTGCAGAGGCACGCAAACAGGCTGATGCCTTATTGCGGGAGGCACGTGGCGATGTGGATTTCTTGCAACTTGGCGCAAAGGCAGCAAAAGAAAATCCACGTATTAAATTTCAGAATTTGGGATACCGAACACCAGACCGTTTGCCACAACTTTTTCTTGAGGCGGTGCGCAATATTGGCTCGGGACAGCTTGCTAATGGTGTAGTAAAAAGCCCTGCTGGATTTCACGTACTTAAAGTGTTAGATCGTCGTGTCATGGCAGCAGCAGGTCAAGCCCCAGCTCTAGAAGCGGTAGGCGACACCACACCCAAAAACATTACGATTACAGAGACCAATGCGCGACACATCTTGCTGCGCAATCGGGCTGGGCTAACGGACGCGGATGCGGAGCGGCGCTTGTCCGGGTACCGCGATCAAGTACGTGCTAAAGCGGCCGATTTTGGTGAGTTAGCGAAGAAACACTCCGAGGACGGTTCGGCTGCCAACGGCGGTGTTTTGGGCTGGATGTCGCCCGGTCAGCTGGTGCCTGAGTTTGAGTTCGCCATGAATCGATTGCAAATTGGCGAAGTGAGTAATCCGGTGAAGACCGAGTTTGGGTGGCACTTAATTCAAGTACTTGAGCGTAGAGAGGCTCAGCTTACCGTCGAAAAGCAACGCGAGTTCGCGCGGGCCGCCATACGTGAGCGTAAGTTTGAGCAACTCTATCAAGATTGGCTCCGTCAATTGCGCGATACAGCGACTGTGCGCATTCTTAACTTAGATAATGTCACGCGTTGATTTAGTCATCACAACGGGCGAGCCCGCTGGTATTGGTCCTGAGGTATCGTTACAAGCAGCACATGCGTTTTTGCAAGAGCAGGCAGATGCCCACATCACATTAATTGGCGACCCAAGCCTGTTTGGTGAGGCTGTAAGACATCCGCGCTTGCAGATAGAGTCCGTGAAATTAAGTAAGCCTGTAGTGTCAGGCGTGCTCGATGTCAATAACGCAGCCTATGTACTGGCTACACTCGATTCTGCGGTGGCTGGATGTCAAGCGGGGCGTTTTCAAGCCATGGTGACAGCTCCGGTACACAAAGGAATTATCAATCAGTCCGGCATTGCATTTACAGGGCACACAGAGTATTTGGCAGCAGCATGTGGCGTAAAACGCGTAGTGATGCTGTTGTGTGCCAACCTTCCTGCTGGTTTAATGGGTTTACAGCGAAGTGTGCCATTGCGCGTTGCGCTGGCAACCATCCACGTCCCACTTGCTTTGGTTCCCGCTCAGATCACGGTCAAGTCGTTAGCTGAGACCATTGAAATTCTGCACGCTGGCTTGAAGAACCAATTTGGCATTGCCGCGCCACGAATTTTAGTGGCGGGATTAAATCCGCATGCAGGTGAAGGCGGCTATTTGGGCTCAGAAGAAGGTTCCATCATTGAGCCGGCAATTGATCAGATGCAGCAAGCCGGCATTCGAGTAGAAGGGCCATTTCCGGGGGATACCCTATTTGATTTTCGATCACTGGATCAGGTCGATGCTTATTTGGCCATGTACCACGATCAAGGCTTGGCTCCCTTTAAATTTGTTGCCTTTAATACGGGCGTAAATGTAACTCTTGGATTGCCGATTATTCGAACCTCAGTAGACCATGGCACTGCACTTGATATTGCTGGCAAGGGAGTGGCTGACGCAGGCAGCATGCTGGAAGCCTTGCGCCTCGGATTTCAGCTTGCCCGGCATCGAAAGGTTGCATTACATGCATCAGGCGCGTAAACGCTTCGGTCAAAACTTTCTGCATGATGAAGGCATCATTCATGCGATTGTGAGCTTGATTGGACCATCTAGTGATGCAGCTATTTTAGAAATCGGCCCAGGCCTTGGGGCCCTGACTAAGCCCTTATTGGCCAATCTAGAGAGCTTAGACCTACTCGAAATCGATCGCGATTTAGTTGCTTATTGGCGTAAACAGCAGTTGCCGGGGCTAACAATTACAGAGGGCGATGCCCTTAACTTTGATTTTCTGGCTTGGGCTCGAGAAAAAAAATCGACCGGCTCAAAACAGATTAAGGTTGTTGGCAATTTGCCCTACAACATTTCCTCTCCCTTACTGTTTCATTTGGTCGGCGCGGCAACAGAAATAGATGAGCAAGTGTTTATGCTGCAAGCAGAAGTGGTTGAGCGCATGGTGGCCGATGCAGGATCATCCGAATACAGCCGCCTGTCCGTGATGTTGCAAGCCCGTTATCACTTAGAAAAGCTATTGGATGTGCCACCAGAGGCATTTGATCCGCAGCCTAAGGTGAATTCTGCGGTTGTACGAATGATTCCGCGGAGTAACTTCAATACATCACCGCAAGAGTGGCGCGCACTGGAAAAAGTCGTGGCAGCCGCCTTTGCGCAAAGGCGCAAGATGCTGCGCACTAATTTGCAAGATTACCTTGGGCGTTTGCAGCTACAAGAGGATGAGCTAACCAAGCGAGCGCAAGACATTTCAGTTGCACGCTACTTAGAATGGGCTTCCGTCTTGGCTGCATCCTCGTAGGCGCTCGGATCAATCACTCGCATTTCAGTTTCGATCCAGGATTCGACGGCGCTATTGAGTTGCCCGCCTGTCTTGCCTTCAGACGCAATCACTGGGCCAATCGAAATAATCACCAAGCCTGGATACTTTAAAAAGCGATTACGTGGCCAAACCCGGCCCGCATTGTGCGCTACTGGAATAACTGCAGCCCCAGTGGCGGTCGCTAAACGTGCACCCCCTTTTAAGTAGGGCTTATGGGATCCAACCGCAGTCCGTGTACCCTCCGGAAAGAGCATGATCCATTTACCCTCTTTCAGACGTGCTCGGCCCTGACTCGCTACTGAAAGGGCTGCGGTCTCGCGGTTGTCGCGATTAATGTGAATCATTTTGAGCGCAGCCATGACCCAGCCAAAAAACGGAATCCACAATAACTCCCGCTTGAATACGTAACAGAGCTGTTTAGGAAATAAAGCAATGTAAGCAATGGTTTCCCAGGCGGATTGGTGTTTACTGAGAATGATGATGGGTTGGTCAAGCGCTCCCAACATATGTTCCATACCCCGAATTTCATAGCGAATGCCACATAGCCATTCTAGAACCCAAAGGACGGTTTTATTCCAGCCACTCACAAAACGGTAGCGGGTTTCACTGCGCATAAACGGAAATACCGCCAGGCAAATGATTGCCCAGATTGGCGTAAACACCAGTAAGAAAAGCGCAAAGAGGGTTGATCTCAGGTAAATCATGTTTTGGATGCAGATCCCAATAGGGATTTGGTAAATGCCATTAAATCGGCATGCACTACGGTGCCCATTGGCAATATGCCTTTATCTACTGTCTTTTGACCTTTGCCGGTGCGAACCAAGTGGGGGCTTGCACCCAAAACAGTAGCGGCCTCCAAGTCACGCAAGGAATCACCCACAATGGGCACACCGGTGAGGGGCAAAGCAGAATCCGTTTTACGGTAGCGGGATGCAATGTCACGCATGAGGCCGGGTAACGGTTTGCGGCAATTGCATTTGTCTTCATCGACATGGGGGCAAAAGAAGATACTATCCACGCGACCGCCCAGGGGGGTCAAAAGATCCATCATTTTTTGATGCATCGCATGCAGGTCATTAATGGTGAATAGACCGCGTGCCAAGCCCGATTGATTGGTTGCCACCGTAACTTGATATCCGGCTTGATTGAGTACCGCAATCGCTTCTAAGCTCCCTGGAAGCGGGATCCACTCATCAGCCGATTTAACGTACTGATCACTGTCAATGTTAATCACGCCATCGCGGTCGAGAATAACTAACTTAGAGGCGCTTGAGCTCATGCCAAGGTGCCAAGATCGGCAACTAAGTTCATTTGGTGGTGGAGTTGCTGCAACAAAGCCAGGCGGTTATCGCGCAGAGCTGGATCTGGATCCATCACCATTACATCGGCGAAAAATTGATCAATCGGCTGACTCAAATCCACTAACGTACGAAGCAAGCTTACAAACTGGCGCTGGGTATAGGCCGCATCAAGCAGCGGAATGACTTTCTGCAAAGCCCCATGTAAGGCAATTTCTGCAGGGAGCTTTAAAGTTGCTGCTGAGCACTGTGCCGGAATGGGTGTGGTGGTCTTTTTCAGAATATTGCTGATGCGCTTATTGGCTGCGGCCAATTGGGCTGATTCAGGTAAGGCATTAAATTCACGTACCGCGCGCAACCGGTCCATCAGGTCATTGAGTTGTTTAGGCTCTTGACTGAGTACCGCATCGATTTCAGCGCTCGTAAATGGCTTGCCTGCTTCCGTTTGATCGCGCAAATAGGCACGCAAACGATCGATGACAAAGGCATAAATTGCAGCTGCATCCGCTTTTTCTTGGACGCTAGCTTGTTTAAATTGCCCGCGAGCCAGCTCGACGAGCTCGGGCAGGCTGCAGGGTAAATTCTTCTCGAGAAGCAGTCTACAAATACCCAATGCATGGCGACGTAAAGCGTAGGGGTCTTTATCTCCAGTGGGCGCTAGGCCAACGCCCCAGATACCAACTAAGGTTTCGAGCTTATCAGCAATAGCCAGGACGGTGCCAGTCATACTGTTGGGAAGTGCATCCCCTGCAAAGCGAGGCTGGTAGTGTTCGCTGCATGCTGCGGCCACTTCACTATCTTCACCATCATGCTGGGCATAGTAGCCGCCCATGATGCCTTGTAGTTCTGGAAACTCACCCACCATGTCGGTGAGTAAATCGGTTTTGGCTAATTCGGCAGCGCGTGCCACGTGTTTTGGATTGACCACAGAACCCTTACTTTGCAAATCAGTTGCGATGGCGGTGGCGATTGCGCCAACGCGCTCAGTGCGCTCAAGTTGGGTGCCTAATTGGTTGTGGTAGACCACCTTACCTAAATCAGCGACGCGGGATGACAGCGGTCTTTTTTGATCTTGCTGAAAGAAAAACCGCGCATCCGATAAGCGAGGACGCACCACGCGTTCATTGCCTTGGATGATCGACTGCGAGGTAGCAGTTTCAATATTCGATACGATCAAAAAGCGATTGCGTAGCTTTCCAGCAGCATCAGTTAAGGCAAAGTACTTCTGATTGGTTTGCATCGTCAGAATGAGGCACTCTTGTGGCACCTCTAAAAACTCGGCATCAAAATGACAGGCATAGACTGTAGGCCACTCGACCAATGCCGTTACTTCATCCAGCAAATTGCTGGGCATTAAAACCGCATCGCCTTTAGCCGCCTTGAGGAGCTCAGCTTCGATATAGGCACGGCGCTCATTGAAGTTGGCCATGACTTTGTTCTTGAGGAGCTCAGCAGCGTATTGATCAGCATGGCTAATCGTCAATACATTGGGGGCCAAGAAACGATGCCCTTCCGTTTGATTCGCAGCATGAATGCCCAGCGCATGCACTGGCAGTGGGGTGCTGCCATGCAGTGCCACAATGCGATGGGCCGGGCGCGCAAACTGAACATCTTCGAGTGTTCCATCTGCCTGCTGCACTTGGTAATGCATCATTTTGGCAATAGGCAGCGTTTGCAAGGCATTTGCCAGGGCAGTCTGTACAGTGTCTTCTAAAACAGCGCCACGGGCTTGGGCATTTAAGTAGAGCGCTTCATTTTTATCTTGCCCTGAGCGCTCCAGGCTGGCGATGTCGATATCGGGATAACCTAAGGCGCTGAGTTTTTTAAACAATGGGGGTGTGGGTTTGCCATTGGCATCAAATGCGACGCTGACTGGTAATACTTTTTCGCGCACCGGAAAGTCTGCCGCTTTATTCAGTACGTGAGTCATCTGAACCGCTAAACGGCGTGGGCTCGCAAAGCTGGTGGTGACTGATTCAGAAGTACTTAAGCCAGCCGCCTGAATGGAGGCAGATAGGCTTGCAGCAAAGGCATCGCCCAGTTTGCGAAGGGACTTTGGTGGCAGCTCTTCGGTGAATACTTCGATTAAAAGTGTTGCCGAGGAAGATGGAGAGGAAGATGTACTCACAATAAAACCTTACGCAGTGACTTGCTGTTGGCACATTGGGAAACCCAATTGCTCACGGGACTCAAGGTATGCCTGTGCTACCAAGCGAGAGAGGGTACGAATACGGCCGATGTACGCAGCGCGTTCGGTTACCGATATGGCACCGCGGGCATCCAGCAAGTTAAACGTATGCGCCGCCTTTAGTACCATTTCATAAGCAGGCAGGGCAAGTGGTACTTCCATTAAGCGTTTGGCTTCGCTCTCGTAGTTACTGAAATTCGTAAAGAGCATCTCAGTATTGGAGTATTCAAAGTTATAGCGCGACTGCTCCACTTCATTCTGGTGGTAAACGTCACCGTAGGTCACGCCATCGGTCCAAACTAAATCGTAGACATTCGAGCAATTTTGTAAATACATGGCGAGGCGCTCGATACCGTAGGTAATTTCGCCTAACACGGGCTTGCAATCAATCCCGCCGACTTGTTGAAAGTAGGTAAATTGTGTTACTTCCATGCCATTGAGCCAGACTTCCCAGCCTAGGCCCCAGGCACCTAAGGTTGGGTTCTCCCAGTCGTCTTCCACAAAACGAATGTCGTTTTGTTTTAGGTCCAAACCTAAAGCGCTGAGGGATCCCAAATAGAGTTCCAGAATGTTATCCGGGGCAGGCTTAAGAACAACCTGATACTGGTAGTAGTGTTGTAAGCGATTTGGATTTTCACCATAGCGCCCATCCTTTGGTCTGCGGGAAGGTTGAACATAGGCAGCCTTCCAGGGTTCTGGACCAATCGCCCGTAAAAAAGTAGCGGTGTGGGATGTGCCTGCGCCCACCTCAAGGTCAATGGGTTGCAATAAGGCGCAGCCTTGTTTATCCCAATAATCTTGAAGCGTGAGAATAATTTGCTGAAATGTAAGCATAGTGAGCCAGAGCCAATCGATCTAAGTGATTGATTTTACCTGCCAATTGCGAGGATTTTCCTAAAACCGGCGCCGTTGCAGGAAGGCAAATACCAGAAGCAAACTCGCCAAACTCAAAATTGGCCAATTTCCCCAGATCACAAACGGGGTTTTGCCTGTAAAGCCTTGAACCGAAGTACTTAAGCTTGCTTGGGTCCATTGCGGCAAGGCCTGTAGCACGCGTCCATCTGGACCAATGACCGCGGTAATCCCCGTGTTGGTTGAACGAATGCTGGGGAGCCCCGTTTCGATGGAGCGCATTTGCGACAAGCGCAATTGTTGGCTTGGCGCTTGGGACTGACCAAACCAGGCCAGGTTGGTGATGTTGACGAATAGATTGACTGGAGCTTCGCTGTTGCGAATGCGGCTTGCTAACTCGTTGCCAAAGATATCCTCATAGCAAATGGTGACAGCGGCACCAATACTGTCTTGACCAAAGCGCTCAATTTGAAAAGGGGGCTGCATCAAATTGCCCCGAGCAAAACTACTCATCGGAATTCGAAAAGCGTTTATAAACCACTGGAAGCCAGGCGGAATAAATTCACCAAAAGGGACCAGGTGAAATTTATCGTAATAGTAGGGTGAGGTTGGCGATGGTGATAAACCAAGTGCACGGTTGGAATACTGTAATTGCCCATTTGGACTCGGAGCAATCCCAATTAAGCCCAGCAGAATATTGCTGTGCGTTGCTTGCGAAAATGCCTTGAGATGAGGGAGTGCATCGCTTGGTAAGTCTTTTTCAGTTAATGGAAATGCCGTTTCTGGAATCACGATTAGATCAGCTGCCTGTTCAACAATAGCATCGCTATAAAAACGAATTTGCTGTGCGATTGCATTTGGATTCCATTTCAGGCTTTGCTCAAAATTTCCCTGAATCAAACGAACGCTGATAGGACTACCAATCGCTTCGGTAAATCGCAATTGACTGAGGCCCAGCATCAACGCCAGCGCCAATCCAATGGGAATACTGATGCGAACAAGCGATTGACGCCACCTGCTTAACTGCATCGATACCCACACCACCAAAAACGTAGACCCTAAGCCACCCAGTAGTGGCGCAATCGCTGCAAAGGGGCCATTGACTTGGGCCTCAGCAAAGCCGACCCATGGAAAACCAGTGAAGAGTTGGCCGCGGAGGTATTCCATCAGAACCCAGGCCGCCGCCATGATGGCGCTATTCAGAAAAATAGACTGCTGCCGAAGCATTTTGCCCAAAGCGCTGGCCAAGCCAAAAAAGAGTGCCATATAGGCTGAAAGCAAAACCACGGCAGCGACCGACAGGGCAGCATTCATGCCGCCGATGTCATGTAAGCTAATAAAAATCCACCACAGTCCAATTACAAAATAAGCCAGGCCAAACAAAAAACCACCGGCAAAGTTCGGCAGAAATTGAGTCGTATTTATTGAGGAGAGTCGCCACCACAAGAGACTCAGCAAGGGTATTTGCAGCCAGCCGCCTGAGGGGAGCTCACCTGCAATCGAGACTGCAATCCCGAGGGCGATGCAAAAGAGCCAGTGTGTGTAGCGAATATCGCTGCGCAAGCTCTGACTAAACAAGCGTTGCCTTAGGTTGATAAAGGGATATCAGATGCCAGGCGCCTTGCTAGCAATACATGAATTTGCCGCGGATCGGCGCGCTGCACTTCAAACTCGATGCCCTCAATCTGCACGCGCTCACCCAGTTTGGGTACGCGTCCTAAATGGTGGGTAATTAAGCCTGCTACGGTTTCTACTTCATCATCATCAAACTGTGTTCCCAAGGCTGCATTCAGCTGTTCTAGTTCGGTAATGCCTTTCAGGCGGGTATCGCCATTGGCCAGTAGCAGGACGTTATCGGCATCTTCATCAATGTCGTGCTCATCCTCGATGTCACCCACGATTTGCTCAAGTACATCCTCAATCGTCACAATGCCAGCGACGTTGCTGTACTCATCGACAACGATGGCTAAATGATTACGATTGGCTCGAAAATCCCGTAACAATACGCTCAGGCGCTTTGATTCCGGAATAAAGACGGCAGGCCTTAGCCAATCGCGCAGTTGAAAGTTGGCTTCACTGGCATGGCGTAATAAATCTTTAGCGAGCAAGATGCCAACGACAGCATCTTTGCTGCCTTCATAAACAGGGTAGCGCGAGTGGGCTGCAGAGATAACGGTTTGAATCACCTCCGTAACCGAGGAATCAATATCAATCCAGTCGATTTGCGCACGTGGCACAAGGATGTCTCTGGCACACAATTCACCGACCTGAAAAACCCCCTCAATCATGGAAAGGGCATCTGCATCAATAAAACCCTCTGTCTGAGCGGCACGCAAGGTTTCAATTAATTCTTGGCGTCGTTCCGTTGCGCTAGTAGGTTGTGGCGTTAGAAATTCAGCGAGGCGTTCAAGTAAGGATTTATCGGGGTCAGGCATGGAAATAGAATAGCGCACTACAAAGCAAGCTAAAAAAGTGACCTTAATTGATGACGTAAGGGTCTGAAAAACCTAGGTTTTTTAGAATAGCTACTTCACGTGCCTCCATTACCTTGGCACCCTGCTGCGTCATGTGGTCAAGGCCGGCAGCATGCAGGCAGCCATGTACCACCAGATGCGCTAGATGGGCCTTGACTGCTTTGCCTTGGTCGCGCGCCTCGCTGCTGACTACAGGCATGCAGAGCACGATATCGGCGGCTAGCTCACTTTGGTTGACCCCATACGTGAAGGTCAGCACGTTCGTAGCGTAGGGCTTCGTTCTAAATTGGCTATTCAGTAACTGTCCTTCAGTGCGATTCACAAAACGTATCGTGAGATTGCCAGGACGACTGATGCTCGCACGAACCCATTTTTTAATGAGAGTGCTGGATGCTAATGCGCTCACTTTTTTTTCGAGTGCGGGACTGGCGTATTGAATCTCGACAGCACAGACTTTCGCTTTAGAAGAAGTAAGGGTCTTCGGCATGAAAATTAATGTACCAGTGTGTTAACACGCTCGCCACGCAGGGTGTGTGCCAACACTTCCGTGATCCGAATATCCATCATCGTTCCAATTAAGGAGTCCATCTCCTCAACACCAGCTGGAATATGAATTACGCGGTTGTTTTCAGTGCGACCTTGCAAGTTAATGCCATCTTTGGCAATGCCTTCGATCAGTACACGCTCTTCTTTGCCTAGCATTGCCTGACTAATGCGTTCTGCTTGAGAATCAATTAATGCCAGTAGAGTCTGCAGGCGTTTGAGTTTGACAGGGTAAGGGGTATCGTCCGCCAGATTGGCCGCTGGGGTGCCGGGGCGGGGGCTGAAGATAAAGCAATAACTGTTATCAAATTGCAATTCGGCGACTAAGGCTAAAAGCTTTTCAAAATCAGCATCGGTTTCTCCGGGGAAGCCGACAATAAAATCACTGGAGAGGCACAGGTCGCGACGAACGGCGCGCATGCGGCGAATAATGCTCTTGAATTCCAATACAGTATAGCCGCGCTTCATCGCTGATAAAACCGAATCGGAGGCATGCTGCACCGGCAGATGCAGGTGACTCACTAATTTCGGTACTTTGGCATACACATCAATGAGACGCTGGGTAAATTCTTTGGGGTGGCTGGTAGTAAAGCGAATGCGCTCGACTCCAGGGATTTCCGCAATGTACTCAATCAAAAGGGCAAAATCAGCCAGCTCGTTCGTCTTGCCCATCTTGCCGATGTAGGCATTGACGTTTTGACCCAGTAAGACGATTTCCTTCACCCCTTGCGCAGCAAGTCCTGCCACTTCAGTGAGTACATCATCAAAGGGGCGCGATACCTCTTCGCCGCGGGTATAGGGCACAACACAATAACTGCAGTATTTAGAGCAGCCTTCCATGATCGAAACAAAAGCGGAGCCGCGAGTCTGCCGCGATGCAGGCAAATGATCGAACTTCTCAATCTCCGGAAAGGAAATATCTACTTGAGATATGCCGCTGGACAATCGCTTGGCAATTAAGTCAGGCAGGCGATGTAGGGTTTGAGGGCCGAAGACCACATCCACATACGGCGCGCGGCTAATGATTTGCTGCCCCTCTTGGCTGGCAACACAGCCGCCCACACCAATTAACAATTCGGGCTTAAGCTTCTTCAGCTCACGCAGGCGCCCCAGGTCAGAAAAAACCTTGTCTTCGGCTTTTTCCCGAATCGAGCAGGTATTGAGCAAAATGACGTCGGCTTCGGCAGGGTCATTGGTGGGGGTCATGCCATCATTGGCGTGGAGTACATCGGCCATCTTTTCCGAGTCGTACTCGTTCATTTGACAGCCAAAGGTTTTGATATAGAGCTTTTTCATATGCCGTTTCAGATTTATAACTGGGGGCGAAGTCTCAATTTTACGGGAAATCAGCCCCTTACTAGTAAAAAGACCGCTACTGCTCGTAAGATAGATAAACCATGATGAGACCTATTTGGCTTTGCACGCTGCTTTTCTTAGGCGCTATTAGTACGCAGGCGATTGCAGCCCCGATTTACATTACCGACTATCCGTCCGAGGCCAATGCCAAGGTGTTTGTGACGAAATACAAATCCGAGGCTAATTGCATTGTGTACGAAACGCCTTACCAAAGTGAGAATGATCCGGGCGTGTGGTTCTTCACTAAATACAAAAGTGATGCCAGGGCTCGCATTTACTACACCCAATACAAATCAGAGGCGGATTTGGTGGTGTATTTCACCAAATACAAAAGTGAAGCGCGTTGCCGTTACTAGTTATGAAATTGATTTCGATTAATGCCGGCAAAGTAGCCCCCTTATTTACGAATCAGCACCCGGACCATGCTGTGGTGATGTCTAGCACAAGAAAGAACAGCATCAGCAAGATGGATCAAGCAAATCCGGTCGACATCAATCTCCTCGGCGTACTGGGGGATGAGCAAGCGGACTTGACGGTGCATGGCGGAATTGAGAAAGCCATTTATGTTTATCCTCATGAGCACTATCCATTTTGGAATGCGCTGTTATCACGCGAACTAAAAACACCATTTGATTTACAGCCTGGAGCGATGGGCGAAAACTTCACCATCACGGGTTTATTGGAAGCAGATGTGTTTGTGGGTGATACGCTGCAGATCGGCGATCTGGAATTTATTGTGACCAAGCTACGCGAGCCGTGTTTTAAGTTCAACGCAAAAATGCGCTACAAAGGCGCTGCCAAAGCAATGTTGCAATTGGGGTATTGCGGTTGGTATATGCGCGTCATCACGCCAGGAAAATTGATGGCTGGCAGCAAGATAAGCCATCTACCTGGAAAGCAAGAAACGGCGATTGCTGATCAAGTTCGAGCAATCATGAAACGAGACATGCAAGGTAATTTGTGGGACTAGTGCCCCAAAGAAAAAAGCCGCTGCAGGGTAGCAGCGGCTTCTAAATATGGTGGCGATTCAGGGATTCGAACCCCGGACCTGTGGATTATGATTCCATCGCTCTAACCAACTGAGCTAAATCGCCGAACTGGCATTGTAGCAAAGAGTGCTAATTGTGGTGATATTGCACCTAGAGCACCTGTTTATATTGCCTTCCTAGAGGGCTAGGCAGCCATCAGTAGTGACTTGTTTGGCCTAGCGTATTAATTAAACGTCCATTTAGCCCAGGTAAAGAGGACATTTCCGAATCCATCCCCTCCCGGTACAAATGCCGTTTGCAGGCTTGCATTTTTATAGCTAAGTGATCCTACCGGCAATAGGCCAGGGAAGGGAATGTAGTTGTTGATGTCTTGCCGGGACATGATGAAAACGGTTGCACCCGCACCGATTTTCCAGTCGCCGTTACTTGAGAGATTCCAATTGGGGATCCAGGCATATCCAGCCATGTACTGATAAATGCCATGGGAATCTTTAAAGGTCATGCCGTAAATGCCCTCCCAATTATTGTTCTTGTTGTAATAGCCTTTTCCAACGCCGATGCCAAGGGGTATATGGGTATATTCGCTAATCTTCTCTGGAGAGTATGCATAAGGCATGTGATAGGTATACAGAGGTACATATAACTCCCAATCGCCTTTATCGATGATCGTTTTGAAACGCACTTTTGTAGTATCGATAAAAGAGGAGGTGGATTGCGAATGCGCGCAATGAGTTGCAAATAGCAAAAGAATGGCGAGAAGTTTGCGCATCGAGAACAGCTAAATAAGTCAGAGAGAGTCCTGATTATCCTACCCCAATATCAACATAGAAACTTGTAATACGTGTGGCTATTCTAGAATCTTGCGCGGGCACCTTAAAAGCTGCCAAATACAGATGCAAGCAGAATAACGACTACCAAAGCCAATAGTGGAAAAACGATTGTCACCATGGCAATGTAGCGATAGGCGCTGCGGTGGCTCAGTTGGCATATCCCCAGCAGAGTGATTACGGCGCCATTGTGTGGCAAGGTATCCATGCAGCCCGAAGCCATAACGGCAATCCGGTGCAAGAGCTCAGGATTGATACCTAAGGCAATGGCCTTGGCTAGGTAATCGGCCCCGAGGGTTTGGAGTGCAATCGACATACCGCCCGATGCAGAGCCAGTAATGCCGGCTAAGACGTTTACCGCAACCGCCTCGCTAATCAAGGGGTTGCCTGGCGCAATACTCAATACGAATTCCCGAATGATTAAAAAGCCAGAAAGACTTGCAATCACAGAGCCATAACCTACTTCCGATGCAGTATTGAGTATCGGCAACATAGACCCAACTGAGCCCTGATTGACTGCTTCATTGGCCCTAGAAAATTGCCGTGCTTGCAGTACTTGCAGCGCATAGATATACGTAATCCCAACCGTGAGGGCAATGATGATGGCCCAAATGCCGGTGAGCGATGATAAGGACGTAATCCCAAACTGATTGCTGCTAATGAAGTCAGGATGCCACTGTGGCAGTACCCATTTCGCCATCAGCAAATTCGTGATCGCCATCAAAGCGATTGGCAACACGGCAGCAGCAAAAGAAATCGATGGTGTTTGGGTGCCAGCAGGTAATGCAGTTTCTAATAAGCTCGGCTTGCCTTCAGTTGAAACTGACGCAGTAATTGGAGCGTTGATTTGTAGCGCATGCCGTTGCCGATTTAGCCACAGCACACCCAAAACCAGCATGATGCAGCTGGCAATTAAACCAAGCCCTGGAGCTGCAAATGAGTCCGTACCAAAGAAGGGGCTGGGAATCGAATTTTGTACGGATGGCGTTCCTGGAAGGGCCGTCATCGTAAAGGTAAATGCACCTAATGCAATCGCAGCAGGAAGTAAGTTAATTGAGATCGCGGCGCGCTCAAACAGCGATTTTCCAATTGGGTACATCATAAAAGCGACGACAAATAAGGAAACGCCGCCATACGTCAATATAGCGCATGCCAGAACCACGGCTAACAGCGCACGTTGAGCACCCAGTTTTTCAGTAATGCCTTGGGCAATGGCGAGCGCATAGCCTGACGATTCCATCAGCTTGCCAAAAATCGACCCCAATATAAAAAGGGGGAAGTACTGAATAACATAGCCGCCCATGGCTTTCATAAACACTTGGGTATATATCGGCAACAGTTCAGATACATTCCCGCTGAGTAACACGGCGAGTAGAGCCATGGCGGGAGCGAGTATGAGTACGCTCATACCGCGATAGGCGAGGAACATCAATAAGCCGAGTGAAACTAAGATCGAAATTAAGTCCATTGCTACCTATGGAATAAAAGAAATCAACGCAATACGTAATATGAAAAAAGCTAGCAGGCATAGTATAGTTAGCTGATAAATCCATATTTAACTAATGGCTTAATACTTTTAGCACTTCTAAAGGGTAAATACGCTAGGCTTAGTGTGATGACTTATACTAAGGTTTCACCAATCTCCCTGGGAGGAGACCATGAATGCATTCATCATGCGCATGTGGAGAAAGTTAAAACACACTCTTCGCACCCAAGTGCAACTTCTTTTTAAGACGGTTACTGTTAACCCAGATAGTAAGCTAGCAGAGAGCGTTAGTGTATTAAAGCCGATCTTAGCGACGGTCATTATTCCAGCGTTAAATGAAGAAAAAGCAATTGCATCCGTAGTCGAATATGCCTTGCGTGATAAAGCTACAGGCGAAGTCATTGTGGTGGATGATTGCTCTACAGATCAGACTGCTGCCATAGCGCACGCAGCCGGTGCGACCGTAATCACTAGCTCCATGCTGGGTAAAGGCGCATCAATGCAAGACGGTATTGCCGCAGCTCAATACGAGTACATTGTATTTTTAGATGGCGACCTCTCAGGACTGCAGGAGAACATCATCTCCGATATGGTGAAGCCCCTCATCCACGATGGCGCTGATTTTGTGAAAGCCAGTTTCGGGCGCGGCGGTGGGCGCGTGACCGAGCTCACCGCCAAGCCTATGCTCAAAGTATTTTTTCCGGAGTTGGCTCATTTTTCTCAGCCATTGGGCGGAATCATATCGGCCAAAACAAGCTTGCTTAAAAACCTCTCCTTTGAGTCAGGCTATGGGGTCGATATTGGGCTATTGATAGATGCTTTTAGAAAGGGAGCTAACTTAGCCGAGGTGGATATCGGCTCTTTAGAGCACGATAGCCAGTCCTTACAAGACTTAACCAGCATGGCAAATGAAGTGGCGCGAGTGATTCATCACCATTCACGCGAAGCAGGGCGCCTGCATGTGGAGCAAATTACAGAAATGTATGAAGTCCAAAGGCAGGCCACAGCATCGTTTGATTACATCATTAATCGGCAAAAAAATCGCAGCAAATTGGTCTTGATTGATATGGATGGTACGATCACACCCAATCGCTTTGTAGTTGATTTAGCGCACCATACTCATACTAGTGAAACTCTGGATGCCTTGCTGGATAACCATAAAAATGATGCAGGCACGCGCAGCAAGCGCATTGCTGAAATATTCAAATACACCCACCGTAATCAGTTTGAGAAAGTGGCTATGGCAATGGCAATACGGCCTAGTGTGATTGAGTTCGTTCATCAAATGAAGTGCGATGGCTTTATGGTGGGAATTGTGTCAGACAGCTACTTTATTGCCGCTGAAATCATGCGTAAGCGCATCTTTGCTGATTTTGCAATTGCACATACCTTGCATTTTCAGAATGACATATGCACCGGAGAGTTAAAAGTGAATCCCGATTTTTTACCTAATGGGAAATACGTGGAAGAGCTGATTTGTAAAAGTAATGTGCTGCAGCGTTTTTTATCAAAGAAGGTAAAGCCATCCTTTAAAGAGGTATGGGCGATTGGCGATAATGTGAACGACTTAAATATGCTGAATCTTGCAGATAAGGCTTTTGTGATTGAGCCCAAGACAACTGTATTTCAGAAGCATAAGCACATTACTGAAATACAGTCATTTACTGATTTAGTAAAGACAGCGGCGACAGCGGATTAGCTTGCGCGGCTCCGCGCTTGAATCTTTTTAAATACCTCTTTACTGAAGATCCAGAGTGCTGGCAGGCCAGGAATAATAATCATGGCTAGGGCAACGAGGGAGAAGTTGGCTTTCACCCAAGGATGTTCCCCAATCCAGTAACCCAATGCAGTTAAGCTGCAGACCCACAGAATGCCGCCGATGACATTGTAAAAAGCAAAGATGGGGTAACGCATGTGCGCAACGCCAGCCACAAATGGTGCGAAGGTGCGGATGAAAGGCATAAAGCGACCCAAGACAATCGTGATGGGGCCAAACTTTTCATAAAAGGCATGCGCCTGATCAAATGCTTTGCGATTGAACCAGCGCGAGTCTTCCCAAGAGAAGACCTTATTGCCGATGAAGCGCCCGATCGAATAATTAAGGGCGTCACCTAAGATAGCTGCTGTGGTGAGTAATGCCATCAGAACATATAAATCCATGCCGCCGACCGCGCACAATGCGCCTGCTACAAAGAGTAAAGAATCGCCTGGTAAAAAAGGCATCACTACAAAGCCAGTCTCGACAAAGATGATGGCAAAGAGCAGGACGTAAATCCAAACGCCCCATTCATTCGCAACGATTGCTAAGTTTTTATCGAGGTGAAGAAATAAATCAATGAGGGATGAAAATTCCAAGGCAATCCTTTAATGGGGCAAAAAAAATAGCTTAAGCCGTCAGCGCAGCAAGTACGTCGTTTAAATTGGCCCCAGTATAAGTGGGCTTGGGACCGATTTCTTCAAAAGGAAGATTTTGACGATTCACCCAAAATGTCCTTAGCCCAAACCAGCCGGCGCCAATCACATCCCAGGCATTACTGGACACAAAGAGAATGTCCTTCGGCTCGCAAGCAAAATGAATGGTTAACAAACCGTAACTGGCAGGGCTTACTTTAAATTGGCGCACTTCATCAACGGAAATGACGCGATCCAATAGGGCATCGAGTTGGTTTGCTTGCAATGCCTTAGAGAGCATGGCTTGATTGCCGTTCGAGAGCACTGCCGTAGCGATACCCGCTTTCTTAATCTGATGCAGCGTTGCTTGGCATTCTGGGAAAGCACTCAACTTGGCGTATTGCCCCATCAGTTGCGTTTCTTGATCTTGGCTCAAAGGGAGTTCCATACGTTTACAGGAAAAACGCAGCGCGGCAATGGTGAGGTCCCAGAACGATTGGTAGTGCGTTGACCCTGTGGGATCACTCATCGTAATCAGGCGGGTATATTCAATTTGACGATCGCGCCATAACACACACAAAGACTGCCCGCGGCCCGGAAAGAGGGTTTCTGCCAACACCCCCATCGAATAGACATCGAGGAGGGTGCCGTAGGCATCAAATGCAATCAGCTTGGGCATGTGCTTTAGCTACTTAAATAAAGCGGAAGGCGATGATCGCAATAATCGTTGGCGGAACGGCGTATAGAAATAAATACAGTGGGCTGATGGCGCCTTGATCAAAGCTAGACTTCAAAATAGAGTAGCCAGCTGGATTGGGTGCATTGGCGATCACCGTTAGGCCGCCACCAGTGAGGGCGCCGGCAACCAAGGAGTATTTGAATTCATCAGACAAGCCTTCGACCAGTGAGCCTAGATAGGTCAGGGCTGCGTTATCTGTAATGGCCGTTAGAACCGTGGCGCCATAGTAGACCGTGGTTGAATCGAGATTTACGAGCAGCGGTTGCAGCCACCATTTTTGTTGGCTACCTAAGACGACAAGCCCTGCCAAGAAAAACGCAACCAGCAAACTCTCGCGAATGATGAGCTTGTTTTGATAGCGTGCATATGCGGCGGTGTAGCCCACAAAGAATAAAAACAAGCCCATGAATAAAACCGAGTGGTGTACTGAAACGACCACTGCCACTAAGAAGGCCAAGTGAATGCAAATGACGCTCACCGGAATGGCATCAATTTTCTTTTCATTGGGCTGGATATTGAAGCCACGTAATTCTTTGTAAAACAAAAATGCCAGCAAAGTCGAGTTGGCACTCACCGCAACAGCAGAGCGCCAGCCAAAGTTTTCAAGCATGAACCACAGATCCCAATTCCAAGTGCTGGCAACCATCAAAATGGGAGGGGCGGCATAGGGGGTTAAGGCGCCACCAATCGAGATATTGACAAAAAGTACCGCCAGTCCCGCGTACATCAGCTTGGGCGAAATCTTCTTAGAGAAGTAATAATCGCGCAGCAAAAGGGCGGCCACGGTCATTGCGGCTGGCTCGGTAATAAAGGAGCCCAAAAGAGGCACGAGGGTTAGCGTAACCCACAGAAAGCCCACCGATTTTTTAACCGGCAGAATGGCTGTGACGCGCAATACCAAGAACAAGCAAAACTCCAGAACCGGTTTGCTTGCGGCAATGATCATGATTACAAATACAAAAAGCGGCTCGGTAAAGTTCAGCTTTTCTAAATAGGCAATCGTGGCATCGGATCCGGTGTGAATAAAAAAGAAAGAAACCAAAACCATGGCCCAAAATCCGAAAACCACTTCCACTTCGCCCAGCAAATGCCATACCCCGGCATGGTTGGGTTGTTTGTGCGCCAAACCCTCAAAAAACTTAGTGGAGAAGGTATGGATTACTGCGAGTCCAAATAGAAGGCTACTGACGATATTAACGGTGGTGGGGTTCATGGTGGATGCCTGACTATATCTAAGTGCTTCTATTGTATTGATAAGTCAGTCAAATGAACATATGATGATTCGTGGGGGCTTGATTCTTTTGTATTTGATTTCAGGGCGTTCCCCGTGGCGATGTTACGAACATATAAGCACATTGACGAATGACAGGGCAAGGCACACAACACACTTCTTCTTCCCATAGCCTGGTGCAAAACTTACGGCAACAGGTGATGCAAAGCTTGCCATTTTCCAAAATGGCCGAAGCCGACGTCGATTTTTTTCTGAAGCAATCGCATGAGGCCTACTTTGCTCCCAAAGAACGCATTCTTGGCCCGGCCGATGGCCCTCCTCAATTCCTCTATCTCATACGGCAAGGACGCGTATCAGGTCGCCGCGATATTCCGGGGATAGAGGAAACCGCTTTTTTATTGGATGCAGGCAGCTTGTTTTCGATTGGCTCGGCGTTTGCAAACCGGCCGGTTTCTACTACCTACAGTGCGGTAGACGATTGTTTTTGCTTACTCTTTCCAGTAGCAGCAATGCGCCAATTGCAAGGGCAGTCCAAACCCTTTAGTGATTTTTTAAGTAATCGCATTTGGGGGCTGCTACAGGAGTCCCGAACGGCCCTGCGCAATTCTTTTGCCTCACAGGCCTTGGCAGAGCAATCCTTGGAAAGTCGGCTGGGTGATTTGCGCTTAAAAAAGCCGCTGATAACTAGCCCAAATACGCCCCTGCGCGAAGCGCTGACCCTGATCCACGAGAAAAAAGTTGGGTCGATTCTGGTTTGCGAGGATGAGCAAACCATCGTCGGTATCTTGACCCGCTACGACGTCTTGTCACGTGTGACCCTAAGTAATTTAGATCTCAATACGCCCATTTCAAGTGTGATGTCGACCGGAGTCAAAACCTTAAGTGTCGACGACACCGCCGAGATGGCGGGTCTGTTGATGTCGCGTTTTAATATTCGCCACTTACCAATTCTTGATCGCGGCCGCTTGGTTGGGATTATTTCAGAGCGGGATTTATTTTCCTTGCAGCGCCTCTCGCTCAGCAATATCAGCACAGCCATACGCGCTGCCGATGATCTGCAGGGTTTGAAAAAATGCGCCAATGATATTCGGATTTTTGCGCGCAATTTGTTGGGGCAAGGTGTTCAGGCCCGCCAATTAACAGCCCTGATTAGTCACTTGAATGATGTGCTGACCGAGCAGCTGATTACCTTAACTGCCGAGCGCTACCAATTGAACCCGAGTCGCTTTGCTTGGATTGCCTTGGGTTCTGAAGGCCGTAGCGAGCAAACCATTGCAACCGATCAAGACAATGCCTTGGTCTATGCCGACGATGAGGATGAGGCCCAGCGTTTGATTTACCTGCAGTTTGCGCGGGAGGTGAATGAAGCCCTCGATGCGTGCGGATATCCGCTGTGCAAAGGCAATATCATGGCCAGTAATCCAGAGCTCTGTTTGTCGCAGCAGGAGTGGCTCAATCGCTTTGCCCGCTGGATCGATCAAGGCAATCCAGAAGATTTATTAAAGGCCAGCATCTTTTTTGATCTGCGCGCGCTTGCCGGTAATGCCGATTTGTTGATACCGCTAAGAGAGTATGTGCGCATTAATGCCGCTGCTACTCCGCGCTTTATTAAATTACTCGCCGAGAATGCCCTCAATTTACGCGTGCCGCTCAATTGGTTTGGAGCGATTGAGCCGACTGAGATCAATGGTCAAGAAATCATCGACCTGAAATTGCAAGGCACTGCATTAATGGTCGATGCCGCACGTATTTATTCCCTGGCGCATGGGATTGAGGCCATTAATACGCGGGAGCGTTTGGCTGCGGTGGGCCATGCGCTGAATGTCCCTGAGGCAGAGGGCGCCGCGTGGATTACGGCATTTGAGTTTTTGCAAACCCAGCGCCTGGCGGTGCAGATTGGCGATACGACGATCAATGGCAATCCCAATGCAATTGACATCGATCAGCTGAACTCAGTCGATCGCAGCATCCTTAAAGAATCCTTACTTAAGGTGCGCGCTTTGCAGCAGCATTTGCAGTTGGATTATGTTCGCTAATCTAAAAGATTTACCACTCTTTGATGGCTTACGTTCCCTATTTAAGGGGAAGGTGCCCGAAGCGCGCCGCTGGATTGTGCTCGATGTCGAAACCAGTGGGCTTAATCCCCACTCTGATCGGCTGCTCGCAATTGCCGCAGTAGCGCTGGATGTCAGTCCGGATTTTGAGCGGATCGTCATTGTGATTGGCGATAGTTATGAGGCGGTTCTCAAACAAGACCTGCCCAGCAGCAAGGACAATATTTTGGTTCACCACATTGGCGCCCAGGCGCAATCCGAGGGAAGGCCGCCGATTGAGGTCTTAGAAGAGTTCCGGGCTTGGCTTGGCGATTGCCCATTGCTTGCCTTTCATTCGGCATTTGATGAGGCGATGCTGGGTCGCGCATATGCATTGGCTGGTCTAAAGCCACTTCAAAATGAATGGTTAGATATCGAGCCCTTGGCAAAAATTACTGGGGTAAACCCTAGTTTGCGTGCATTAGATGACTGGCTGGGGTATTTTGGGATTGAGTGCGCCGTGCGCCACCAAGCTGCCGCAGATACCTTTGCGACTGCTGAGCTCCTGATGCGCCTCTGGCCCTATTTAAAGCGAGAAGCTAGCTCATGGTCATCCTTGCGAAATATTGCCCGTCAGGCGAACTGGATTCCGCGCTAAGCTAGTTCTAAAACCCTCATTTTTTCACGGTTTTATAGGGGAAAGCCCCGATTTGGCGACCCTGCCAAAAGCACCATAATCCTTGTACTTCTAAGCATTCCGAGTCGGAATTTAACTTTTAGGATTTTTAGTGCTTTTATTTTTAAACATTGCCCAGTTGGTTTTATACATTGGCGCCTTAGGTCTGATTGGCCAAGGCTTGCTCTATGTATTGGCTGGTCAAAAGCGCGACACCAATTTGTTTTACCAACTAATCGGCATTATTAATAAACCGTGGACTTTACTTGCGCGCTTCATTTCGCCTAAGCAAATTCTGGATAGGCAGGTGCCATTTGTTGCTTTTTGTATTGTGAGCGTTCTCTATATCGCGGTGACCCTGGCTAAGATTGAACACTGCATCTCCATTGGGATTGAAATATGCCAGTAAACAAACGAAATCTCGATTGGTACCTGCTGAAGTTACGTGCGAACGCATTTATTACGTTTGGTTTAAAGAATCAGGCGATGGATGTGTTCGAAGAAATGAATCGCCGCTTCCCGCACGACGACTACGTCATTACCAGCCTGGCCTTTATGAAGACCCAGCATGGCGATAAAGCGGGCGCGATTGCGGACTACAAGCGCTTGACACTGAAGCCCGATGTATCTGCTGCCATTTGGTACAACCTCGGTTTCTTGCAAGAAGAGACTGGGCAGGTTCAGGATGCGGAACACAGCTTTCGCCAAGCGATTAAGCTCAATGAAAATTTAGACCAAGCCTGGTACGGACTTGGCTTGGTATTGATACAGCTGCAGCGTTTTGATGAGGCCATTAAGGCACTCAAGAAAAATACCAAATTGCAGCCGATGAGCCCCTATGCGTGGTACCAGCTAGCCCGGGTATATGCCGAGCGCAACCAGCCCGAAGAGGCCACCAAAATTATTCGTCACCTCAAAGAATTTGAACCCAAATTTGCTAAGCAGCTGGAGCGGGAAACCGGTTTAGGTGTTTAGTGGTTTTTTAGTAGTGTGTATTAAGTAGTGCATTAGTAGTAGATGTATTTTTTTAACTAAAGGAGAAACTGTTATGCAATTAACAGAATCGCATAAGCAATATTGGTCCAAAAACCTACGGATGACAGCAATTCTGTTAGCCATTTGGTTCGTCGTGACCTTTGTTGTGGGCTATTACGCCCGTGATTTAAGCTTTAATTTTTTTGGATGGCCGTTTAGTTTTTGGGTCGGGGCACAAGGTGCTTTAGTAACTTATGTTCTGATCATTGC
>JAIXPY010000165.1 GCA_027486025.1 Burkholderiaceae bacterium
AAACCGAGCAATGCGCAATAAACGCAGCGGGTCTTCTGCAAATGCAGCGGAAACATGGCGGAATACCTTGGCTTGAATATCCTTTTGACCGCCATAGGGATCGATGATGGGGCCTACTCGCGCGCCAGTGTCATCGACGCGCTGGGCCATGGCATTAATGGTAAGGTCGCGCCGTTGTAAATCTTGTTCTAAGGTAACCGAAGGGTCGGCATAAAAATGAAATCCCTGGTAACCGATGCCCGTCTTTCGTTCGGTCCGAGCCAAGGCATATTCGGCATGGGTCTGGGGATGCAAAAAGACAGGGAAGTCTTTACCAACCGGCTGGTAGCCCAGCGCAATCATTTCCTCTGCACTACTTCCGACCACGACGTAATCAATGTCGTTCACCGGGATCCCCATTACCGCATCCCGTATTGCTCCGCCAACGGCGTATATGTTCAAGCCAATAGACTCCGAATGGACTGGCGCGATATACCAAAGGTAGTGATCAGATCATCTGCTGCTGTCGGCGGCAATACATTGGGTAACTGCATGGATGCAATGTTGTCTCGCGACATCAAGGTGGGCACGGGCAAGAATTCGAACATCAACGCCTGTAGATAACCAACGATGGCTGGCATTGGAATAACCCGCGTCGTGGTTTGTGCTTTTAAGGCGGCAAAACGAACCAGCTCTGCCATGCTAAGCACTTCAGGTCCAACCAAAGAATAGGTTTGGTGAATGGTTTGCTTCATCGTGATGGAGGCAACAAAGGCAGCAGCCACATCATTCACACTCACCGGCTGAAACAGCGCCTGCGAATTTGCCAAGGGAATCACTGGAAACACTTTTGCTAGGTTAGCAAACAGATTGATGAATTGATCCTCTTGTCCAAAAATAACCGAAGGTCTAAAAATAGTCCAATCCAATCCGCTGGCCCGGACAGCAGCTTCACCATCGCCTTTGCTGCGTTGGTACATCGATGGTCCGTGCGAGTCTGCACCCAATGCGCTCATGTGCAAATAGCGTTTAATGCCGTTGGCCTTCATTGCAGCGATGCAGTGGGTTGGTAGCAATACGTGGGCACGCTCAAATACTTTGCCATAGGGCTTGGCCGGGCGATCATGCAAAACGCCCACTAAATTAATGACGGTACCGCCTGGCTTAACCTGACTACATAAGTCATTTAAGGTGGCCTGATCATTCACATCGGCTTGAATTAGATGAACGCTTGGCAGCAAACGAAAATCCCGTGCTGCTGCCAAATGGCGTGTTGGCAACAATACCGAATAGCCTTCGCGTTGCAGTCTGCGCACCAGCACACTGCCGACAAACCCATTACCACCTATGACAAGTACATCGTATTTCATGGCAACTCACTTTGCATTGCAGCCTTTGGAGCAATCGTTCCAAGGCGCTGTTTTAAAGAAATGGTTTGTCCCGTCATCACTCCCGAGTAATAGCTGGCATTTGACAACACGTTTTTAACGTAGGTTCTGGTTTCATGAAAGGGGATTGTCTCTGCAAAAATTGCGCCCTCAACGGGAGCATTTAAGCGCTCGCGCCATAACTTAGAGCGGGATGGACCAGCATTGTAGGCGGCTGATGCCAGTACCCACGACCCATCTAAATCCACCAGCACCATATTCAGGTAATTACTTCCCAAAGTTAAATTGGTGTTTGTGTCTTTTAACTTTTCCTGCGTATACGAGGTCATGCCAATTTTCTTGGCAACGTACTTAGCTGTATTCGGCATGACTTGCATCAGGCCTGATGCGCCCACGGAAGAGGTGGCATTCATGATGAAACGCGACTCCTGCCGAATTAATCCATAAGCCCACGCTAAATTGAGATCAATTTGGCGGGCGATGGGTGTAAGTTCATCCCGGTAGGGTGTTGGAAAGCGCAAGGTGAAGTCATGCTCCGCCTTGGTTCGATCCGCCGTGTTGACGGTCCGATCATAGAGTTGGATACGTTTGGCGTATTCGGCGGCAGCCAAAAGTTCTTTGTCGCTCATACCGCGCAATTCCCAATTCCATTCGCGATTGCCCTCAAAGCGTAAATTCATGGCGTAGAAACGCTCGCCACGAATAAAGCCTTTGCGTTCCGTCATGGACTTGATCTCTTGATCCGTTACCCGAACTCGCGTTGGAATCTGGGTTTTCTTACCAAGTTCTTCGCGCGCCAATTGCCCATAAAAATTAAATTGTTCATGAATGAGCTCATATTGCTCTTTGCCTTTGGCAGCTTGACCAGTTGCCTCCAGTGCTCGCCCATACCAATAGGTCCACGCAGGATCTTTTGAGCGAACCGCAGGATTCATGGTTTCAATCGCATCCCGCACCAAGGGCCAATCCTGGGCGCGCAAGGCTGCTCGCACTTTCCACTCTTGGCTCTCGGTCGAGAGTAATTCACTAAAGCCTAGGTCGTGCTGCATCCGGAAAACATCATCTGCCCTCAGATCTTGGCGCTTGGCTAAAAATTGACCAATGACACCCCACCCTGCCGCCTGGTTTTCTTTGCTGTAACGTGCTGCATTTTGCGAAAAGTCGCGATAGGCTTTTACGGGGTCAGCTCGTGCTGCCTTCACCACCTCGCCAATGGGATCCTCTCCCGCCATTTTTCGGCCCATGGTCTCGAGTCCCATTTCGGCAGCACTACGGCCATAGGCCTTGGCTTCGGCTGGCGTAATCGCTCCGGCATTCAATAACAAGGGCACCAATTCCTGACAACCTTGGCCATAAAACTTCGGATCCAACATGACGAGTCGCGCATCGTGTGCGGTCTTTGCTGCAATCTCACCTTGGGCCAAACGGGACTGCAGGGCATAGCATCTCACTGAGGTGTCATCGTCCAATACAAATTTGGGGTATTCCGCATCAAACGCACGCCAGTCTTTGCGCTTTCCTAATACCAGCAACCAATCATTGCGCATACGATCTGCGAGGGCGGTCCCCTCATACTTACT
>JAIXPY010000205.1 GCA_027486025.1 Burkholderiaceae bacterium
ATTAGACTTAGAGCAAATAATATCCTCAGTTTTATTGGGTTTAGATAATCAAACCCGATTTACACCTTATATGCTGTCGTCGTCATGATTTTGGATATGGCCTCCATGGCATTTTTGATGGGCTGCGGCAATGGCTGGCCGCCGGCATCCCATGCGGATTGGCCGTGGTCGATTTCATCGCGGCGCATCTGATCAACTATGGCACGCGAGCGCGTATCTGCTAGCGGCAAGATCTCAAGGTGGCTATTAAGATGCTTTTCGACTTGCTTTTCGGTTTCCGCAACGAAACCCAAACTCCATCGATCGCCGGCCAAGCCAGCCAATAAGCCAATCCCAAAAGAGCCGGCATACCAGATCGGATTTAAATAACTAGTGTGCGAGCCGAGCTCAGACAGGCGCTCTTCACACCAGGCCATGTGGTCCATTTCCTCTTGCGCTGCATGGTCGAGCATGGCACGCGTTTCTGGGCTACGTGCCACGATTTTTTGCGATTGGTATAGGGCTTGGGCGCAGACTTCACCCACATGATTAACACGCATAAGCCCAGCCGCATGGGCCCGCTCAGTAACATCAAGGGTGCTTGTAATTTCTGCTGCTGGCATTGCACGATGGGCCTGAGCGCCGCCAGCAAGGGATCGCAAAGCGACGTCAAACTCCGTAATGAATCGGTCCAGCAATGACATAGGCATAGACAAAACTATACCGTTACTTCCGCCTTCACGTGTTGCTTTGTCTTTAGACCCAGCTCGGCCAGCAGCGCGCGATCTTCCTCGGCTTCTGGGTTACCCGTTGTCAGCAATTGATCGCCATAAAAAATCGAATTGGCTCCCGCCTGAAAGCACATTGCTTGGACGGCTCGGCCCAGCTCTTGCCTTCCGGCCGATAAGCGTACCCGGGCTTTGGGCATGGTGATGCGTGCCACGGCAATGGTCCGCACAAACTCCAGCGGATCCATCGGCGGCTGATCGGCCAGTGGCGTACCGGCCACCGGAACCAAATGATTGATGGGCACCGACTCAGGATATGGACTCAAATTAGCCAAACGGGCAATAAAGGCAGCGCGCTGCTCGCGCGATTCGCCCATGCCCACAATGCCGCCACAGCACACCGACATACCAGCAGCACGGACATGCGAGATCGTATCCAAGCGATCCTGATAGTCACGGGTCTTAATGACCGAGCGATAAAAATCTTCGCTGGTATCCAGATTGTGGTTATAAAAATCCAATCCCGCGCCCTGCAGCGCCTTGGCCTGTTCTGGCTCCAGCATACCGAGTGTGGCGCAGGTTTCGAGACCCAAGGCTTTGACGCCCCGAATCATTGCGGACACCTTTTCGATATCACGGTCTTTGGGTTCGCGCCAGGCCGCGCCCATACAGAATCGATTAGAGCCTGCTGCTTTTGCTGCCTTCGCTGCCTCAAGCACTTCCTCTAAATCCATCAGTTTGTTGGCCTTCACATCGGTGTTGTACCGTGCCGCTTGGGGGCAATAGCCACAATCTTCCGGACAGCCGCCAGTCTTAATGGATAGCAGGGTAGCTAATTCCACGTCACCTTCGGGGAAATAAGCGCGGTGCACTTCTTGGGCACGAAAAAGCAAATCATTAAAAGGCAAAGCAAACAAGGCTTCGACCCCTGCTACTGTCCAGTCACCCTCAGAAACACTTGCTTTAGCGACCGATGCCGACATTGCTTGAATCAGGGGTTTCTCGAGGACTTGACTTTGGGACATAAGGAAATTCCAAAAAAGGTGGGAATAAGACATAAACATAACAGATGAATCCACTTCAAGCCGAAAACTAATGGTCAAATGTCACTCATGACGACATCGGTAAGCCAGCCCAAACAAACAGACGAGTGGATTTTGCGTAGTCTTGCGTCGGTCTGGCACCCGTGCACACAAATGAAGCACCACGAGCACACGCCCCTGGTGACGATTACTCGAGGGAAGGGTGCTTGGCTGTATGACGATCAAGATAAGCCCATTCTGGATTGCATCAGCTCTTGGTGGACCAATTTATTTGGGCACTCCAACCCCTTTATTAATCAACGCATTCTGGCTCAACTCGAAAAAATTGAGCATGTGATGCTGGCAGGGTTTACACACCAGCCCGTGATTGAGCTTTCGGAGCGCCTTTCCGCTTTAACGCAGAATCGCTTAGGCCATGCTTTTTACGCATCGGACGGCGCCTCTGCCGTTGAGATTGCTTTAAAGATGAGTCATCACTATTGGCAACTCTACGGTAAGCCTGAGAAATCGCGATTCGTCTGTTTGCAAAACAGTTACCATGGCGAAACCCTGGGAGCATTAGCCGTAACCGATGTGCCTTTGTTTCGGACTGCGTACGGATCACTGCTCTCAGATGTATTCACTGTAATGTCACCGGACAGTCGTCAAGCGCAAGATGGAGAATCGACCACCGAGGTTGCACTGCGCGCTGCGTATGAATTAGAAATACTGCTGCAGCGGGAACACCAACATATTGCTGCCCTCATACTCGAACCACTCGTCCAATGTGCTGGGCAAATGGCGATGCACTCCCCAATCTATCTTCAGCGTGCCCGTGCACTGTGTGACCAGTATGGCATTCACCTGATTGCCGACGAAATTGCCGTAGGGTGTGGTAGAACGGGTAGATTCTTTGCTTGTGAGCATGCGGGCATTTGGCCTGACTTCATCACCCTCTCTAAAGGAATTAGTGGCGGCTATTTACCGCTATCACTGTGCCTAACGACTGACGCCATTTATCAAACCTTTTATTCGGATGACACTGCCCGCGGATTTTTGCATTCCCACTCTTACACTGGCAATCCCTTAGCCTGCGCTGCTGCCTTGGCCTGCCTTGATCTTTTTGAAACAGAAGATGTTTTAGATCGCAATCTGCGGCGCGCGCACGATCTGGCATCTGCATTTGCGTGGACAAAAACAGATGACCGCATCGAGCATCTAAGGCAACAAGGGATGATCTTGGCTTTTGATGTCGTTCATGGTGCATTGAATAAGCCAGGCACCTTCGCCCGTGAAGTATTTACACGCGGCATTGAAGAAGGTGTTTTGGTAAGGCCGATTGGCTCTACTGTCTATGTCATGCCGCCCTACATACTGAGCACCGATGAAACGATGGAAATGGGTCAGCATATTCAGCGCGTAGTGGAAGACGTCCTGCACGCACAAAAGCCATGAAGTCCAGCATACCTCCGTTCACCGCCCTTGCGCTTGCGCAGCAACAGCTGGACACACTGGATGCTGCACTGTTGCGACGTCGCCTCAAGCAAACGCAAAGTCCCTGCGATGTCGAAGTCAATGTGGCAGGTCGCCAACTGAAGGCATTTTGCAGCAACGATTATCTGGGTTTTGCCAATCACCCACGGCTTGTCGCGGCGATGGCTGAAGGCGCAGAACGATATGGTGTTGGTAGTGGCGCATCCCATCTCATCAGCGGCCATAGCTTGGCACATGACTTACTTGAAACGGAACTAGCCCGTACTCAATCGGAGCATATCCAGGATGCGCGCGCGCTCTTCTTTTGCACGGGCTACCTTGCCAATATCACCGCAATTACTGCGCTAGCGGGCTTGGGTTTACAGGCAGCAAAACAGAATGCTGGTATCAGCATCTATTCCGTCAAGTTAAATCACGCATCTTTAATCGATGGCGTCAAACTGGCGGCAGCGCAGACAAAAGCAAGTGTTCATTTATTTGATCATACGAAGCTAGCTGATTTAAACGAAATGCTGGAAGCGGACTCATCGGCGCACAAATTGATTGTGACGGACGGTGTCTTTAGCATGGATGGCGACCTAGCTCCAGTAGCGGATCTAGTGGCGATTGCACAAGCCCATGATGCACTGCTGATTATCGACGATGCTCACGGCTTTGGTGTGCTCGGAAAATACGGTCACGGTATTTTGGAGCACTGCCAAATTCAATCGGATCGCATTGTCTATATTGGCACCCTAGGCAAGGCTGCTGGCGTCAGTGGCGCCTTTGTCTGCGCTCATAAAACACTGATGGAGTGTTTGATTCAAAAGGGGCGACCCTACATTTACAGCACCGCCACTCCTCCCGCCATTGCGCATACGGTGCTGGCGAGCTTGCATCTGATTGAAGGTGAGGAAGGCCAGGCACGACGGGCCCATTTAAATCAACTGATTGCTATTTGGCGACAAGAATTGCAACTTCAGTATTGGCAAATCAGTTCGTCGATGACCCCGATTCAGCCGCTGGTATTGGGTAGCAATGCCGTAGCACTATCAGCATCAAAACAATTAGACGAGGTAGGTTACTGGATTCCGGCGATCCGTCCGCCGACCGTTCCGGAGGGCAGTGCGCGCCTGCGGATTACTTTCTCTGCCAATCACAACATCCAGGCAGTGCGCGAACTCATTGCCGAGTTGCAAAAAATAGAAGCCCTCGTTTACACCTCTAGCGAAACGAAATTAGCATGAATCAATCGAATAACCGTGGATTTTTTATTACCGGCACCGATACCGAAGTCGGTAAGACACTGATTGCTTCTGCGCTCATTCTCAAAATCAAAGCGCTTGCGCCCAATCAAATAGTTTTAGGTTTTAAGCCAGTGGTTGCCGGAACAAGCCAATCGCCAGACGGCCTAACGGTGAACGAAGATCTGGAATCACTCAAATTAGCATCGGACTATCTGGGAGATGCAAATGATCTGTGCCCTTATGCATTACCAACCCCCGCCGCGCCTCACCTGGTAGCGAAATCGATGGGCGTCACGCTTGAGCTATCCACTATGCTCTCGGCGTATCAAGCAATCAGCGCAAAGGCCGATTGGACAGTGGTCGAAGGTGCGGGCGGCTTTTTAGTACCAATCAATGAAGGGCAGGATTTAGGGGATTTGGCCGAGGCCCTACAAATGCCAGTCATCCTAGTGGTTGGGCTGCGCTTAGGCTGTATTAATCATGCCCTCTTAACCGTTACAGCAATTTCCCAGCGCGGCCTCACACTTGCCGGTTGGGTGGCCAACACGCTTGATGCGGACATGCCCTACTTGCATGAGAATATCGACACACTTCAGGCACGCATAGAGGCACCACTCTTAGGTGTTGTGAATACACTTCCTGTGCAGTGTCGACACCAAAGCAATCATGCTTACCCCTTAGCGGCAATGCAGTTTGCAGCCGATGCGCTTGACTCAGACCGCGTTGCGCGCTTGATCGCGTAGTACGCGCCGCAGTATCTTTCCGACATTGTTTTTAGGCAGGCTCTCCGTAAACTCGATCGCACTCGGACGCTTGTAGGGGCTGAGCTGCTCTACGCATACCGCCATAATCCGCTCCGCAGTCAAATCAGGGTCATCTGACACAACAAACAGCTTCACTAACTCACCCGATGCAGACTCGATTCCGACGACAGCGCATTCCAATACGCCGGGTATTGATGCAACGACATCCTCTACTTCATTCGGATACACCTTAAATCCCGCAACCGTAATCATGTCTTTTTTGCGATCGACGATGCGAAAAAAACCAGTCGAGTCCATCACGCCGATATCACCTGTCTTGAAGAATCCATCTGCTGTGATGGCATTCGCGGTTTCTTCTGTTTGATTCCAATACCCCTGCATCACTTGCGGGCCGCGAATGTAAATCTCGCCCACCTCTCCTGCTGGCAATGACAATCCTGACTCATCTCGAATCGATAACTCTGTGTCAGAGAGTGGATAGCCAATGCCGCCAGTAAATGATTCGATCAAGGGAGTATTGCAACAGGCTACCGGTGCGGTTTCGGATAGGCCGTAGCCCTCGGCGATCGCAACACCGGTCACGGCTTTCCAGCGGTCTGCAACCGATTTTTGTACCGCCATACCACCGCCAATCGTCAAAACCCATTGCGAGAAATCCAACTTAGCAAAGTCAGCATTATTCAGCAGGGCTTGAAACAAGGTATTTACACCGGGGAAAAAATTAATCTCTGGAAACTCTTTTAAGATTCCGACCAAATTGGGAACATCGCGGGCATTCGGAACCAAGATAATTTTCGCGCCCAAGCGCATGCCCAAAAGGCCGCATCCAGTAAAAGCGAAGATGTGATACAGCGGCAGTGCACATAAAAAATTCCATTGCCGAATGGGCTTGACCTGCTCAATTGGCCTAAGCCAAGTTTCGACCTGCAATAGATTGGCCAGTAAATTACGGTGCGTCAAAATGGCGCCTTTGCTCACACCAGTAGTGCCGCCGGTGTATTGCAATAAGGCTATCGAATCGCCACTCAAGGGCGGCCGTTGATACTTCGCCCGCCTACCAAGATCAAGCGTTGGCTTAAGTTGCAAGCAATTGAGGTTTGTTGGCAAGGTATAGGGCTCGACCTTGCGTTTAAATGTTCGAATAAAACGATCCAGCCAAGGGCCGCGCCAGCCCAAAAACTCACCAATGCTGCTGACAAACGCATGCTTGATTGGCAGTCCTGGATTAATGCGAAGTGCTTGCTCTAGGGTGTTGCCAAAATGCTCTAAAAACACAATCGCTTCAGCACCGCTATCGCGCAACTGAAACTCCAATTCATGAGCGGTGTACTGAGGATTAATGCTCACCACCACATACCCCGCCCGCATAATTCCATATAAGGCAACGGGGTATTGCGGCAAATTGGGCAACATAATCGCTACCCGCGCACCTTTACTTAAACCAATGCTTTGCAAGTAGCCGGCAAATTGCAGTGATGCCGTGTCGAGCTCCCGGTAGCTCAGGCCTTTGCCCATGCACCAAAACGCCGTCCGGTCAGCATAGGCACTAAACGCCTCCTCCAGCACTTCCACCACCGAATGATGCGCACTGTAATCTAACTGTGCGGGCACGCTAGATGGATATTGCGCAAGCCAAGGAAGGGATGGGGCAGTGTTTGACATAGGTTCCAGAATGTTGTTTCCGTACTGTAGCAATATTCGTATTTTTTAGGATTTATACCGTATTGCATTGCAATATGC
>JAIXPY010000011.1 GCA_027486025.1 Burkholderiaceae bacterium
AAGCGTCCTAGCTGAATCGGCAAGGCCTCGGTGATGGCAATGCCAGCTGCTTTAAAACGACTGGGCCAGTTGGATTTAAACCAAGCCTTACTACCCAAGGAATCCAATAAAACACGGCAAGCTACGCCGCGCTTTGCGGCACGAATTAAGGCCTCTCCCACGGCATCGGCATCGCCGCCCAAAGCCCAAATGTAAAACTCCATGTGCAAACTGACTTTGGCTTGATCGATTTCGTGAACAAAAGTTTTCAGAATGGTGAGCGACTCCGTAAACAGCTCAATCCGGTTGCCAGCAGTGACAGGTGAGCCTTTTTGTGACTCGGCAAGGAGACTTAATGCATTTGCCTCGATGGGCAAGAGCGCGCGATCAGCCGCATAGTGCTCACACATTTGCCGACGTAATTTAGCGTGCTCTCGCTCCATGCGAACAATCTTTTTAGTCAGGCTGCGGCCAACCGGGCGCTCGCCAAGCATGACATAGAGCACAATTCCTAGGGCGGGCAGCATCACTACGACCAAAAACCAGGCAAACGAGACGCTGACGGGCCGCCTAAACCAAATCAAGCGCAGGGCAAATAAAATTACCAATACAGTGTGCGCTAATGCAAACCATGGAAAGGACAGGTCCGCTTGACGACTAATTAGTATGTCAATGAAATTCATAAAAGTTCCAATTCAGCGGCAATGGCAAGGTGATCCGATAGCCTAAACCATTCCTCTAATAAGTCTACCGAATGAATGCGTAAGCCACGAACATAAATCCGATCCATGGGTAGAAGCGGCTTAATGCTAGGAAAGGTTTTTGCAGGCGAACCAGTTAAGGTCTCAAACGCTTCTAAAAATCCAGCATCGCGCATAGGCTTACTTACTCGGTTCCGCCAATCATTAAAGTCTCCTGCAACAATTGCAGGGCCGCCATGGGTCAAGCCATTAATGTACGAGATGATTTCCACCAACTGGCGTTCACGGCCCCGTTCAAACAAAGCCAAGTGAACACAAAAGCAATGAATTAGGACATCGCTACCCGGCAACTGAATCGAGCTATGCAATAAGCCACGGCGCTCAAAACGATAGGCCGAGATGTCGTAATTAAACCCTTTGTGTAAAGGATGCTTAGAGAAGATAGCATTGCCGTGGTGTCCTTGGCGATACTCCACATTTTTACCGTAGTGCCAGTCGTGCCAAAATCCTTCGGCCAAGAAGTGGCTTAATTCATTTGCAGGCCATTGCCCAAAGCGTCGGATACGGCCCCGATGCTCTTGCTGAAACTCTTGAATGAAAATGAGATCAGGGTTGTGCGTGCGCATCTCCTGCTTCAAACGGTAAACCGTGGAATGCGCATGCAGAGCTGAAACGCCTTTATGCATATTGAGGGTCACAACACGCACCCGATTGTGTGATTGCGGCATCTTACTGGGATGCACTTTGACGGCGTACCTTAGCGTAATAAATCTCGGACTCCACAAGTTCTTGGCACTGCATGCATTTATTACAGATCGATGCCTGCTCTCGCAACTCTTCGATTGAATTAATGGGATGCGTATCCAGATACTCCCGTAAATCCAGGTCGACTATGCCATTGCATACACAAACTACCTCTGCCATTCCGCTTACCTAATCGTGCTATCGGTTGTACTTAATCACTAAAAGCCCCATAACTGGATTGTGCCACCGCTGCTAGTGAGGCTTGCTAGAATTAGGCATGTTAATCGCCTTTCAAGACGCCTTTGCGCTGTTGACCCAATTTGATCGGGGTGTCATCAGCATTGTGCTGGTCTCCCTGCAGGTCAGCATAAGCGCCTTAGTGTTAGGTACGCTGGTTGGCCTCCCCCTCGGGGCTTGGCTAGCAACCGAGCAATTTCGCGGTAAGCGCGCGCTGATTATTACGATCAATACCCTCATGGGCGTCCCCACCGTCATTATTGGTGTGCTGGTGTATTTGGTCTTGTCGCGCAGCGGTCCCTTGGGCGAATTAGGCTGGCTATTTACCGTAAAAGGCATGGTGGTGGCGCAATTTCTTCTCACCACACCGCTGGTGGCTGCTCTTAGTAGGCAGGTCTTAGAAGATGCCTGGCAGATTCACCGGGAAACCTTTTTATCCCTGCATTTCACTCGGCTTGGCTATATGAAATGGTTGATTTGGGATTGTCGTTTCTCGCTCACGATTGCGATCTTGGCAGGCCTCGCTAGAGCGATCTCCGAAGTAGGTGCTGTCATGATTGTAGGCGGCAATATTCTGAACTCCACTCGGACGATGACGACTGCCATCGCCCTGGAAACCAGCAAAGGCGATTTACCATTTGCACTAGCGCTTGGCATCGTGCTACTTGCAATCGTGCTATTGGCTAATTTACTCACCTTCGCAGTTCGATCGATTGCAGAACGGCGGTATGGTTAATCAAATGAATACCCTGCCGAAAGGGATTGAATTGCGCGCAATTCAAATCGTGCGTGATGGGCGCACTATTCTAGATATACCCAATACCGACATTCAGCTCGGCGGGATAACTGCATGCATCGGCCCCAATGGCGCTGGCAAGACTACGTTTTTAAAGTTATTGCATGGGCTAATTAAACCCAATATGGGCGGCAGCGTCAGCTACGCTAATGGCATACGCAGTGCATTGGTGTTACACCATACGCCGATGATCAAAGCCAGCGTTCGATGCAATATTAGCCTGAATGGTGTGCGCAAACCGACTGATGCTGAAATTGATCTTGTGCTGCAAGAAGCAGGATTAAGTCACTTGCAATATCAGCCGGCACACCAACTCTCTGCTGGGGAAAAGCAGAAATTATCCTTAGGCAGGGCTCGCCTGCAGAAGCCGAATGTACTGCTTCTCGATGAGCCAACAGCGAATTTAGACCCGACGACGACTGCCCAAGTGGAGGCCATGATTCAGGAGTTTGCAGCATCGGGCTGTGATGTCCTGATTAGTTCGCATCAACTGGCGCAAGTAAGGCGCTTAGCTGACTCGATTGTATTTATCGACGGCGGACAGATCATAGAAAAAGGGGCTTGCGCCCCCTTCTTTGCACAGCCTCAAACTGAAGCCGCACAGCGGTATATGCAGCGCGAACGCGCTGCAGATTAAATCACTCTACTTTTTTGCAGCCGCGGGAGCGGCGGCAGGAGCGGGGGCCGCTGCCGGAGCAGGAGCTGCGGCTACTGGGGCCACAAAGGGAGGTGGCTGTACACAAGCGGCTGGTGCAGGTGTCCCAGCAGCCTTATAGCGATTCGCAACGGCATTTTCAGACATACATAATTGATAAGCGGCGACCTTTCCAGCATAGGCTGTTTTTGCATTTGCTAACTGTGTGGCAGCGGCCTGCTCTGGAGTCGGTGCAGGTAACTTTGCAAATACTCCAGTTGCAGTAAATGCGCAAGCGAGAAGTGCGATGGTCTTTTTCATAGCCAATTCCTTATTTAACTTTGTGGTACCAAGCTTCATGGTGTTCTTTTGCCCAGGCCTCATCAACATAGCCGGTTTTCATGCCGTCGATTGAACCTTGCATTCCAATGCTGCCGATGTACATGTGGCCAAAAGCCATTGCGGTAATGAGCAATGCGCCGACGGAATGAATAATGTGGGATATCTGCATGGTGCCGCGCCAGTACTCAAGGCCAGGAACTGGAACAATCATGTCTAGCACCCAACCGGACGCCGAAACCAATCCGCCGAGGACGACCATGCCAAACCAAAACCAAAACTTTTCACCTGGATTGAAGAAGTTCGCTGGCACATGCTTACCGCCGAACATGCCTCCGAATGTTTTGATCCATTCCCAATCGCCTTTTTCAGGCATATTGCGTTTTACAAATTGGAGGAAAAACGCCACTAAACTGATCGTAAACAGTGGGCCAACAAAGTTGTGAATATTTTTGCTGACGAGCAACAAGATACTAAAGGCGCTTGCGCCCAATAAATCAATCGCAAAGTACTTACCGTACAGAATTAATAAGCCGGTAATGGCAAGCGCAATAAAGCTAAATGCCATCGTCCAATGATTCACGCGCTCTAGGGTTGTGAAGCGCTTGATTTTCTTGCCGGTCATTGGCTCATGCAGCTTGATTTTTCCTTTGAGTATGAAGACCGCCAAAATGCCACCGGAGGCCAGTGCCAGTAACCAAGCTCCGTAAACAGTGATAACGCCGTTACGGATCAAACGCCACTGCTGACCTGACTTCTGAATCAAAACGCCGGCTTGTTTGTCTGGGATGCTGACGTAATTGACTGCATCGCTATTGACGGTCCGCCAAATTGGAGCGCTGTTGCCAGGTTGGTTTTGCGCCGCTTTGCGTTGCGCTTCAATCGTGGCATCAGGCGCACGGCCCACATCCATGATGTTGGCGGATTGGACCTGTGGCAAGGTGGCGGGAGCTGGCTGGCTAGCAGGGGCTTGCTGAGCTAAGCTGGAACCTGCAAAAACGGAGCAAAACAGTCCGGTGGCCAGAGCCCAAGGACGGAGTGTTGCGCGAATAGATTGATTCATGCGAATTTCCTCAACAGCAATTCTGTTATTTAATGTTCCGAATAAAGGTACAAAAGTCCATTACTTGATTTTGCTGTACTCAGATTGTTGTTGATTACGCTTATTAATTTCTTCTTGCCAGCTCTTAGCATCGCCTGGTTTCCAGCCTTTAACCATAAAGCCGTTATCCGCGCCCATGAAAGGAGCAATATCCGGCCGTTTAGAGTTCAGAGCCAATGTTCCTGGCTCGTTATTACAGGCGCTTAAAAAACCAAGGGCTAAGAGTGCAGCAGTTACGGTGCGAATGGTTCTCATAACTTACCTCCACTTGGAGCAGTCTTCGCGCCAGCTTTATCAGGCTGACCGTATGCCGTAGTCCAACCAAACACATCAGCGCCGGCATTTTTGCCTGCGGTTTGACGCTTCACTACCCGAGTGCGGAAGATATCAGCAATTACGTCGCCATCACCACCAATCAAGGCCTTGGTAGAGCACATCTCAGCGCACAGCGGTAACTTGCCTTCAGCCAAGCGGTTACGGCCATATTTTTCAAATTCAGCAACGCTGCCATTGGCTTCTGGACCACCGGCACAGAATGTGCACTTATCCATCTTGCCCCGCAAGCCAAATGTGCCTGTGCTTGGGAATTGTGGCGCGCCAAATGGGCAAGCATAGGAGCAGTAAGCGCAGCCAATGCAAGTGTCCTTATCGTGCAACACAACGCCTTCGTCGGTGCGGTAGAAGCAATCAACCGGGCAAACTGCCATACAAGGCGCATCCGCGCAATGCATACAGGCAACCGAGATGGATTTCTCCGCCCCAATTACGCCATCGTTGATGGTGACAACCCGGCGGCGATTAACACCCCAAGGTACTTCGTTGTCGTTTTTACAAGCAGTAACGCAGCCGTTGCATTCAATACACCGTTCCGCGTCGCAGATAAATTTCATTCG
>JAIXPY010000035.1 GCA_027486025.1 Burkholderiaceae bacterium
ACACCGCTCTTAGCTGCTGTTAAGGTAATGCTAAGTGCCACTTTCCACTTCGGTGCGCCCAGAGCATATGCCGCCTCCCGCAGAGTCAACGGAACAAGACGTAGCATGTTTTCAGTGGTGCGTACCACGACTGGAATGGCGATCAAGGCCAAAGCCACTGTACCTGCCCAACCGGAAAAGCTCTTTACTTGGTACACAATAATTGCATAAACAAATAGGCCAATCACAATCGAAGGTGCTGACAACATAATGTCGGTCACGAAACGCGTAACCTCTGCAAACTTGCTCTTCCCACCATACTCCGAAAGATAGATTCCAGCCAGGATACCGATCGGGGTACTAATAAATGTACAGGCAGCCACAATCATCAAGCTACCGACAATCGGGTTAGCCAAGCCGCCGCCCTCAGTGCCAGGTGCAGGGGTACTCTCTAAGAACAATGATGGACTGATTGCGGCAAAACCCTTGTATAGCAACACCGACAAAATCCAGAAGAGAAAGATCATGCCGATGCTCATAGCAATCATTGACAAGGTAAGGCCAATTGCATTTGCGCGCTTACGCTGATTGAATAGCCCCCGATCCATTCCTTTTGAAATGGCGGAGCCGGACTTAAATTGAGCGTTACTCATTATGTTTTAGCCCCTTGATTGGCTTCCATGCGCATCAACATGAACTTTGCGAGTGAAAGAACGACGAATGTAATTACAAATAAAGCCAGTCCAAGCAGGAATAAGGAAGAGTAGTGCACGCCAATTTCTGCCTCACCAAACTCGTTCGCCAAGGTAGAGGCAATCGAATTTCCTGGGGCAAAAAGCGAGGCCTTGAGCTTATGGGCATTTCCAATCACGAAGGTAACCGCCATGGTCTCACCTAATGCCCGACCTAAGCCGAGCATGATGCCGCCAATAACGCCTGTTTTGGTATACGGTAAGACTACATTACGAACCACTTCCCAGGTGGTACAGCCAATGCCGTAAGCAGACTCTTTTAATACAGGGGGAACGATCTCAAATACATCGCGCATGACGGAGGCAATAAAGGGAAGAATCATCATCGCCAAAATCAGGCCAGCGCAAAGAATACCAATGCCATTAAATGCACCAGCAAATAAAAGACCAATGCCTGGAATATGACCAAACGTAGCCGCAAGCGCTGGCTGAATGTAATCCGCAAATAAAGGGGCAAAAATAAATAAGCCGAACATGCCATAAATGATGGATGGCACAGCTGCAAGGATTTCAACAGCGGTACCTAGTGCACGGCGCAGACTCTTTGGGCAAATTTCAGTCAAAAATACCGCAATACCAAAACTGAGTGGTACAGCTATAAGAAGTGCGATAACCGAGGTGATCACGGTTCCATAGATGGCGATTGCGCCACCAAACTCACCGTTGATAATATCCCATTCAACGGTGGTAAAAAATCCGAATCCAAACTTCTCAAAGGCAGGGTAGGCATTTACAACCAGGGAGGCAATAATGCCCAAGAGCGCTAAAAGTACAGTAAGGGCAAAAAACTGCGTGGTGAGATAAAACAACTTATCCAAGAAGCGTTGTTGCTTGGCGATTTTTGTTGCCTGCGGACGAACTAGGCTTAATGAAGCTGAATTTTCCATAAACGCAATGCCTTTAAAAGGGGCTCACTACATTAAATTGTGTCTCGATTTGAAAACACAGAACTAAACTACAGATACAAAGCTCCGCATTAGAGCGGAGCTTTGTATTGATTTAAAACTAAATTACTTGGTGTTAATTTGTGACCAGACATTCTTACGAATGAAGTCTGTTGTAGAAGCGGGCATTGCTACGTAATCTAAGTCAGCAGCCATCTTGGCACCTTCTTTGAAAGCAAAATCAAAGAACTTGATTACTTCTGCTGCGCTAGCTTTGTTGGTTGGTTGCTTGTACATCAAAATGAAGGATGCACCAGTAATTGGCCATGATTTAGCACCTGGGGCATCGGTAATGAATGTACCCATTCCTGGAATCTTAGCCCAATCCGTTCCAGCTGCAGCAGCCGCAAAAGTGGTGTCATCTGCAATAACAAACTGACCGTCTTTATTCTTTAACTGAACTGTAGTCATGTTGTTTTTCTTCGCATAGGCATACTCAACATAGCCGATCGAATTTTTCACACGACCAACGTTTGCAGCAACGCCTTCATTGCCTTTACCGCCAACCGAAGAAGCTGCAGGCCACTTAACCGCTGCGCCAGCACCCACGTTACTCTTCCAATCGCTACTTACTTTTGCCAAGTAGTCAGTGAAAATTGCTGTAGTACCAGAGCCGTCAGCGCGGTGAACAACGGTGATGTCACCAGAAGGGATCTTTACGCCGGGATTGAGCAGTGCAATACGCTTGTCATTCCAGTTTGTGATGGTACCTTGGAAAATATCAGCCAAAGTTACGCCATCTAATTTCAACTGACCTGGCTTTAAACCGTCTATGTTAATAATTGGAACAACGCCGCCAATAATCGCTGGAAACTGAACCATACCGTCTTTTTCGAGGTCTTCAAATTTCACTGGGTTGTCGGTTGCACCAAAGTCCACTGTCTTGGCTTTAATTTGCTTGATACCGCCAGATGAACCAATCGACTGGTAGTTCATGCCTGTGCCAGTACGGGCTTTATAGGCTTCAGCCCATTTGCCATAAATTGGGTATGGGAATGTCGCGCCAGCGCCGGTGATATCGGCAGCCATTGCTACTGGAGCGAAGCTTGCTGCAGAAATCGAAAGGGCAGCTACAGTAAGCGCCTTTTTGAATGTCAATTTCATTTCATTGTCCTTAATAGTTTCACCGCACAACGCGATGAATGAACAATAAAGAGGCAATGTGACGGCTTTGTGACACCCCTCTTTGCATTAAAAAACCCATATAAAACAAGGATTTAAATTAAATGTTTCTTATGTGGGTATGGTTGCCACAATGGTTTTAGCGCACTCTGAAGCCTGCTGCAGGTCTTTCGCTTCGACCATGACGCGCAAAACCGGCTCGGTACCCGAAGCCCGAATTAATACCCTACCAGAGCTCCCCAGCTTAGCCGCGATTGAATTCACTGCCTCAACTACCTTGGCATCGTCCTGCCAGGTGTAACCAGGAGTGACTTTGACGTTCAGCAAGACTTGGGGAAAAACATTTACCCCATGCAGCAGTTCAGCCAAGGATTTGCCTTGTTTACGCATTGCTGCCAATACCTGCAAGGCAGCAACCGTACCATCGCCAGTGGAATGTTGATCAAGGCATAACAAATGGCCGGAGCCCTCACCACCCAATGTCCATTGGTGCTTTTTAAGCTGCTCTAAAACGTATCGGTCACCCACATTCGCGCGCTCAAATTGCAGGCCCAGAGCTTTAATAGCTTGCTCTATTGCAGCATTGGTCATTAAGGTACCAACTACCCCACCCAATTTCAATCCTCGATCTACTCGGTCTTTCGCCAGCACGTACAAGAGCTCATCGCCATTAAATAAGCGGCCTGTAGCATCCACCATCTGCAAACGATCAGCATCACCATCTAGGGCGATGCCTAAATCAGCCTGATGCTC
>JAIXPY010000110.1 GCA_027486025.1 Burkholderiaceae bacterium
CAAGGGTTGGCTGATAGCCTACCGCGGAAGGCATACGGCCGAGAAGCGCCGACACCTCAGTACCTGCGAGGGTGTAGCGATAAATGTTGTCGACAAAGAAGAGAATGTCACGGCCTTCATCACGGAAGGCTTCAGCCATGGTGAGGCCTGTTAAAGCAACGCGCAAACGGTTACCAGGAGGCTCATTCATCTGACCGAATACCATTGCCACTTTATCGACAACGTTGGATTCTTTCATCTCGTGATAGAAATCGTTACCTTCACGGGTACGCTCACCAACACCAGCAAACACGGACAAGCCCGAGTGCTGCTTTGCAATATTGTTGATCAATTCCATCATGTTCACGGTTTTACCCACGCCCGCACCACCGAAGAGGCCAACCTTACCGCCCTTAGCAAATGGGCAAACTAAGTCGATCACCTTAATGCCGGTTTCTAATAAATCAACCGATGGGGATAACTCGTCGAACTTTGGTGCTGGCTGGTGAATGGCGCGACGCTCTTCCGTTGCAATCGGGCCTGCATCGTCAATTGGGCGACCTAAAACGTCCATAATACGACCGAGCGTTGCTGGGCCAACAGGGACTGAAATCGCCTTACCTGTGGAGGCCACTTCCATGCCACGACGCAGGCCATCGCTAGCGCCCATGGCAATTGCGCGCACGACGCCATCGCCAATTTGTTGCTGAACTTCAAAGGTCAAGCCTTTTTCAACAAAGGATTTTTCGCCGCTCTCGACCAAGGTCAAGGCATCATAAATGTTTGGCATGCTGTCACGTGGGAACTGGATGTCCACCACAGGACCAATACACTGCACGATATTTCCGTTACTCATCGCATCTCTCCGATTCATTCCTAAATTCTGTCGTATTTCTAAATGCAGCCAACTTAAACCGCTGCCGCTCCACCAACAATCTCTGAAAGCTCTTTTGTAATAGCAGCCTGGCGGGTTTTGTTGTATTCCAATTGCAACTCGCCAATGACATTCTTCGCATTGTCAGACGCTGCTTTCATGGAAACCATCCGCGCAGATTGCTCTGAGGCCATGTTTTCTGCCACCGCCTGATAAATCAAAGCCTCAACATAGCGCTTTAACAGGCCATCCAAAATTGACTCGGGATCGGGTTCATAAATGTAATCCCATGATGTTCCGTTACCCTCACCAGCTTTAATCGCATTGGGCGCAAGCGGCAAAATCTTTTCGAGTACGGGCTCTTGTTTCATTGCATTCACAAAGCGCGTATACGCAAGGTAAACCTCATCCACTTCGCCACGCTCAAAGGCCTCAAGTTGTGCGGTAATCGCACCAATCAAGGTATCCATATGTGGCGTATCGCCCAGTTGAATAGTCTGTGACAACAGCTTCGCTTTTGAGCGATTTAAAAACTGCAGGCCTTTGGATCCAATGGCCGTAAATTCAATGCTCAATTTCTTTTCTTGCATTTCACGTACTTGGTTTGCAATCAAACGCAATACGTTGGTATTGAGACCGCCGCAAAGCCCTTTATCCGTGCTAACCAAAATAGTGCCCACTTTTTTAACCTCGCGTACCACCATGTATGCAGGGCGGTACTCGGGATTCGCTTTTGCGAGGTTGGCAACAATTTCTCTAATTTTTTCAGAGTAGGGGCGTGCATTGCGCATGCGCTCCTGAGCACGCCGCATCTTTGATGCGGCGACCATTTCCATTGCCTTTGTGATCTTGCGCGTGTTTTGAACGCTCTTGATCTTAGACCGTATCTCTTTTGTGCTTGCCATGATGTATGCGCGCCCTCTTAGAAGGAGGCTGAGCGCTTGTAATCCTCAATTGCAGCACGTAAGGCGGCTTCATCATCTTTGCTCAAGTCTTTAGTTTCTTCAATACGGCCTACCAAGTCGGCGTATTTTGATTTCAGATGATCTTGCAAACCTTTTTCAAATGCCAATACATGCTTTACTTCGAGATCATCAAAGTAGCCGTTATTCATGGCATACAGTGAGGCAGCCATTTCCCAAACTTGCAAGGGCTTGTACTGCGCCTGTTTGCAAAGCTCGGTAACGCGCTTACCGCGCTCGAGCTGCTTACGCGTTGCATCATCTAGGTCAGATGCAAACTGCGCAAACGCAGCCAACTCACGGTACTGCGCCAAGTCGGTACGAATACCGCCAGAGAGCTTTTTAATTACTTTAGTTTGTGCAGCACCGCCCACGCGGGATACCGAAATACCGGCATTAATCGCTGGGCGTACGCCCGCGTTAAAGAGATCGGTCTCTAGGAAAATCTGGCCGTCGGTAATTGAAATTACGTTGGTCGGAACGAAAGCGGATACGTCGCCAGCTTGGGTTTCAATAATAGGTAGGGCGGTTAATGAACCGGTCTTGCCTTTTACAGCGCCGTTGGTAAATTTCTCAACATAGTCTGCGTTCACACGAGCAGCGCGCTCTAACAAACGAGAGTGGAGATAGAACACGTCGCCAGGGTAGGCTTCGCGACCTGGTGGACGACGGAGCAACAAGGAAATCTGACGATAGGCAACCGCTTGCTTGGTTAAGTCGTCATACACAATCAAGGCATCTTCGCCGCGATCGCGGAAGTATTCACCCATGGTGCAACCAGCATACGCGGAGAGGTATTGCATTGCGGCGGACTCCGATGCGCTGGCGGCAACTACCACGGTGTACTCCATTGCGCCGAGTTCGGTTAACTTGCGCACCACGTTTGCAATGGTGGATGCTTTTTGACCAATCGCAACATAGACGCAATACACGCCTTTGCCTTTTTGGTTAATGATGGCATCAACAGCAACGGCAGTCTTACCAGTCTGACGGTCGCCAATGATGAGCTCGCGCTGACCACGGCCAATCGGAACCATGGCATCAATCGCCTTCAAGCCGGTTTGTACTGGCTGACTAACCGA
>JAIXPY010000026.1 GCA_027486025.1 Burkholderiaceae bacterium
CCGTACTGATTTCCCTCAGTATTTTCTAGGCTCAAGCCCATCGGGATCGTCTAGCCGTTAAAATGCCGGCAAGGCTAATTAATTATGAAAAAATACTTTGTTGCGGGCATTCTGGTTTGGGCTCCAGTGGCGATCACGGTTTGGGTGATCTCCTGGGGTCTGGGCGTGCTCGACAGTATTTTTGGTTCGGTCATGATGGCCATCATTACCCTGTCCCCCGGGGAGTTCTCCCCTGACTTAAAGCATTTCCGTGAGATTCCAGCCATTGGCGTGCTGATTGTGATTGGCGTCATCATGGTCACCGGCCTTCTGGCGATTAGTTTTGCAGGTCAGTGGTGGGTCCGTGTTTGGGATAAGCAGGTCAATCGCATTCCGATTGTGCGTTCGATCTATTCGAGCGTAAAACAGGTTTCTTCCACCTTGTTTTCGGGAAGTGGCCAGGCGTTTCGAAAAGCCTTGTTGATTCGCTATCCCCATCCCAACTCTTGGGCGATTGCCTTTCAAACGGGCACGCCCGCAGCAGAAATCAGTTCCAAAGTCGGCGAAGACTACGTCAACGTATTTTTGCCGACAACCCCAAATCCCACATCGGGATTTTTCATGATTGTCCCCCGGTCTTCTGTCATTGAGCTGGACATGACAGTAGAAGAGGCGCTCAAGCACATTGTTTCAATGGGCTCTGTACCGCCAGGCGTTCGCACGAATGCCTCCACCACACTTACAAAAAATAAAGATTCATAGGAACATTATGTCGATGCGAAGCCATGCCTGCGGTCAGGTAACGGAAAAACTGATTGGTACAGAAGTCACACTGGCTGGCTGGGTTAACCGCCGCCGCGACCATGGTGGCGTTATCTTTATTGACTTGCGCGACCGCGAGGGTTTTGTGCAGGTGGTATGCGATCCGGATCGCGCTGCGATGTTTGCGCTCGCCGAGCAGGTACGCAATGAATTTTGTATTCAGATTAAAGGCCTGGTACGCGCCCGTCCTGCAGGTACTGAAAACACCGATTTAGTGAGCGGCAAAGTCGAGATCTTGTGTCATGAGCTTGTGATCTTGAATGCATCGGTTACACCTCCATTCCAATTGGATGATGAGAATCTCTCTGAAACCACACGCCTGACCCACCGCGTATTGGACTTGCGTCGTCCGCAAATGCAAAAGAATTTGCGCCTGCGTTACAACGTGGCAATGGAAACGCGCCGCTACTTGGACGCTGCTGGATTTATCGACATCGAAACTCCGATGTTGACTAAGAGCACGCCAGAGGGTGCGCGCGATTACTTGGTGCCATCACGCGTACATGATGGGCAGTTCTTTGCTTTGCCACAGTCGCCACAATTGTTTAAACAGTTGTTGATGGTTGCTGGTTTTGAGCGTTATTACCAAATTACCAAATGCTTCCGCGACGAGGACTTACGTGCCGATCGCCAGCCTGAATTCACCCAGATCGATTGCGAAACCTCCTTCTTGGATGAACTTGAGATTCGCGATCTGTTTGAAAACATGGCACGTCATATTTTCAAAACAGTCATGAATGTGGATTTACCGAACCCATTCCCAGTCATGCCCTACTCGGAAGGTATGGCACGCTTTGGTTCCGATAAGCCAGATCTGCGTGTGAATCTCGAATTTACCGAGTTAACCGATCTGATGAAGGATGTCGACTTTAAAGTCTTCTCTGGCCCGGCGAATCAAGATGATGGCCGTGTTGTGGCCTTACGTATTCCAGGCGGCGCCGAGATTAGCCGAAGCGAAATTGATGACTACACCCAGTTCGTTGCTATCTACGGCGCGAAGGGGTTGGCCTGGATTAAAGTGAACTCAGTGAGCGAAGGTCGTAATGGCTTGCAGTCACCGATTGTGAAGAATCTACACGATGCTGCAATTGACGGTATTTTGAAACGCACCAATGCCCAAGATGGCGACATCATTTTCTTTGGTGCTGATAAGGTCAAGGTTGTTAATGATGCTATCGGTAACTTGCGTTTGCGGATTGGTTTATCGGCTTGGGGTAAGGCGCATGGCCTCTTCACGGATGCGTGGAAGCCATTGTGGGTAGTTGACTTCCCCATGTTTGATTACGACGACGGTGAGGGGCGCTGGGTTGCTTGCCATCACCCATTCACAAGCCCTAAAGATGAGCACTTGCAATTTCTGGAAACCGATCCGGGAAAGTGTTTAGCAAAAGCCTATGACATGGTCCTCAATGGCAGTGAAATTGGTGGCGGTTCAGTGCGTATTCATCAAGAGGCTGTACAGAGCCAAGTCTTCCGCGCCTTGAACATTGGTCCTGAAGAGGCACAAGCCAAGTTTGGTTTCTTATTGGATGCCTTGCAATACGGCGCTCCTCCGCATGGCGGCATCGCCTTTGGCTTAGATCGCATTGTGACGATGATGACGGGTTCTGAATCGATTCGTGATGTGATTGCCTTCCCTAAAACCCAACGTGCGCAATGCCTCTTAACTCAGGCCCCAAGCCCAGTCGACGAGCGTCAATTGCGTGAGTTACATATTCGTTTGCGTCAAGCAACGCCTGTAGCGCAATAGGATCGATACCCTCTCTTGAAAATCCCCATTTCAGTATTGGTAGTGATTCACAATGCGAATGGCGAGGTTTTACTGATTGAGCGAGCCGATCGTCCGGGGTTTTGGCAGTCGGTGACCGGCAGCCTGGATTTTCCGGACGAGCCTACGCGTGAAGCGGCAATACGCGAGGTGTTTGAAGAAACGGGCATTGATGTCACTGCATTGCCGGCTGATGCTCTTCACGATATGCAGCACGCCATTGATTATGTCATCTACCCGGATTGGCGTTACCGCTATGCCCCCGGCGTTACCAGTAACCGAGAGCACTGGTTCTCGCTCTCAGTCCCAAGCAATACCGCGGTGCGTTTAGCGCCACGAGAGCACACTGCTTTTGAGTGGCTACCTTTTGCACAAGCTGCAGCACGCTGTTTCTCCGAAAGCAATACCGCAGCGATCCTGCGCTTGCAAGCCCAGAATGCAGCAGAGTAAGCCATTCATCGCTAAGATAGTCCAATGAGACCAAGTTCCCACCACGCCACAACGGATTCTGCTGGCTCCCCAAAAGCAAACGCATTTACTCGAGGGGATTGGCGCGTTATTCGCGATCTACTACCCTACTTACTCGAGCATAAAGTGCGCGTGGTATTGGCGCTGTCCTGCTTAATTGCCGCCAAATTTGCGAACTTGGGTATTCCGATCCTCTTAAAGGATTTGATTGACACACTCAATGTAAGAGTGGATTCAGCGCAGGCCTTGATGTTGATTCCCGTGGGTTTGATTCTGGCATATGGGGCTTTGCGCGTATCCGCCTCTTTGTTTAATGAACTGCGTGAGGCCTTGTTTGCGCGAGTGACCCAAAATGCCGTACGCAAGGTGGCATTACAGGTATTTAACCATTTGCATTCTTTGGCACTGAGCTTTCATTTGGCACGCCAAACGGGTGGAGTCAGTCGTGATATTGAGCGCGGTACCCGCGGCATCCAGTCGCTGATCTCGTATTCGCTGTACAGCATCCTCCCGACGCTGATCGAGTTTTGCTTGGTGCTTGGCTACTTAGCGTATGCCTACGACGTTTGGTTTGCCGCTATCACCTTTGTGGCTTTGGTGCTCTACATTATTTTTACCGTCGTGGTAACCGAGTGGCGCACCCATTTTAGAAGAACCATGAATGACATGGATTCGAAGGCAAATCAAAAAGCCATCGATTCCTTATTGAATTTTGAGACAGTGAAGTATTTTGGTAATGAGCAGTTTGAATCACGTCGCTATGATGAAAATTTAGTTCGCTACCAAACCGCAGCCATCCAGTCGCAAAAGTCTTTGGCGGTTTTGAATTTAGGTCAGCAAATCATCATTGCTATTGGCCTTGTTTTGATTCTGTGGCGGGCTACGATTGGTGTCAGTAATGGCACGATGACCTTGGGCGACTTAGTTTTAGTCAATACACTGATGATTCAGTTATACATCCCCTTGAATTTCTTGGGTGTGATTTACAGGGAGATCAAGCAGGCCATTACCGACATGGATCGCATGTTTAGCTTATTGAGCACCGATCGGGAGGTTGCCGATAAGCCCAATGCCCCGCCGCTGCATATTGCTGATTATCAGACCGGCCCCGAAGTCTGTTTTGAACATGTGTCGTTTCATTATGAAAAAAAGCGGGAGATCTTGAAGGACATTAGTTTTACGATTCCGGCGGGGACGATCACAGCGGTTGTTGGACAAAGCGGAGCGGGCAAAAGCACCTTAGCCCGTTTGCTATTTCGGTTTTACGATATTCAAAGCGGCCGTATTGACATCGATGGGCAAGCTATTGATGCTGTTCAGCAAGCGAGCTTGCGTAGTGCGATTGGCATCGTGCCACAAGATACGGTTTTATTTAATGACACCATCGGATACAACATTGCCTACGGTAAACCTGGGTCCTCGATGGAAGAGGTACAAGCTGCTGCAAGGGCAGCGCAAATTGATGGTTTCATTCAGCGCTTACCGGATGGATATAACACCCAGGTAGGCGAGCGTGGATTGAAATTATCGGGCGGCGAGAAACAGCGGGTTGCGATTGCCCGAACATTGCTTAAAAAACCAGCCATGTTGATTTTTGATGAAGCTACTTCAGCCCTCGACTCCAAGACGGAACGAGCCATTCAGGAAGAGTTGCTCAATTTAGCGCGCAATCGAACCACCTTGATTATTGCCCACCGACTCTCTACCATTACCCATGCCGACCAGATTTTGGTGATGGAGCAGGGCCAGATCATTGAGCGTGGCACCCATGCCCAGTTACTGGAAGCCCATGGCCGGTATGCGGAAATGTGGCAAATGCAAGAACGGACTGCAGTTGATTAGAATGGTATTGAAAGCATATTCATGGCCCACCCAGAAGAAAAAATACTGAAGGATACATTTGCAGCTGCACTAGCAGTCGCAGAGCCAAAGCACATCGTGCCCGAGTGCTTGGCGCGTATTTTTCCAGCAGGTAGCGAGCCCAAAGGGCGCTGCTTGGTGATTGGTGCTGGAAAAGCTAGTGCCGCCATGGCTACCGCACTTGAGGCGCATGCTGCTAGTTATTGGCCTGATGCGCAGCTGGAGGGCATTGTCCTGACGCGCTATGGCCACGCCTCTCCTACAAAATACATCACGATTGTTGAGGCAGGTCATCCCGTGCCGGATCAAGCCGGAATGGATGGCGCTGCCCAGATGATGCGCCGCGTAGGCGAGCTCAAGGCAGGTGACATCTTGATTGCCCTCGTCTCGGGCGGTGGATCCAGTTTGCTGACACTACCGCAGGCTGGAATCACTATTGGTGATATGCGCCAGACTACCGAAGCCTTATTGCGAAGTGGTGCGCCGATCGAAGAAATGAACATCGTACGCAAGCATCTATCTGCTATTTTGGGTGGCAATGTTGCGCGCCTTGCGATTGCGTGTGGTGCTCGTGTTGAGGCTTTGTTGATTTCTGATGTCACGGGCGACTCGCCGGCGGACATTGCGAGTGGCCCCTGCGCAGCAGACTATTCGACCTATGAAGATGCGTGTGCGATTTTATCCAAATACAGTCTCGGGCCTGACGCCATTCCGGCCAGTGTATTGGCGCACCTAGAAAAAGGGCGTAGCGGCTTGATTCCTGAAACCTTAAAAGAGCTTGATTTAGTAAACCAGCCAGTTCGTAATCACGTGATTGCCACAGCTCATCGTAGCTTAGAGGCAGCTGCTGAGTGTGTGCGGCAGTTTGGCTACACCCCATTTATTTTGGGTGACACCATTACGGGTGAAGCAAAAGATGTTGCCTTGGTGCATGCAGGATTAGCCCGGGAAGCGCTGACGCATGGGCAGTGGGGTGCTTTACCCATGGCATTGATTTCAGGGGGTGAGTGCACGGTGACCTTGCCGGCTGGTGTTAAAGGCCGCGGCGGGCGCTGCAGTGAATTCTTGCTATCGCTGTTTGCAGCTACGCCTGATCTCGGCGGCATTTCAGCGCTGGCAGCTGATACCGATGGCATCGATGGCAGCGAAAAAAATGCCGGTGCCTGGTTCACTCCTGCTACACGCATACGAGCTCGGGATGAACAGATACGGGCTGGACAGTATTTAGCAGCGCACGATTGCTATGGATTTTTTAGTGAGCTGGGCGCCTTGGTGGAAACGGGCCCCACATTAACGAATGTGAACGATCTTCGCATTATTTTATTGCCCGCTGGATCGGGAGCAAAACCATGACCGCAGTGACTAGCATCACCTTAACTCAGCCCGACGATTGGCATTTGCATGTGCGTGATGGCGATGTATTGAAATATGTTTTGCCCCATACCGCTAAGCAGTTTGCTCGGGCCATCATCATGCCGAATTTACGCCCGCCGGTGACGACAGTGGCCTTGGCCGATGCCTACCGTGGCCGTATTGAGGCACAACTTAAGGCAAGTGGAATTAGCGGCTTCACCCCGCTTATGACGCTTTACCTGACCGACAATACGCCAGCCGAAGAGGTGCGTAAGGCACGCGCCGCAGGCGTTGCTGGATTTAAACTCTACCCAGCTGGTGCAACGACCAATAGCGATGCGGGCGTAACGAATATCAAACACTGTTATGGCACGCTGGATGCCATGCAAAAAGAAGGCGTGCCTTTGTTAATGCATGGTGAAGTAACCCATGCCGAGATTGACGTGTTTGATCGTGAAGCCGTCTTTATCGACACCATCCTCGAGCCATTGCGGCGCGATTTCCCTGAGCTCAAGATTGTGTTTGAGCACATCACGACGCGGCAAGCAGCGCACTATGTGCGTGATGCATACACGAACAATCGAAATACCTTAGCTGCGACGATTACGCCGCAGCACTTACTCATGAACCGCAATTCGATTTTTGCAGGCGGTATTCGGCCCCACAATTATTGTTTGCCTGTATTAAAACGGGAAGAGCACCGCTTAGCTTTGGTTGAGGCTGCTACGAGCGGAAACCCCCGATTCTTCTTGGGAACCGACAGTGCGCCGCATGCCAAAGGCCTGAAAGAAAACAGTTGCGGTTGCGCGGGTTGTTATACGGCTTTCAATGCTCTTGGTTTGTATGCTGAAGTATTTGAAGCGGCTAATCAATTAAATCGCTTTGAAGCTTTTGCTAGTTTTTATGGCCCCGATTTTTATGGAATGCCACGCAATACGAAGACTATTACTTTGCATAAAGTAGCGCAGAAGGTGCCTGAGGAATTGCCTTTGGCAGAAACCGTCGTGGTGCCTCTGCGCGCTGGTGAAACGATCGCCTGGTCCATGGCCGAGTAATTTATCGGCAGATGCGTGCAGTCTCGGTTAGACTGTCCGCGCAGAGTCAATTAGGCAATCGCCGCTTTCGTAAGAAAGGGGAGGAAAGTCCGGACTCCATAGGGCAGGGTGTTGGCTAACAGCCATCCACGGCGACGTGCGGAATAGGGCCACAGAGACGAGCGTATTTAGTTACGGTGAAACGCGGTAACCTCCACCCGGAGCAATCCCAAGTAAGCAGACGATGAGGCGGCCCGCTGAGTCTGCGGGTAG
>JAIXPY010000087.1 GCA_027486025.1 Burkholderiaceae bacterium
TGGCATCTCCAATGACAAGCTGCATGCACGTGGCCCGGTTGGTCTCGATGGCTTGACCTCACTGAAGTACATTGTGATGGGTCATGGGGAAATTAGAACCTAATTAAGTCGGTATAGTAGTTAGCATTGAACTAAGGCAATGCCGCTTTAGTAAACGAACAAAGAGGATCAAAATGGGCGACGCGTATCTTTGGACAAAAACATTTCACATCGTTTTAGTCGCTTCCTGGTTTGCCGGCCTCTTTTACTTGCCGCGCATTTTTGTCAATATGGCGCAAGAGACCAATCCCGAAGTCAATGCCCGCTTATTAGGTATGGCAGATCGCCTCTTTCGGTTTATGACTATTTTGATGGTGCCCGCGGTAGTACTGGGTGTCGTGCTTTGGCTTCACTTTGGCATTGGTCGCGGCGCCGGCTGGATGCACCCCAAATTGCTTTTTGTGCTGATCATTTTGGGATACCACCACTCGTGCTATACCTTACTGAAGAAGTTCCGCAAAGGCATTAATAAGCGCAGCCACGTTTGGTTCCGTTGGTTTAATGAAGTGCCGGTGGCCTTGCTTGTCATCATCACTGCCATCGTCGTAATTAAGCCCTAAGCAAATCGCTATTCATTCCCCAATATTTTTTAGGTTTTCTTCATGCGATTTTTTGTGGTGTGTCCCGGCGGATTGGAAACGGTCTTAGCTACTGAACTACGGCAGATTGCCGAACGCTCTGAAGTAAAGGCTCAAGGTGCTTGGGTGATTGACCCAACGCCAACCAGCCCGACGGGCGGCGTTGGTTTGGCTGGCCCCTTATCGGCTGCCATGGCGCTTAATTTGCATTCTCGGATTGCTAGCCGAGTACTCTTGCAAATGGCGGAATCCACCTATCGCCAAGAAGACGATTTGTATCGCTTAGCCCACGGCCTGGCCTGGGAGGAGTGGTTTACGCACAAACAAACCCTGCGCGTTGATGTGACTGCCCATCGTTCGCCGCTGAAGAGTTTGAACTTTGCGACTTTAAAAATCAAAGACGCGATTGTCGATCGCTTACGTGAAGTCTCGGGTGATCGCCCCTCGATCGATACAGCCTTCCCGGATGTACGCGTGCAAGCGCACTTAACTGCTACCCATGTATCGATCTATTTGGATACCTCAGGCGAAGCTCTGTTTAAACGCGGCTGGCGCGATGAAAAGGGCGATGCGCCTTTAAAAGAAAACCTGGCTGCCGGTATCCTAGCGATCACGGGTTGGCAGCCGAAGCAGCCCTTATTTGATCCGATGTGCGGTAGCGGTACCTTTCTAATCGAGGCAGCACAGATCGCCATGGGTATTCCATCGGGAGCGATTCGGGCGGGCCTATATGATGATCCAGACAAATCATCAACACCCACGCGCTTGGCGTATCGACCCCTAGTTACTTCTGTGCATGGCTTTGGTTTTCTACGTTTAAAGCCATACGCCGTAGGTGCTGAGCAGAAAAAATGGCAAGCCCTGAAAGACGCCGTGCTGACAGAAATACTAGAGCGGCGTAAGGCATTTCCAGATGCCCAGTCATTGGGTATTAGCGGTAGCGACATTAATGAAAAGCTCGTTTCCATGACCAAATCCAACTGGCAGCGCGCGCAGCTACCGGGTTTGCCAGTGGTGCGTCAGGTTGATGCCTTAGCGGCTAAGCCTCCTGCCATTACTATTAGCGCAGGAGACGTAGACTCCTTGCCAGGACTCGCTTTACTTAATCCACCCTACGGACAGCGCTTGGGCATCAAAGGCGGCCGGGGTGATGATCGCGACCCAGCGCAGAATCGCTATGACGATGAGGGCTACGGTCAGGATGATGCAGATCGCGCTGTAGATCCATATAGCCACAACATTGAAACCGGGCGGCAGAGCGCTAAACGTTCAAGCCGTGAGTCACTCAAGCGCCTACAAGCCGAAGAAGAAATCGATCCTGCATTTTTAGAGTTCATGAAGCAATTTGGCCAGCATCTGAAAGATGCCTTTGGTGGCTGGCATGTCTTTATTTTGACAGCCGATATGGCATTGCCAGGGCAGCTGCGGATCAAAGAGTCCCGCCGTACCCCACTCTTTAATGGCCCGCTCGAATGCCGTTTATTCCGCTTTGAGATGCGCTCCAAAGCGGAGCGTTTAGAGTCTGCCGGTAAGCCGATTTAGAATTAGTTACGATGTAACTATCACGATAAAAAAGATAGAAAGATATAAAGCAATGGAATTCAAAACCTATATGTGCCTAATTTGCGGTTGGGTCTATGACGAGGCTGCTGGTTTGCCCGATGAAGGAATCGCGCCTGGAACCCTCTGGAAAGATGTGCCCATCAATTGGACCTGTCCTGAGTGCGGCGCCCGCAAAGACGATTTTGAGATGATGGCAATTTAAGTTCTAAAGCAAAATACAAATTAACAAATAAAACGAATGAGAATCACATGGGCCTAAACGAAACCATATTCGAGCGCGCACAAAAAACCATTCCAGGCGGAGTGAACTCCCCTGTTCGGGCGTTTCGTCAAGTGGGCGGCGCTCCGCGCTTTATTAAGAAAGCGCTCGGCCCACACTTTTGGGATATTGAAGATAAGCGTTATGTGGACTTGATCATGTCCTGGGGGCCAATGATTGCGGGCCACGCTAATCCGGAAGTGGTTGAGGCGGTACAACGGGCAGCTACTCTGAGTTTTAGCTATGGTGCCCCTACCGTAGGAGAAATCGAATTGGCCGAGCGCATTTGCGCCATCATGCCCAGCGTCGAACAAATCCGCATGGTATCAAGCGGCACTGAAGCGACGATGAGTGCCCTGCGTTTAGCGCGCGGCTATACCGGGCGTGACTTGATTATTAAGTTTGAGGGCTGTTATCACGGCCATGCGGATAGCCTTTTGGTCAAAGCAGGCTCGGGCTTACTCACCTTTGCTGATTCAACTCAAAATGCACCCTCATCGGGCGGCGTTCCACAGGATTTAGTCAAGCACACCTTGGTGCTGCCTTACAACGACACTGCGGCGATTGAAGAAACCTTCAAATTGCATGGCGATCAAATTGCGGCGGTGATTATTGAGCCCATTGCTGGCAATATGAACCTCATTAAAGCCAAGCCAGAATTTTTAGCAGCGATTCGGAAGTTAACGCAGCAGCATGGCAGTGTCTTGATTTACGACGAAGTGATGACCGGCTTTCGGGTGGCACTCGGCGGGGCGCAAAGCCTGCAAGGCATCACTCCAGATCTGACTTGCCTTGGCAAGGTGATGGGTGGCGGTATGCCCATGGCAGCCTTTGGCGGCAAAAAAGAGATCATGCAAAAGTTGGCTCCTATCGGTAATGTTTACCAAGCGGGTACCTTGTCGGGTAATCCAGTTGCAGTCGCGGCGGGGATGAAGACCTTAGAGATCATCTCGCGGGATGGCTTCTTTGATTGCCTTGGTGGTCAAACCAGCAAACTAATGGCGGGCATGAAGCAGGCGGCAGATGCAGCAGGCATCCCATTCTCAACCGATAGCGTGGGCGGCATGTTTGGTTTTTACTTCACCGATCAAGTCCCCACCTCATTTGATGCGGTCACCAAGAGCAATATTGATGCGTTTAAAGTGTTTTTTCATGCGATGCTGGATGAAGGCGTCTACTTGGCTCCATCCGCATATGAGGCTGGATTTACGTCGATAGCGCATGACAATGCCGTACTGGATGAGATTATCAATGCATCGAAAAAAGCATTTCTGCGTTTGAAGTAACTATTTAATTTAAAGATGTTTCGATTTATTAATTGCTCGTTAAATCACACCAAATTAGCTTAAAGACTGATTAAAGATACTTGAAAGTCAATCAAGCCGCTGCGCTAAGCCCTCCTCTTTTGGCTCAAGCACTGGAGCTTGGCGAAAGGGTTGCGCGCTTACGCGTGTCTCGGCGCATGAAGCAATTTGAGGCAGCCCTACGTGCGGGCATATCCAGAAATACAGCCTATCGCCTTGAACATGGAGATCCTGGAGTAGCAATGGGGCAAATTCTGAGATATATCGATGCAATTGCACCTGGTTGTAACTTGAAGCATCTATTGAACGAAAGTGACCCCGCCTTAATTAGTCAGCAGTTGCGCGAAAGAACCCAGCGGGTACGCAGCATGACTGCTGCAGAGTTGAAAGAGTTAGACTTTTAGGGCTGGCCCATTAGCTTTTTACAGGCTGACTTGGTAATACGAATGTAATCAAGCAGACCAATTATCTCAGGCGAAAGCAAGAAGGTGCATTAAAGCGGAATGCTCAAAAATTCTTTTATTCCATCTTCCCGAACGTCAATGCAGTCATCTTGTAATGTATAGCTAAAGTACGCAGCATGACGTGGGCTGGACAGTACTTTTGAATTCAGAATAGCGATTGTGTCTCCGCGCAAATACCGCGCGGAGCGGGTGATTAGACCTGGATGACCCTCGTGATGTATGCGTGCCCCCACTCCTTGACAATAACGGTAGTCGTCTCGATTCAATAGCTCTGGAAAAGCCAATACTTTTTCTTTTAGGTTGATTAGGGCTGCATCACAGCGAACCCAAAACACGCGTCGCTCAGAAATGACGCCTGCTTTATTAAAGCCAGCATCGCTTAAGAGGCCCGCATGCCAGTGGTGAGCAGATTCATAGATACTAGTTTTTATGGAGTCTGCACCGTACCAAACGCCATGCGACCCATCGGAATAAGGACTTTTACCCCAGTTACTAAAGGGGTAAGTAATGGCGCTATCAACCAGTGCTCGCTCAAATGGCCTATGGATAATTGGCAAGAGCGAATCAAATCCCGGCAACTTCATTTCAAGCTCGACTTGTTCTGCCATATGCCAATCATCCTCAGAGCCACTTAAGTCATCAAAGATGTGTTGACTCTCGATGAATCCAACAATATTTCGTGCCAAGTCATCATGAACATCAATCAGCGCCAAGCTGGTAAATAAACGATCCATCAGATACCTCTGCTACGGTCAAGGTAGGAGCGAATCATGAGTAAGCCGATAAAACCAAATTCTTTGACAAGTTCAACTGGAGTCCGGTTCTCAAATGCTTTGTTTTTGGTTTTCATCCAGCCGTACAAATACTCTGGGTTACGCGGAAAGAGCAACCGTAGGTTTTTATGGATTCCGAGTAAGTGGCCCACACGGTCATATTGATCTTGGCTGCCACCAATCGGCTCCCCTTGCCTGTACCGGCTCAAGGCAGCGCGATTGGACGGGGCAAGTCCAAGTAAAGCCAATTGATCTTCCGTCGGCAAATCCCAGTGATCCAGCAGTTGCATCACCATTTTGGCTAATGCGCCACGGTCGATGGGGCGATCCTTTTTAGCATGGGCCAGCATGAGGCAGTCTAATTAATTGTTTTATAAGTAACTTATTATGTTTTAATTATAACAATTAATTGACCAAAAAGCGGAATTTTTGCTAAACCCCTACATCCGCAAGGGATGGTCATAGCCCGCTACCTGCACGATGCGGTATTTATTTGAACGAACCTTCGTAGCAGAGTCCGGAATTTCAATGGCGGTAAGCTTGCCGCCCCAGACGCATCCGGTATCAAGGCCGCTGACATTGCGCTTCTGAATTAATCCGAGCGTGGACCAGTGTCCAAAAATGACGTGGGTATTTGCGGTCTTGCGCTGTTTTACTTCAAACCAGGGTAGATAGCCTTTCGGGCTCGCCTCTAATCCCTCTTTACTCTCAAATTCCATTTGGCCTTTGGGAGTGCAAAAACGCAGGCGGGTTAGGGCATTGGTAATGACGCGCAGGCGATCGTAGCCTTTTAAGGTGTTACTCCACTTCGTCGGTGTATTGCCATACATCTCTGCCAAAAAACGTTTGTACGATGATTTGCGTAGCGCCTTCTCCACTTCATGCGCGTACTCTAGAGTTTGGCTTAAATCCCAATCAGGCAGTACGCCTGCATGAACCAGTAAAGCGTGTCCATTACTCAGCGCCATCGGACGATGGCGTAGCCAATCAATCAATTCTGCTCGGTCTTTGGCTTTTAAGACGCCATCTAAGGTATCTAAAGGGCGTGATCCCCGCAGGCCCGCATCGCGCGCCAGAAGGTTAAGGTCATGGTTGCCCAGGATGCATTCTGCGACACCTTGTTCTTGCAGTTTTTTGAGGCGACGCAGTGTTCCTACCGAATTGGGACCGCGGTTGACCAGGTCACCCAAGCAAATGAGTTTTGACTTCTTGGGTAATTTAGCAATCAGTGCATCGAGCTGCACTAAGCAGCCTTGCACATCGCCGATAGCGTAAACGGATGACATGAGCAAAGTGTAGTGGATTACGAGTTAACGGGTATAGCGCGAATGCCTACGCCGCTAACCCATTTAGCCATTTTGCGGCATCGGTAATCGCGATGCCATTTCGGAATTCTTCTTGCCTTAAATTAAAAACAAGCTGCACTGCTTTAGCTTCTGAAAACTGAGCCGCAAACCGGGTTAACGCAGTGTGGGGCTTGGTATCACTTAATTTGCATTCAATCAGATGGGTTAACTGCTGCCCATCGCTGAGCGCAAAATCAACTTCAGCACCATCTTTCGTGCGCACATAATGAAGACCAGCGTCTTGACCAGTACTATCCCGCAGAAAATCCGTTTGTTTGAGGAGCATACTGGCAACGGCATTTTCTAAGCGAATGCCTGGGTCACCGCGCACCAGTCCTGTATCAAAAAAATACACCTTTGGCATCTGCAGCATGGACCGAGCAATGTTGTGGTGCCAGGGCTGGATCGTGAAAACAATAAACAGGGCTTTTAGTATTTCAAGATAGTGTTTCAGAGTGATGGGAGAGACTGCTAAGTCACGCGCGATGGATGCAAGGGATAGGGGCGATCCAACCCGTTCACGTAACAATTCAATGAAGAGGCGCATCGTTGTAATTTCATGAAGGCGTGAGAACTCCAATACATCTTCACGAACCAGGTCTGTAAAGTATTGTGCACGCCAGCGATCTGCCTCAATCGCATTGGGGGCCAAACAGGGCTCCGGAAATCCGCCGCGCTCCAGTAAATGATCCAGTGCAATTGCTGGGCTTACTCCTTCTTGCGTGCACCATTCACGCACTGAAATCGGATGCAGTCGGAATGAAAAATAGCGCCCCGCCAAAGATTCACCGGATTGCCTAAAGGTATCCATTCGAGCGCTACCAGTAACAAGTAGCGCTTGACCTAGTGGGCGTGCATCGATCACACCCTTCAGCCAGGTTTTCCAATTGGGCATTTTATGGATCTCATCCATTACCAAGAGATCAGCTGCGGGGCTCCAGGATTGATTTTGTAAAACCATGCGGTCCGCAAGCACGTCCCAATTGAGGTACTGGGCCGCATTGAACTTGCCCATCAACTGCCGGCTGAGGGTAGTTTTACCTACCTGCCGAGGGCCGGTCAGAACCACGGCTTTGCTGGCAAGGTCGTTTAGAACAATCGGGTTGAGATAGCGTTGCATACGACTATTATATAGTCTATTAAATAAAAGTCGCGACTTTTATACATTAGTATATAAAAAAGTCGTAATAAAAGAGAATAGGGCAAGCTGTATTGTGGGAATTCGTAATGAAGTCACAAGTAAATAATAAATTGTAAACAATACAATTGTATTATTAAATATATATTTAAATGTACGTTATTATCTCTTCATACAACAGGAGATGCCATGGAGCGCCTTTTAACCAACTTAACTGCATCGTTAACCGAGCTACGTGAGCCGAATAAAGTGATAGCAAAGGCAGGCAATCAGCCGGTTGCCATCATGAATCGCAATGAGGCGATAGGCTATTTTGTACCCAAGAGCGCTGTTGCCGATGTGGAGTTGCTGCCGATATCGAATGCAGAGTTGGATACCTTCATGCGTAGCAACTTATCCGAAATTGCACATGTGCTGGATTACCTGAAAGATAAGTAAATGACCCAATTTGCAGTTCTTGGGCCATCGCAAGTCATTACTTTGCATGATTACCTGATAGGTCAGCATGAGCTACAGGGTTTGTCTAAAGACAAATTACTGGATGCTGTTTTGGTGCGTGTACATAATCGAGTGCGTTATGGATTTATTGTCGATGCCTACGAGTTGGCTGCCTGTTATGCAGGCTTCATTGCAAAGGGGCATTGCTTTAATGAGGCAAATAAGCGAACGGCTGCAGTAACATTATTCTTTGTGCTGAAGGCAAACCAAATTGAAGTTCAGTTTAAAGGGCATGCGCTTGGCGAGTGGATTGTCGCCATTGTCAATAATGAAAAGACAGAAACAAAATTAGCGGCTTGGCTAAAAAATCTACCCCACGCATCATAAAAACTATAAAGTTTTTACAGGTAAATAAACTCCGTAGAGAGTCGGCTTATGTTTCGGCAGAAGCCTTCTTCACCACACTGTAGCGCACCAAGGTTTCTTTTCTAGCCTCGTCGTGATTGACGATGGGTAGTGGGTAATCGCGGCCAAGCAAAATACCAGCGGCTTCCAATTCAATATGGCCGGCTTCCCATGGGGCATGGATCGATTTATCGGAGAGTTTTTCTAAAGCGGGGATGTAGCGCCGAATGAATTTGCCTTGTGGATCAAAGCGCTGCGATTGAGTGGTGGGATTAAAAATCCGGAAGTAGGGCTGTGCATCACAGCCAGAAGAAGAGGCCCACTGCCAGCCTCCGTTGTTGGATGAGAGCTCAAAATCATTGAGATGCTTTGCAAAGTAGGCTTCGCCTAGGCGCCAATCAATTCCTAAATCTTTACTTAAGAAGCTTGCCACGATCATGCGTAAGCGGTTGTGCATGTAACCGCTTTGATTGAGTTGATGCATGGCGGCATCAACTAAAGGGTAGCCAGTCTTGCCATCGCACCACGCCTGAAAGCGTTTCTTCGCAATGGCGCCACTCTCCCACACGATGTCATTGTAATCGGGTTTAAATGCAGCGCCGCTAGCAAGGCGAGGGTGATTAGCCAAAATCATGAAATAAAAGTCACGCCAAATTAATTCGCTTAGCCAAATAGTGGCACCCATGCTACCAGCCAGCATCCGCCGGTGTGCTTCACGCACCAAGCCTCGAATCGAGAGCATGCCAAAGCGCAAGTGCGTAGATAAATAACTCACGCCCTTGATGGCTGGAAAATCCCGCCCAATTTGGTATTGGTCGATGCGCGTTAAGAAATCTTTTAAAAACAATTGACCGCCTTCAGAGCCTGGCGGCAGATACGTTTCGATACCCGTCGCGCTAAAACCCATGGACTTGAGCGTCAGAATACCTAAATCCAGCTTCTTCGGAATTGCTGCAAATTGCCCTGGTTTAGGTGTGCAAGCGTAGGGCGCAAGATCACGTTCCTCCAGGCGTTTGAGCCAGGCATTTTTGTAGGGTGTAAAGACGGAGAAGACGGTACTCGAGTTGGTGAGCACCTCCTTCTTTTCAAAGATCACTTGGTCTTTAAATGACTCAAATGCAATGCCCTGCTTTTCAAGGGCGGATGCAATCACAGCATCGCGCTCAATTGCGCTGGGCTCATAGTCGTGATTGACCATGACGCAAGAGACCCCAAGTTCAGTTGCTAGTTTGGGAATGCATTCTGCCGGCTTGCCATAACGCACGATGAGGCCACCACCCTGTTTGCGCAATGCTTCATCGATTTGACTGATGCCTTGCCAAATAAAGTCGACTCGGCGATCTGCCGTGAGTGCACTGCTTTTACTGTCTTTTAGGAGATCTAAGATGGTGGTATCAAATACAAACACGACCCAAACCGATTTACTGGATGCAAGCGCATGGCTCAGCGCGGCGTGGTCATAAAGGCGTAAATCGCGGCGCAGCCAAACGAGGCTGGCGGAATGGGAGTGCGTGGGGGAAGGGGTATTCGAGAGAGCCATAGCCGCTATCTTAGGGCCTAATCCGAATTAGGGTGAAACTCAAGCAAAGTAGCGGTCTAGGATCCCCAAAATAGCTACCCCTGAAATCAAAATGCCACCCAACTTGTAAACCAATTTGTGTTCGATCACGCTCAGCTGCGTATGAATGCATTGAATGTCAATCCGAAGAGCGTTGATTTCGTGCTTCACTTCCTGCATTTGGGTTTGGGTTGCATAGTGTTCATGGTGATCATTCTCGTAAATGCTATCCAGGATCGCTTTTGCTTGAGGCTCAGTAAATCCACTGGACTGTAAGTTTTTAATAATGCAGTAGGTATCTACGGGACGATGGATCATGAAATTTATAACGCTTTTTCTAGTTAAGTAGATAGTCTGAATGTTCAAGCATTGGCGCTTTCACTTTATGACCTAAAGTTGCTAAAAAAAGATTAACACCTTCACGACGAACAAACTTCATCGCTGGCAAGAAATCACTATCACCAGTTACTAAAACAATTGCATTTACTTGATTCTTTAAAGATAGCGCAGCCATATCCATTCCGATCCGCATATCAACACCTTTTTGGGTAATTCGAGGGCGTAAATCAGCAGGCGAAATCGTAAGACTTGACTGAGCCGCTTTTAGTAGGCGAGGCTTTAAATCCCACCCATTAAAACTCAATTCACCTAACCTTAAGGCCAAAAAGGGAATTAGTCCCAAATTTTTAAATAAAGACTCAGCGTAATTTACAACCGGGTGCGATCCAAAATCAAGAGTACTTTGATCTAATGGATTCTTTTCTGAATTCTTCAGTGGGTGAGAGTCATAGTAATAGATGCGATGTAAATCAAAGTTATCTAAAGCGACATGGCATTTGACATCATCTACAAAGCGTTCGATATCGGAAGCTTGCATTGGAAGATTTGGCCCACGAGATAGTTTTCGCTTGATGAACCCGCCGTCAATGAGAATGGCATACTTTTTCATTGCAGTGCTACTCGACGGGTCGGCAGTCGGGCTGCCTGTTATATGCCACCCGTGGTTTCGCGTTTTTTATTTGCTTGCTCATTATACAGTTGTGGACAAAAAAACTACTCTCAAGAAGTTGATCGCATTTATTTTTTTGTTTGAATTAATGGGAAAAGAGACCTCCATTTTAAATTAGCCTTTTAAAGAGCCAAAATAATAGTTTGTAGGACAGCAGGGTGATTACGATGGGGATAGCGGTATAGTCAGCAACATTAATTACTCAAAACAATACGGCAACAATATGGATAGCATTTTTTTCGTTTTCTCTAAGGCAATTCACATTCTGATTGAGCCCCTCAATTGGCTCCTGATTCTGATTGCTTTTGCGTTGCTATTTTTACTGCTGCGTAAGAATCACCTGGTGCGGCGTGCATTGGGCATTGCACTCTGCTTAGGATTCTTCATTGGCTATATGCCCACTTCGCAGTTTGCGATGCGCATCTTGGAGGATGCTGTGCCGCAGACGCCGCTGACGCCAGAGTTGTTGGGCCAAGTAGGCGGTGTTCTTATTTTAGGCGGCGCGATAGAGGGTGGACCCATTGCACGGGATCGTGGCGAGGTATCAATTTATTCCTCTGCTGAGCGGGTAACAAAAGCGTTTCAGCTGCTACGCCAACATCCAGAACTGCCATTTATCTTTAGTGGCTATTCGGGGCGCCTCCTTCCGCAAGGGCTTTCTGAAGCCGATGCATTTAAACAGTTGCTGCAAGAGCAGGGCCTAAGCAATCATCCTGGTTACTACGAAAACCAATCCCGCAATACCTATGAAAATATGCTCTACTCCAAAAAAATCATTGATGGCATGGCAGAAAAAGAAGGCGCCTCAGTTAAGCCATGGCTCTTAATCACGTCAGCACGGCACATGCTGCGCTCGATGCAGGTGGCGCATAAACAGGGCGTGGATGTAGTGCCTGTGTTGGTGGATTACCAAACCAGCAATTCCTACACTTGGCATCGCTTTGATTTAGTGGAAGGCGGTGAGCAGTGGAATTGGTTGATTCATGAGCTGGTTGGAATGGTTACTTATTGGATTACCGGCAAAGGGTCATTTTCGGTAAAATGACCTTACATGAGTACTCCCAAGAAAACCTCCAATAGCAAGCGCATAAATGACGCAGAAGGCCCGGGCTCGGCCTCGGCTTTTCCGGATGCGACGCCGCAGCCGAGTAGCCAACTAGCCAATCAATTTTTACTCGCTATGCCAGGCATGCTGGATGAGCAGTTTGCGGGTTCGGTGGTTTACCTCTTTGAGCACAATGCCAAAGGCGCTATGGGCCTCGTTGTGAATCGCCCAACCGATGTCAATTTATCCACCTTACTCGATAAAATCGAACTTAAGCTAGAGATCACCCCATTTGCCGACCAGGCCGTCTATTTTGGTGGTCCAGTGCAAACCGAGCGCGGCTTTGTATTGCATGAACCACCTAATTTGAGAGTCGCAGATGCAGGAGCCAGTGTTGATCCCTCCGCCAGTCCAGCTGCATCGGCTACACCAAGCTATAGCTCATCGTTAACTGTGCCGGGCGGTCTGACGATGACGACATCGAAAGATGTATTGGAAGCGGTTGCCAAGGGCAATGGCCCAAAACGCTTCATCATGACCTTAGGTTATGCCGGTTGGGGCGCTGGCCAGCTAGAAGAAGAAATCGCCCTCAATGGCTGGATTAATGCCGAACTCAGCCGTGCGCAAATGGCCGAGATCATCTTCAATACACCTGCAGAGCAGCGCTACCAACGCGCCATGCAAGCCCTCGGCTTTGATCCCGCCGATCTATCAGGGCAAGTGGGGCATGCGTAACGCAGCCGGTAATCTGACCATGATTCAGTTGCAAGGCAATGCAAGGCTGCCTGCATGATGGAGACAAAAGCCATTACCGCCCTTGCATTTGACTTTGGCACCCGCCGCATTGGTTTGGCGGTGGGTAATTCGATTACAGGCTCGAGTCAGGCATTGGCCCCTATTACTGCTGACAATGATGATGTCCGCTTTACCCTCATCGCCGCTCAAATTAAAGAATGGGCGCCCGAACAATTGGTGGTGGGTTTGCCCTGCCATCCTGATGGTGCTGAGCACGCCATGACGGCAAAAGCACGGCGCTTTGGTAATCAGCTGTACGGGCGCTTTGGCTTACCCGTAGCCTGGGTCGACGAGCGCTACACCTCGGCCGTACTTGAAAACGATCCCGAGTTTAAGAAAAGCCAAGCCACTAAGAAAGACGGTAGCTTAGACTCTGCTTCAGCTGGATTGATTTTGGAGCAGTATTTTTTGGAATCCAAACCTCTAAATCCAGGTTAAAAAATCACCAGCATGCGGATTTTATAAAAGCCCCAGCGAGGCTTTACTACGCAGCCTTAGACACCTTTTCCTTCCTTGGGCGCTGTTTTTCATCTTTGAGCTTAGATCGCGCGGCGCTTTGCTTTTGCAGTGTTTCAAGCGCCATGATTTTTAGTTCGTCGTCAACAAACCGCCTCAAGGCTTCCCGCATTAAAGGTTGATAAGCCATTTGATACTTGTCGCCTAACAGTTTGAATGTATCTATCAGCTCTTTATCCAATCGAATGGAGATCATTTGCAAACCTAGCGCATCATCTATTTGATCGCCGAGCTCTTTACTAGCTGCTACGGCATATTTTTTATCCCTGCCTAATTTACCGCTTTCCCAAGATGTCGGAGTATCTGCAATTTCCATTACACGTTGTTTGGAGTTCATTGGATTCCTTATCAATGCTGTAGATACACCAGTAGTAATTATAGATAACTACCTTGCATGGATAATGATTGAAACCAAATTGCAATAAGTATTAAAAGTTAGATTTATAAAATTGAATACTAAAAAATATTCGCATACATAATTCGAAGATGAAGGAAGAATTGATTTCAAAGAAGATCACGTAGACACAAATAAAGCGCTACACCCTCTCTTTGCGCCATATGATTTACAAAAAATCATTTCCTGTAAATGACTAATGGATAGGGCTTAAACCATAAGCTAATTCCAAGCGCGCCTTTACTCGCATGAAATCAGGATGCGCATTGATACTGACTAGGTTAATGAAATCCCTTAAATCAGCAGAGATTCTGGGAGTCAAGGCAATCCTTGACTGAGGGTTCAACAGGCTAGATAAATTGACTACATCATCCAGGTGTTTACGAATATCCCCAGGCCGAACAGAGGCTCCAGCTTTACTACTATGGGTTAGATTGAGCCATGCAAGTGCCTTTAGGGGAATTAGCCGATCTTCTGTAATCCAAGTAAGGCCTTCCTTTATTTTGCGGCCGCTTATTACAAAGTCGTAATAATCCCCGTCAAGCAAAATTGCGGACATATCTGAAATACCCTCTGCCATTGGAATTGGGGTTAAACGACTGTCATCAAATAGTTCGATTCCCTGAGGCAATCTAGAAAACAGCTCTACCATCCATGGAAAGTCATCCTCCTTCGGCTTATGAAATCGGTAAAGCCGAGGATTGCCATTGCTATGCTGTTTGACTTCATAGCCGCCGGTATCGATAAACCGCCAGAAGATCTCCCCAAACTCCGGCCTTAAGGCTTCTAAATGTAAGACTACATCCAAGTCTTTGGTACCTCGAAATGGCAACCCAAATTCCTGCATGGTCAGTGAGGCTGCCGTTCCACCAATTAATACATATTGATCCGTACAGGTTTTAAACCATTCCGAAAAAATATCCAATCCCCTTACCATCTAAATTCCTTTTCTAAATCACTGAGTGCGAGTTCAATTCTGGAATCACCGCTATCCCTAAAACTCAGCCATAAAGAAAGGGAATCTATACACGGCGTACCAGATAAAGTTACGTTTTCGCTCCGCTGCATTCGCGGCTCATATGCCCAAATTTGGTAACACGTAGCCCCAGGTTCTTTTTCAGGCAAGACCGTGATTCTTGCTTGATGTTCTCGCCATTGCGCAGGAGACAGAGCATAGCAAGTTTCTTGATCCGCATTCACCATGGTGAGTTTGGATAGAGCTGAAATACCTGCCAGACAAGTCTCTGAAGGCCGTAAGAAAACCGGACTGTGAGTCCATATTTCAGATTTCACAGGTGACCTTAAGAACGGCTTTGCTTTTTGCCAAATGACTTCATGCCCATCGTTACTGCGTAGGTATTTGCGACGACCTAAACTGAATTCCTCAAACAATTCCAGTTCAACTAATTCAGCAACAGCCCGTGAGGCAGTCATGTTGGAATACTGCAACGTTGCTGCAATTTCGCTAGGTGACCACTCTGATGCTAGGGCTTGGTTTTGCAGAAACCACAATAGCATCGCCTGCGTTGCTGGGTTTAGTGCGCGGACAGGCGCTTTTCTCTGGCGATGAAAGTACTCACGTAAATCAATGCCCAGCTCCATTAGATAAAGCTGATTACCTGGCACCAAAAAAGAAATCTTTTGTTCAATTAAGTAGCGTCTTTCATAGGATGCCAAGGATTCAAAACAAAGCACCAAGAGTTCGTCCTTGGGCGTGTGCGTTAAAGCAGTGCGGATTTGCCGTAAAGGGGTGTCTTTTTTGGGCGTGGCTAGAGTGACTAAGTGCCGCCCTAATTCCATTTGTAAAAATACAAACTCGTCTTGAAGCAGGTAAGGCAATTGCTGAGTCTTGGGGTAATCGACTAATGTCAGATTAGTCAGCCCAAGGGTGCTGCCCAGGTACTGGGCGATGGATTCTTTTGATATTAACATAATTAAAGCACGATAACATAATTTATGTTATCGTGCAAAATATTGTTCTATACCAGTATTTAGACTCAGTAAGTGCGATGAACGGCTAATTAGCGATGACCTCAAGGTTGCCGTTTAAGACCTGATTTTTTCTAAACAGCCAATCATGACGGTTTTTTGGCCAATTTAATACAAAAAAACTGCTGTGCATGTCCCCGGCACAATAAAATAAGCATCACTGCGCCTGTATGCAGCAGCTGAAATGCAGCAGAGAGATGTAAACCTTCCAGAAGTTGCAAGCCAGCGCAACAGCGCACGAGATAAACCCTTTCAGGACACCAGGATGGACGCCGAGTTACTGTACAAAAAGCTGCTAGCCCATCTGCAAACCAGAATAACTAACTCCAATCCACCATTGGCGCTAGCCGGTCTGGCGATTGGTGGCGCTTGGATTGCCGAACGCTTGGCACGCGATTTAGGCTTGCCACACCACGGCGTGATCAATGTCGCCTTTCACCGGGACGACTATGCCGAAAAGGGCTTGGCTGCGATGCGCTCAGCCGATGGCATGGCGACCCACTTGCCATTTGAGGTGGCGGGTGCGCACATCGTGCTGATTGATGATGTTTTGCTCACCGGCAGAACCGTGCGCGCCGCTCTAAATGAATTATTTGATTTTGGTCGCCCAGCCAGTGTGGAGCTAATGGTACTCGCCGATCGCGGTAAGCGGGAGTTACCGATCGCCGCTGACTTTGTGGGGGAGCATGTGAGCGTGCCCGACCACCAAATACTTGCATTAGAAAAGCACGGTTCAGATGCAAAAGGTGATCAATACACATTTCGCTTTGTTCTGGAGGAACGAGTATGAGTATTCAGACTAAGCAGATCAAGCAGACGAACCAGACAAACCAGATCAATGAGGCGGGTGAACTCACTCATTTACTAACCTTAGAGGGCATGCCAAAAGAGCAGATCCTCCATATTCTGGATACGGCCCAGCAGTTTGTCAGCGTGACCGATCCAGCGCGTGAAGTTAAAAAAGTGCCACTCCTTAGAGGCAAGAGCGTATTCAATCTCTTTTTTGAGAACTCCACGCGTACACGCACGACCTTTGAGATTGCCGCAAAGCGCTTATCGGCCGACGTCATTAATTTGGATATTTCTACCTCGTCCACTACCAAGGGCGAGAGCCTGATCGATACGATTGATAACTTGATTGCGATGCAGGCCGATATCTTTGTGGTGCGCCACAGCGTCTCGCGCGCCCCCATTGAGATTGCCAATCACGTACCACCCTATGTGCATGTGATCAATGCGGGTGATGGTAGTCATCAGCACCCAACGCAGGGTTTGCTCGATATGTACACCATGCGCCACTTTAAGCAGGACTTCAGTAAACTCAAAGTAGCGATTGTGGGTGACATTGTGCATAGCCGGGTCGCGAAGTCGAACATTCATGCGCTTACGGCCTTGGGTTGCACTGACATCCGTGCCATTGGCCCAGAGAGCCTATTACCGAATGATTTGGATATGCTGGGTGTGAAGGTCTTTCACAGCATGGAAGAGGGCTTGCGCGGCGTCGATGTAGTAATGACCCTACGTATTCAGAAAGAGCGCATGGAAGCCGGTAAGGTACCGGAAGGCGATGCTTTCTTTAAACAGTTTGGTTTAACGCAAGAACGTCTAGCGCTTGCTAAGCCCGATGCGATTGTGATGCACCCCGGTCCCATGAACCGCGGTGTGGAGATTGACTCCAAAGTCGCGGATGGTGCGCAGTCGGTCATTCTCAAGCAAGTCACTTTTGGGATTGCAGTACGCATGGCAGTGATGTCGATTGTGGCGGGTAATTAAGAAAATAAAGAACGCACACACTAATAACGCCATACTAAGAACGCAAGACTAAGAACGCAAGACCAAGAACACACGATTAAAACAGTGACGGCTCCATTACCCCAGATCACCAGCAAGAAGCGCTGGTTACTGTTATCGCATGCCTTCAATATGGACGGCAGGGCTGCAAGCCAAACCATTACCGATAAGATCCCTTATTTTTTAGAAGCAGGTATTGATCTGACGGTGTTTAGCTCGATTACTGGCATTAAAGATACCCGTTTTGAACATCGGCAGTTTTTAGCCTGGGGCCCAGCTGCCTTTCGGTTTGACTTTCGGCATTGGTTTGCTAATCAATACGGTCGGGGCCTTGCTTACAAAATCGTGACCACTGCAGTCTCCATCGTATTGGCGCCATTCATTGCTTTGGAGCGATTGCTGCTCGGTTTCTCTAGTCAGTGGTCGTGGGCTATTCCAGCCTATCTGCATGGAAAAAAGCGAATTCAGAATAAAGAAGTGGATGTGGTGTATTCCACTGCGGGGGCTTGGTCGGCGCAGCTGGCCGCCTTGTGGCTCAAAAAAAGCACCGGTGTATTTTGGATGACCGAGATACACGATCCCTTGGTAATACGCAGTAGTCCCGATGATGTGGGTTTTGGAGATCAACCCAATCGCGACGCCCGTTTTCGTAAGTGGCTGGAGGCGCAAATTTGCAAACATGCGGATGTGGCCTGGTGGTTTACCGATGGCGCTGTGCATTACGCCAAACTGCGTAACCCCAACTTAAATGAGCCAGGCAATGCCAAAGGGGTGATGGTCATTCCGGGGGCAGAGCCACCGGGCGCTGCAGGAGAAGTAAGTAATGTAACAGTGCCAGCAGCGCCAGCAGGGCAGGTAGTACAGAAACCCAAAGAAGAACACCCCCATCGCTATGGCGCACATTTGGTGATTAGCCACTTTGGTTCCTTGGCGAAGAACCGCTCGATTTCAACAATTCTGAATCGCCTACCAAACCTCTTTCAAAAGCACCCAGAAGCACGCTCAGTGATTCAGGTGCATGTGTATGGTGCAAAGGTGGATCCGTTCACGGCAGAGGCGATTGCGCAGCATGGCTTTGCCGATCTGGTGATCGAGCATGGCCGGATTGAAAAAGACCCCATTACCGGCAAATCCGGGCGCGAGCGCATTGCGGAATGCATGCAGGCCTCAGATGTACTTTTGTTGCTGCATGGCGATGATGCGTGGTGCGCCGAGTACATTCCATCGAAGATGTACGAGTACTTCTGGATGGGTAGACCCATTTGGGCCATCACCCACCTCAATCCCCAGATGAATGCCTTGCTCGCTGAGCGCAATGCCTATATCAGTACCGCCGATGATGCGGCTTCGATTGATCAGACCTTAGAGCGCATTTGGCTGGATTGGCAGCAGAAAAATCTGATGCCATTGGCCTTTAAGCCAATTGGGGTGGATCAGGCTGCGCAAAGAATCTTACAATTTGTAGAATGCATACCAACGGCAAAAGCCCAATGAAACTGACTCCCTTTATTTCTTCAATCAATATTCTTATTTAAGCAACTCTATCCCTATGACCAATCCATCTGTGCGCAATCTGGTTCTGTACAGCTGCACCTTTCGCAAAGATTTAAAACGAACGGTGAAATTGGCACAGAGCATTCAGAAGCACAATACGGCAAACATCCCGTTTTATGTATCGGTTCCGGAAGAGGATGTTTCCCTCTTTAAAGAACACCTCGCTGCATTTGATGTAACGGTTTTTAATGAAAAAGAGATTTTTGAGAAAAACCCCAAATTAGATATCAAGAAGTTGTATCAAGTTCGCGGCGGCTTGCGCCAGCAGGTGATTAAGTCGGAATTCTGGCGCCTGGGGCTCTCAGAAAACTATTTAGTGCTGGATGCGGATTGCGTCTTTATTCGGGATTTTGATGAACGGGACTTTATTGTCAAAGACGATATTCCGTACTCGATTATTCATGAGGGCCGGGATGTCTTACAGGCAACAGATCGATTTGGCCCCAAGCAAATCCGTCAACACTTTTTAAATGACCGCGTACCCATTCGACAGGCATTGGGTAGGGAGGGCGTTACCTATGACTTTGGCTATGCTCCCTTTTTATGGAGCACTAAGGTATGGCAGTCTTTGGATAGCAATTACCTCACACCCAATGGCATGAGCTTTTTGGACGCAGTGGAGCTCTGTGGCTCGGAATTCACCTGGTATGGGGAGTCCTTAATTAATTTCAGGGCCATTCCCATCTACCCTAGAGAGCAGCTCTTTAAGCATTACCACTACGAGCACCAGTTGTGGGCCGATCAGCTATTGGGCTATAACGAAGCCATCCTCGCTAAAGACTGCCTAGGAGTCGTGTATCAATCCAATTGGGAAAGTTGGGGTGACTATGGCCCCAGCAATAAGAGTGTTTCCTCGCGGGTTTTGCGTTCGGCCAAGCGCCTTCTCAAGAAGCTGTACTTTAAGCTGCGCATTCTGACGCGCATCTTGGGATGAGCACCCCCTGATGAGCACCCCCTTACTAGATTTATCTGTAATCACTTTAGTTTGCGTTGAGACCAGAGATCCAGCCCTAGCGCATTTTGCGATTCAGAAGTGCACTCAACTTACACGCTTCGGCAAGGTGGTGCTGATTACCGATTTGGGTAAGCTAAGCAGCCAGGTGGGTAATGAAGTAAATGAAAAAGCAGATCAAAGAGCAGAGCAGGCGATTAGAAGGCTCAGCGGCGTTGATTATGTACAGGCTCCGCCAATCAATACCACCAAAGACTATTCTGATCTACTGCTAACGGGTTTAAGCCAATACGTCTCGGGTACGCATGTTTTAATCATGCAGTGGGATAGCTTCATTCTTCATCCTGAGCTGTGGACCAATGATTTTCTGCAATACGATTACATTGGCGCAGTTTGGCCACATCACCCCGATACACCAGTAGGCAATGGGGGATTTTCGCTGCGCTCAGTAAAGTTGCTTGAAGCACTAGAGAGCCCAGCGATTAGCAAGCGCCACCCCGAAGATTTTTGCATCTGCGTCGATAACAAAGCAACTTTAGAGAATGAGTTTGGCATTCGGTTTGCGCCAAGGAATGTCGCAGAGCAATTTGCAGTAGAGCGCACAGACTGGCATCCTGCCTTTGGATTCCATGGATTTTTTAACTTCGGCAAAGTACTAAATCCACAAGAGCTCACTGAATTTCTTCAGCTACTGCCCGATGCCTATTTGGGCGGGGTAGATACCTACGACTTAATGCAGTATTTGATTGAACACCAGAATAAAGAATTGGCAGAGGGGATTTGGAAGCGGGTGAGATTTCGCTGGAGGATGCGCAAACAGTACTTCCGGATCAAAATCAAACTGATGGGCTATTCGCGGTAGAAACAATGGCTTGATTTAAGATGTTTACTGTAACACCCATGTAACTCTAATTTATATAAATAATAATTTCTATAACGAAACTCTCATCAAGAAAGCCCATTCGCGCATTGCGATTTTTGTTCGAGACAAATGCACCTTATGCTGTCTATGCCGCATATCTGAAAACCTACTTTAAGAAAAAATACATAGAGTCTAATTTTTCCAGCATGGGGCAATTTAAGTCAGACATGCACAAAGGCCAATTTTCGAATGACTGGTTTACGAATAACATCCCTTATTGGAATGAAGTTTTTGATAAATATGACTTTAAAGATAAGCCAATCAAAGCACTCGAAGTGGGCAGCTGGGAGGGTATGTCAAGCTTATTTATCCTATCAACGCTGCCGAAAGCAACGCTAACCTCAGTAGATACTTGGCAGGGCGCTGATGAGCATCAGGGATCATCCGCCCTACAAACAATCGAGAGTAATTTTGATAAAAATATTGAGGCCTATCGTGACCGATCTACAAAATTTAAGGGGACATCGTTTAATTTTTTTAATGAGTTCTTAGCTAAAAATAGTTTCGACCTTATTTACATTGATGGCTCACACCACACGGATGATGTCATCGTCGATGCAATTAAAGGATTTGAGTTGTTAAGAGTTGGCGGAATTATGATTTTTGATGACTATTTCTGGGGGTATTACAACAAGCCAATTGATAATCCAGCTGGCGCCGTTAATGCTTTTTTAAGATTAAAAGAAGGCGCTTTGGAAATTGAATGTATATACGGCCAATTGATAATTAAAAAGATAAAAGACGGGCGGACCATCCCGTAAGCTATTTGTGAGTAGTCTTTCAATGCTCAGTTTTAGACAAGTCGAATACAAATGAAAAAAGTAACAAACAATCCTTCATTTGCGAGCTTTCTTACCAACAAGTATCGCGACTTAATTCTTAAGCCAGCGCTGAAGTTGCCAAATAGAAACCAAAAGACTTCTCAATGTGCTTGCTAGGCCATGCCTTATGTCTCCATACGCCAATCCATCATCCTGGATGGGTTCTAGGAGCGCGAGTTGTTGCAAGGCATGCGTGCATTAGTAAAAGATAAATACAGGATTGCACTTGAAATTGGCGCCAATATAGGCAACCACAGCATATTTTTAAGTGCTTTGATGCTGTTGCCGCCTTTGAGCCAGTGCCCAATAACTGCCTACTACTCAAAGCCAATCTGTTTTTTCAATCAGACTCAGAACATTACTCTGATTGAAAAGACCTTATCCAATAGCAGTACCAAAATGGGGATTGATAAGGGTAGTTCAAGAAATACAAACAACGCTATTTCTGAATTGTCTAAAAAAGACGAAGATGCTATTAGTCAAATCTTGGTTGACGTGGCGGTAGACGATGAAGTGATTAAGGCGCTCAATCTAAAGCGGCGAATTAATTTAATTAAGATCGATGTTGAGGGGCGCGATTCGTTTATGGTGGAAGGGCTCAGAAAAAAATTAGTGCTAAACAGCCGATAGTATATTGGGGGGCCTTTAACAAAGAAGAGGCCAAAAAGACAAAGGCGCTCTTAATGGGTATAGGTATAGCAACTTTTATCACCTGACTACTAAAAAATATCGGAGTCAACTCATAAATAAGCTTATAAAATCATTTATAAATGCGGCCTAGCTAGCGGAGCTTGACCTGCGTACTCAATTTGTTGCAATGAGTACAGCCTCAGTAGGGCGACTTTTGTAGAAAATAGCTGTGTTTCGGCTTTAAAATCAAAATAGTGTGGTGCTAAACAAAAAAGGAATCTAAATTGATTTTAGTTACAGGTGGCGCAGGCTTTATTGGGGGAAATTTTGTTCTCTATTGGCTTAAAGACCCAAAAGCCGAAGGCATCATTAATTTAGATAAATTAACTTATGCAGGTAATTTAGCTACCCTCGATTCTTTAAAGAGTGACCTTCGCCATATTTTTGTCCATGGTGATATTGGCGATCAAGAGCTTGTTACCAAACTATTAAAAGAGCATCAGCCTAGAGCGATTGTGAACTTTGCAGCTGAGAGCCATGTCGATCGATCGATTCATGGCCCAGCAGAGTTTGTGCAAACCAATATTGTCGGTACCTTTAATTTGCTCGAGTGCTCAAGGACCTATTGGAGTACCTTAGATGAATCTAAAAAAGCAGCCTTTCGCTTTCATCATGTGTCGACGGATGAGGTTTATGGCTCCTTATCGGCTAGCGATCCAGCATTTACAGAGACGCATCCCTATGAGCCGAATAGCCCATATTCAGCCTCTAAAGCTGCTTCAGACCATTTAGTGCGGGCTTGGTTTCACACCTATGGTTTCCCAGTCGTGACTACCAATTGCTCGAACAACTACGGCCCCTACCATTTCCCGGAAAAGCTTATTCCGCTAGTGATTCTTAATGCCTTAAATGGCAAGCCCTTGCCCATTTATGGCGATGGTCAGCAGATACGCGATTGGCTCTATGTGGGTGATCACTGCTCGGCTATTCGGGAAGTGCTTGCTAAAGGTAAGTTGGGCGAGACCTACAATATTGGCGGCTGGAATGAAAAAGCGAATCTCGATGTGGTCAAAACCATTTGCAGCATCTTGGATGAGCTGAAACCCAAAGCCAATGGCAAATCGTATGCCGAGCAAATTACTTTTGTTACCGACAGGCCGGGCCATGATCGCCGTTACGCCATTGATGCGAGCAAGATAAAGCGCGAGCTCGGTTGGAAGCCCAAAGAAACCTTTGATAGCGGCATTAAAAAAACGGTGCAGTGGTATTTAGATAACCCAGTGTGGATTGAAGGTGTGGTTAGCGGATCGTACCGCGAGTGGCTACAAAAGCAATACAACTAAGCACGCAACCACATAGACTGTCTACATGAACATTCTCGTTTTTGGTAAAGATGGCCAGCTGGGTAAGGCGTTTAAGGCCATCTTTGATGCGAATAATCTGGGTAAATTGCATTGCATTACCTATGTTGGCCGTGCTGAATGCGATCTGTGCAATGCAGACGCGATTGCAGAACTACTCAATCGAATCAAGCCAGATTTGCTGATCAATGCTGCTGCTTATACGGCGGTGGATAAAGCAGAAACGGAAGTCCACTTAGCCTATGCGATTAATGCTAAAGCCCCAGAGTTGATGGCGATATATGCAAAACGCTATGGCGCTACTTTCTTGCATTACTCCACTGACTATGTATTTGATGGTAGTAAGAAAACTCCCTATATCGAGAGTGATGTTCTCAATCCCTTGGGTATCTACGGCAAAAGCAAAGCAGCTGGGGAAGAAGCAATTGAAGAAACGTTTGCCAATCTACCTGCAGACTCGAGTGCGCAATATGCCATTTTTAGAACCAGCTGGGTCTACGGCGATGGAGGTAATTTCATCCGCACCATTTTGCGCTTAGCCAAAGAGCGCGAAACTCTTAAAGTTATTGCCGATCAATATGGCGTCCCAACTAGCGCTACTTGGCTAGCAGAAGTCAGTTTGGCCTTGGTGCTGAATAAGAAGCATCAGCTAAGGCTATTTCCATCCGGTATTTACCATGCGGTGCCCCTGGGTGAAACAACTTGGCATGCCTTGGCGTGCCACGCAGTCCAGGTAGCGCTCGATGCGGGGGTATCACTAAGACTGCGCCCAGAGGCTATTCAGGCAATTCCTGCCATAGACTACCCCTTACCAGCCTCTAGGCCCATGAACTCGCGGATGGCAAGAAGTGCCTTAGAGGCAACTCTTACTGATTTAACAGGGGACTCAAGCAATATGACAAAATCACAGCTATTAGAGCAATCATGGGAGTCGCAAGTCGAGGCCTACGTTCAAGACTTGGTTCATCGAAAACTCATTTAAATGTATTTCGAACTACTCAAAGGCATTTAGGGATATATCCATGGCAGCTAATCAAACCAACTCAATCAAGCGCAATGGGATTATTTTGGCAGGGGGCTCAGGCACGCGCCTGTATCCCGTGACGCAAGCGGTTTCAAAACAGCTGATGCCGGTATACGATAAGCCGATGGTGTATTACCCACTAACCACATTAATGCTGGCGGGTATTCGGGATATTTTGCTGATTTCAACTCCACACGATACGCCCCGTTTTACCGAGTTACTGGGCGATGGTTCGCAGTGGGGCCTCAATATTCAATATTGTGTGCAGCCCTCACCCGATGGTTTAGCGCAAGCCTTTACTTTGGGTAAATCCTTTGTAGGTAATCATCCCAGCGCCCTAGTGTTAGGGGACAATATTTTTTATGGCCATGAGCTGGTTGGGCAGCTCAATAGTGCAAATGATCGAAGCAGTGGCGCAAGTGTGTTTGCCTACCACGTCACCGATCCCGAGCGCTACGGCGTGGTGGAGTTTGATCAAGATTACAAAGCGCTATCGATCGAAGAAAAGCCTCTGAAGCCCAGAAGCAACTATGCCGTAACGGGCCTGTATTTTTATGACAATCAGGTATGTGATATTGCGGCATCGATTAAACCCAGCGCCAGAGGTGAGTTAGAAATTACCGACATTAATCGGACCTACCTTGAAAAAAATCAACTGAGTGTGGAAATCATGGGCCGTGGCTTTGCCTGGCTTGATACTGGAACCCACGATTCTTTGCTCGATGCGGCTGGCTTTATTGCCACACTGCAAAAGCGCCAAGGTTTGATGGTGGCTTGCCCCGAAGAGATTGCCTACCGCCAAAGCTGGATTAGTGCTGAGGCAGTACAAAAAGTAGCTGATCAGCTCAAGAAAAACAGCTACGGCCAGTATTTAACAAAGATACTGAATGAGCTCAATACCAGTCCACAAGCCATTGGGCTATCCAGCAAAAGATAATACAAAAGATGCCGCAATGATAGCCGATTCCAATTCCAAATTGCAGGTTACGCCTACCGCGATTCCAGAGGTTTTAATTATTGAGCCTAAGGTGTTTGGTGATAACCGCGGCTGGTTTACCGAATCCTTTAATGCCAGTGACTTTGCAAACGCAAGTGGCCTAAACGTCCAGTTTGTCCAAGACAACCACTCCTTCTCTCGGCAGTGGACACTGCGGGGCATGCATTACCAGCTCAATCACACCCAAGGTAAGTTAGTCAGAGTTACTGCAGGTAGAGTTTTCGATGTGGCAGTGGATATGAGAAAGGACTCCAGTACCTTTGGTAAATGGGTCGGTGTAGAGCTCTCCGCTGAAAACCACAAACAGATGTGGGTGCCACCTGGTTTTGCCCATGGATTCTTGGTTCTATCGGAAATGGCTGAGTTTCTGTATAAAACCACCGACTACTATGATCCTGGCAGTGAAGTGTGCTTATCGTGGTGCGACCCGACGGTTGGCATTGAATGGCCGATTCCACTGGGCAAACAAGCATTGCTCAATGCCAAAGATGCTGCTGGTTTGGCTTGGGGTGTTGCTCCAAAGTTTTAATAATGAGATCGTTCTTTGAAAAAATTTATACGAAAGCATTTGTTAAATTACGTGTTAAAAATGACTTAAAGGTAATATCCAAATTAACTGCAGCCGGTAAGTGGGAAGAAGCAAGTTGCCTTTTAACTAAGAGCGCTTACCCACTGCAAATTCAGTTCTTAGTTGAGCCTAATGGCTTAAATCACAGCGCAGTTCGTTGGAATGCTCGAAGTCCGGAGCATTGTCTTTTTGCATTCAATCCTGATTTATCAGGAGAACAAGTTCGGAATCTGACTATCCGATTACTACATTTATTGCCTTTAATTACTGCATTTCATCGATCTAAAGATTTTATTGCGGGCGCGATCTTTATTAATCTTGGTGATTATGCGGATACCGATGGCATAGCATTTTGCTCTAATCGCGACGGGCAGCTATTGATTCCCGATACGGATTTTTTAGGAACCAAGGGTTACAGTCTCACGCGAAATCATTTTGAGATTAATCGAATTCCGTGGGAAGATCGGCGGGCAATAGCTTTTTGGCGTGGAAATACAACGGGTATTCGAACAGGAGAGTCCTGGAATAGTATTCCCCGTATTCAGTTATGCGAAATTTGCAATAAAGAAGATGTACGTTCTTTTTTTGATGTTGGTTTGAGTGGGTTAGCTCAGATACCAAAGTATGAAATTAAGAAGGTCACGAATTCTGGTTTGATGCGGGATTATGTTCCTATACTGTCTAGTGATCAATATAAGTATCAAATTGATATTGATGGTAATTCAAATGCTTGGTCCGGCTTTTTTCAAAAGCTTTTATCAGGGTCGGCTATTCTAAAAGTCGCATCACCACATAGATTTCGGCAGTGGTATTACGATAGACTCATTCCATGGGAACACTTTGTGCCAGTTGAATCAGACATGACTGATTTGGTGGAGAAAACCCAGTGGCTCATAGCGAATGACGATAAAGCCATGCTAATAGGGCAAAAGGGCGCGGAACTTGCATCTAACTTACCGTATGATTTAGAGATAGGTGAAGCGCTGCAACGAATCCGCACTGCCTTTTTATAAAGCAGACCTCCGTCAGCCAATAGATCGATACGGTAAGGTATTGACGGGTTGTTTAAGGCCTGCATTCAGCTTGATTTGAGGTAGCGGGAGTCATTCATTTGAAAAATACGATAATGCGGGTATGACTAGTCAGCTGCAACATCCCTTGCCCACAGTAGCTCAAGTAAATCAAGCACCCAAGATTCTCTTGGTGAAGCTCTCTTCGCTTGGGGATGTGCTGCATAACCTGCCGATCGTGTGGGATTTACGTAAACGTTTGCCTGAAGCCCAAATCGATTGGATTGTGGAAGAGGGCTATGTGCATTTGCTGGAGCCCCTCAAAACAACAGACACATTCAGAGGCATTGATCGCATCATTCCGGTTGCGTTTCGGCGTTGGCGGAAAAACCTGTTTAGCCTTCGTACTTGGCGTGAGTTCTTTGCAATGCGCAAATTACTACAAGCCACTACGTATGGTGTGCTTCTGGAAACGCAAGGTTTACTTAAATCTGCTTTGATCTGCGCTCTGGCCAAAAAATCAGAGCATGCCATTGTGGCTGGCCTCGGTAATGCGACCGAGCATTCGGGATATGAACCCATGGCTAGAATGTTTTATACCCAATCGGTGCATGTGCCCATGAAATCCCATGCAATTGATCGCTCACGTTGGGTGATGTGCTCTGCGTTTGATTGGCCTTTAATGGATCGGCGTAGTGAGCCAACTTTTTTTTATCCTCCCACTTTTGTAGAGCAGTTAGCCCCGCTTGAATTTGAAGGTTTACGAAAGCAGCCTAACGGCATGCCAGTTCCTTATGTTGTGTGTTTTCATTCAACAGCAAGAGCAGCAAAGCGTTGGCCGACTGAGAGCTGGGTTGAATTGGGTAAAAGCTTATCAAGCCAAGGCTACCAAGTGCTTTTTCCCTGGGGCAGCCCTGAGGAAATGAAAATCAGTGCGCTTATGGCAAGCCAAGTGCCGGGTGCTATTGTGCCTAGGGCCATTTCGATTGAAGAAGCCTATCGCCTAGTTGCACATGCCGCCCTGACCGTCGGCGTGGATACGGGCTTAACCCATTTATCGGCGGTATTGGGTAAGCCTACCGTGGAGATCTATTGCGACTCCCCACGATGGAAGACGGAAGGCTACTGGAGTAGCAATATCGCTAATTTAGGGGATATGAAGCGCATACCGCTGGCAAGTGCAGTGTTAGAGGCTGCCGAGGCACTTTTAAAACAGGGCCGCCAATAAAAGCAGCTAGCTTAGGGTCTATGTCATTAAGGCATATAAATCAGTTGCTTAGGCTCATCTTGAGGCCTGGATTGAATTCGAGTACTTTTGATTGTTCAGATAAAATGAGGCATCTCCCTTTATAGAAACTGGTACAGTTTCGATCGCCCACTTCATGAGCAATAGCAACATATCGTCTGTAGTCGCTCCAGTGATCCTTTGCGGTGGCTCTGGAACACGCCTATGGCCCTTATCCCGCTCTGGATTTCCGAAGCAGTTTTTAGTGCTTTCTGGCGATGGTTCCAATCAGAGCTTGTTTCAGCAGGCCATTACTCGCATTAATGCGATTGGCAATGCGCAAATTGACTTAGGCGAAACCTTGATTGTGACGAATGAAGAGCATCGCTTTTTAGCTTTGGATCAATTGCGAGAATTAAATAGTATTAAAGCAAGGCTATTGCTTGAGCCCATTGGTCGCAATACAGCCCCAGCGCTGAGTTTGGCAGCGCTACAGGCTTTAGATGGCGGGATAGAAGACTATGATCCCATTCTTGTCATTACTCCGGCCGATCAAACGGTTCAAAATCAAGCGGCCTTTGTAGGAGCATTACAGGATTGCGTGGCAGTGGTTGCTGAAGACAAAACTAAAAAGACCATTGCTATTTTGGGCATTACGCCAACCGCCCCTGAAACAGGCTATGGCTATATTCAGCGTGATAGTAATAAAGGTAAAAATAACGAATTTACCGTAGTGCAGTTTGTCGAAAAGCCGGATGCCAAAACAGCACAGGCCTACTTAGCCGATGGCAATTACTTATGGAATAGCGGGATGTTTGTGCTGCGCGCAAGCACTTGGTTGGCTGCTTTAGCGCAGTACCGCCCGGATATTGCCAATGCTACTGAGGCGGCATGGATTAATAAAGCCTCGGATCAATCGGGTGAAGTGACCTTTGTGCGACCCGATAAAGCCCTGTTTACTGCGGTGCCCAGCGAATCGATTGACTATGCAGTCATTGAAAAGTGCACTGGTAGTCAATATCAAGTCAAGATGGTGGAGCTCGATGCGGGCTGGAATGACCTTGGCGCTTGGGATGCCGTTTGGCAAGTAGGCAAGCAAGACGCTGAAGGCAATGTTACTTCGGGCGATGCCTTACTCGCTAATACTAAGAACTCCTTAGTACATGCCAGCAGCCGTTTAGTCAGCGCCGTTGGAGTTGAGAATCTCATCATCGTTGAAACGGCCGATGCGGTTTTGGTAGCCGATCGAAAAAATAGCCAAGATGTAAAAAGCATTGTGAATCAATTGGAACAGCAACAGCGCGAAGAAAAGAATTTACACCGCAAGGTGGCTCGCCCCTGGGGCTGGTATGACAGTGTCGATGAAGGCGAGCGGTTTAAGGTCAAGCGCATTCAGGTCAAGCCCGGCGCTAGCTTATCGCTGCAAATGCATCACCATCGTGCCGAGCACTGGATTGTCGTGAAAGGGATAGCGGAAATTACCAATGGCGATAAGGTCATTACGCTCACTGAAAACCAAAGTACGTACATTCCGCAAGGGCAGACGCATCGCTTAGCCAACCCTGGCAAAACCCCTTTGGAGATCATTGAGGTGCAATCCGGCAGCTATCTGGGTGAGGATGATATTGTGCGTTTTGAAGATGCTTATGGACGCGACGGAAGTGAGTAAATTAAAAAAACTAACTTTTATAATTCATGCTTTTCCCTACAATAAAAATGTGGGTGGAATTTGCGCATTACATTACTTGGCTCATGAGCTAGTCAGCCTAAACAAAGGCGGGGTTTATCTGACAACTGGCTTTACCAATTCGAGGTGGAATGGAATTGGAATCGATAGGGATCTCCCATTTTTTTTAGAGGGCGACCAATCCTTTTTTTCAAGGTATTACCGGTGGCTAACTGCTTTAAAAAAGTATGTCATTTTTGCCACTTTTAGACGAAAAATTACACGACTACAGGAGCGTATTTTTCCTGATTTACTTTGGCGTCATTTTGATAAAAATCGCACAGTTGTTGTTTATGCAGAAGTTGTTAGGGGTAATCCATTAAATGCGACCCATGTTGTTCGTTGGATTATGAATACCCCAGGCGTATGCGGTGGTGATGGTATTTATGATCTCAGCGACCACATATTTCAATATCACCCTTGGTACCCCGTTAATGAAAAGTACAAAGTACGAGGTTTATTAACCGCAATTGATTTGGATCATCAACTCAAAACGTATCAAAATAAAAATCTACCCGAGCGCAAAGGGGGCGCTTACTTAGTACGCAAAGGTAGAGATAAAAAACACAATCAACATCCCGCAGATTTTGTCCACGCTGATCCGCTCTTAGAAAAAATGAATGATGAAGAGGCGGCTGATTTTTTTAACAGCATAGAGACCTTCATCTCATATGACGATATGACCTTCATCTCTGTGCAGTCGGCACTCTGTGGATGCAACTCAATTATTATTCCTGGGGAGGGCGATCGCAGCGAGGAAAATCTCAAAAAAGTGAATCGCATCAAGGGTGTAGCCTATGGATTTGACGACAAAGAGTGGGTCCAAAGTACGGCCTACACACTAAGACCTCAATTTGAGGCAATCAATGTGGAAAATCTGAGTACCATTAAGGGGTTTTACGATTACTGTGAAAATAACATTCCTGGTAGCGAGGTAACTCAGGGGTGATGTAGGGCGTTAGGGGCCTTGCCCCTTAAAATTGAACAGTCGCTTTACCGCATTGAAGGTTATTTCAATCAATAAGACTATATTTTATAATTATCAATAATTGCATCAATGTTACGGACCTCAATCTTGATTAAAAATTGGATTCAAAAAGTCGATCGAGCTAAAGTCCTTTACATCGTTTTATTTTTTGAGTTTATCAATGCTGGATATTATTTTTATTTTTTATCCAGTTATGGTTATCTACCTACACCATTTGTTTTTGATAAAAATGACACCTTAATGGATTTCTACAACCCACTCTATTGGGTTGTAAAAGATGGTTTTTATACCGCCTTTAATTCTGTTTATCCTGCGCTAAACTATTTCTTTCTTAAGTTATTTACTTTAGGTATTTCATCAGATTTAGTAATAGATCCATTTCAATTGCGCAATGATTTTCCTATTTTTGGAATAATAATCAGCTTTATATATATATTAATTGTCTGGGTGGTTGTGAATATTGGAGAGTGGCGAAAAGTTGACCTTGGTAATAAGGGGCTCGTTTTTCTTGCTTGTATACTAAGTGTTCCAGTACTTTTTGGGCTTGAGCGAGGAAATCTAATCTTCCTGAGCCTGCTATTCCTAGCCCTACATTTAAATGCATCCAATCCCTGGGTTAAGGCTATATATTTTGGTCTACTCGTTAATATTAAACCCTATTTTGCAATTTTATTGATTCAATATCTGAATATTCATCAGTTTAATAAATTAGAATTAATTCGTTCTATCCTAATTGCTGCTGCAATTTTCTTGGTTTCCGGCCTTCTTGTAGGTATCAATTTTATTGATTTTTTTAAAGCATATTTGTCGTTTTCTAAAAATACCACTTTATCTGTTGAGGGGGTAGTCGCCCTCCCGCATTCGGTCGCTGCCCTAAGCACCATTAAGAAGCTAATCAGTTTTGGCGAGGGCTCTAGTTATACTTTCTGGTTTTCGCTGCTTAAAGTAATTAACTATGTTTCAGTATTAATTCTAGTTTGCACAGTTTTATTAAAAAAAACAACACGATTAGAATTGTTAATTGCTGGCATTATTATATTAACAAATTTCTCAATTAGTACTGGCGGCTACATATTAATTATTTATATTGCTTTAATTCCATACCTACTACAAAGTAAAGAATATGTAAAATTATTATTTCTTATCGTATTAATTTATTCACTCCCTTTAGATTGGATAAATTTTTTAGAATTAAAATATTCTTATACATATTCTTATTTAGGTGGAAATTTATTTATTAATGAGCCAGAATTTTTCTTATCTATAGGATCCATTTTTAGGCCATTATTAAATTTTTCGTTATTAATATTTTTTTTAACACATTTATATAGAAAATACCCAAGAATGATTTCTACGGACTAAGTCATCATTTATGCTCATCTGATTACTTCTTAAATGTATAATTAACAACCCTATTCAAAATTTTATAAAAATGAAAGCAGTCATATTGGCTGGTGGCTTAGGCACCAGAATTGCGGAGGAAACCTCTTCCCGTCCAAAGCCCATGGTTGAAGTGGGTGGAAAGCCCATTCTGTGGCACATCATGAAGATGTACTCTGCACATGGCGTGAACGAATTTGTAATCTGTTGCGGCTACAAGGGCTACATGATTAAGGAGTATTTTGCGAACTACTTTCTGCACATGTCAGATGTCACTTTTGATATGGCCAACAACAATGCCATGCAGATCCATCAGCAATATGCTGAGCCTTGGAAAATTACTTTAATTGATACAGGTGAAAATACACTCACCGGCGGCCGTTTAAAGCGAGTTAGCAAATACTTAGGTGGGGAAGATTTTTGCTTTACCTATGGCGACGGCGTGGGCGATGTTGATATAACGAAGTTAATAGCATTCCATAAGGCGCATGGCAAGCAGGCTACAGTAACCGCGGTGCAACCCCCGGGCCGCTTCGGCGCACTAGACATGGACGGCACCTCAGTCAAAAGTTTTGTAGAAAAACCCCATGGTGATGGTATGTATATCAATGGTGGTTTTTTTGTACTGTCTCCAAAGGTCATTAATCTGATTGAGGATGACAGCACAATTTGGGAGCGTAAGCCATTAGAAGGATTGGCAAGCTCTGGTCAATTGGAGGCCTTTACTCATAATGGTTTTTGGCAGCCAATGGATACCTTGCGCGATAAGCAGCTTCTTGAAGAATTGTGGGCTAGCGGTAAGGCGCCCTGGAAGACATGGGCTTAAGCATGCAGCATTCAGAGCTTGCTAAGTCGGCATCAGTTAATCCCAGCTTTTGGAATGGCAAGCGGGTCTTCTTAACTGGTCACACTGGATTTAAGGGTGGCTGGTTGTCGTTGTGGCTCGCTTCAATGGGTGCCAAAGTCACGGGTTATGCATTAGCCCCCAATACCGCCCCGAACTTTTTTGACGTTGTTCACGTTGCAGACGATCTCGAGCAGTCGCATATTGCTGATATTCGCGACTTAGAAAAATTGCAAAAGTCGATGGCGAGTGCTAGGCCAGAAATTGTGATTCATATGGCCGCCCAACCCTTGGTGCGGTACTCGTACGCCAATCCAGTGGAGACCTATGCCATTAATGTGATGGGAACAGTTCATGTGCTTGAATCTATTCGTAATTTAGATTGTGTCCGGGCAGCGGTAATTGTTACCACCGACAAGTGTTATGAGAATAAAGAGTGGGCTTGGGGATATCGCGAGAACGAGCCCATGGGCGGTCATGATCCGTATAGCAATAGCAAGGGCTGCGCTGAATTGGTCACCAGTGCTTATCGCCAGTCATATTTTTCGCCAGAGAAATATGCTCAACATAAAGTGGCTGTTGCTTCAGCGCGTGCAGGTAATGTGATTGGGGGCGGTGATTGGTCGGAAGACCGCTTAATTCCTGATGCGATTAAGGCTTTCGAGGCAAAAGAATCTTTGATGATTCGTAATCCTTTAGCAACGCGCCCTTGGCAACATGTCTTGGAGCCTTTATCCGGTTACCTAGTATTGGCCCAAGCTCTTTATCAAGAAGGCGCCAAGTTTAATGGTGCTTGGAACTTTGGTCCGCGTGACGAGGATGCTAGATCAGTTCAGGAAGTGATTAATTTACTGATTAAAAATTGGGGATCTACTGCCAGTTGGACTCAAGACCAAAAAGAGCAGCCTCATGAAGCACATTTATTAAAACTGGATTGCTCAAAAGCACGACAGTATTTAAATTGGGTTCCAAAGTGGACTCTTGAGCAGGCGGTTGCAAAAATTACACAGTGGCAACATGGCTTTCAAAATTCTATAGATATGAAAAAAATATCTCATGAGCAGATTAAGATTTATCTAGGTAGTTAAAAGTAGGTGATTTATATATTGTTTAAAGTAGTTTAATAAAGTTAAGGTATTAAAAAATGATTAATAACGAAATATTTGAAGACTTATTTGTGCTAGAAATGGCAAGTAACCACCAGGGGAGTGTAGAGCGTGGATTACAAATTATTAGCGCTTTTTCCAAGGTAGCTCGTTTTAATAATGTGCGTACAGCCATTAAATTACAGTTCAGAGATATCGATAATTTCGTTCACAAGGATTTCGTTGGTCGTGATGATATTCGCTACGTAAAGCGCCTAGCGGATACCAAAATGTCAAAAGAAGATTTTGGTATTTTGGTGGAGGCTATTCGCAAGAGTGGCTGCATTCCAATGTCCACTCCCTTTGACGAGAAATCAGTTGATTGGTGTGTAGAGTTTGAGATGCCCATCATCAAAGTGGCTAGTGCAGATAACAATGATTGGACCTTGCTCGAAAAAATTGCTACGACTAAAAAGCCAGTCATTATTTCTACTGGTGGTATGACTCAAAAAGATATGGATGATGTAGTTCACTTCTTTACATCTCGCAACATTACCTTATCTTTAAATCACTGTATTGCTGCATATCCTCATGAGGATAACGAGTGCGAGCTAAATCAAATTGACTACTTGCGTCATCGCTACCCAGATTTAGTGATTGGATACTCATGCCATGAGTATCACGATTGGTCAGCATCAATGTACATTGCCTATGGCAAAGGTGCTCGTACATTTGAGCGCCATATTGATATTGATGATGACGGCTTTAAAGTGGCTACATACTCTTCTTTGCCTGCACAGATCGATACCTGGTTCAAGGCATGGCACAAAGCTCAAGAAATGTGCGGCACTTCTGGAAATCATAGAAGAAACTTTATTGACCGAGAAATCGCTTACTTAGACTCTTATGTGCGCGGTGTTTATGCAAAACGTGATTTAGTGGCTGGGCAGACATTAAGCGAGGAGGACTACTATATGGCGATTCCACTGCAAAAAGGCCAAGTGTCTAGTCGTGAATTGATGCTGGGTAAATATGGGCATAAATTATTAACCTCATGCAAAAAGGATGCACCGATCACCGTGAGTATTTTAGATACGCCGTATTCAAGCGATCCCTCTATGCTTGAGGCCTTTAACAAAAGAGGTCTGTAATTGAAGGCAAGTTGCCCGGGGTGTAAATCTTGAAGGCAGTTGTTGTTTTTGGGGCATCTGGATCCATAGGTCAGGCAATTTGCGCTCATTTCAGGGCGCAAGAGTACCTTGTAATCGGTGTGGGTAGAACTGAAAACGTTGAGTATTCCATCATTAAATGGGATGGAGGTACCAAAGCAATTATTGATGGCATGCAATTGCTTTTGGAGGGCGCAAAGGTGGATGCGGTTGTTTGGGCGCAAGGCATGAATTTCAATGATGATATTGATACCTTTGATCTAAGTGAGCACCTCAAAATGTATGAAGCAAATGTTACTTATATTTTGAGCACACTCAGAGTCCTAACAGATTTTGATTTGCTGCAAGAATATGCTCGTCTATGCGTCATTAGCTCAATTTGGCAAAATATTGCACGCCAAAATAAATTATCTTATTGCGTTACTAAGTCTGCTTTGCAGGGCTTAGTTCAATCTTTGAGCGTGGATTTGGGTAAGCAGGGTAAGTTGATTAATGCAGTACTTCCGGGCGCGCTAGATACGGCCATGACTAGGGCTAATTTGAGTCAAGAGCAAATCACCCGATTGGAATCAATTACCCCGTTGGGGTCGCTGCCCAACCTAAATGACGTCACTAGCTTGGTAGCCTATTTATGCTCCCCTCAAAATACAGGAATCACTGGCCAATTTATCGCTGCAGATAGGGGGTTTAGTAATGCTCGAATCCTTTGAGGTTTCCACCTCTGGCGGAAAATATAAGGTTAGTGTAGGCGAAGGTTTGCTTGGCACAATTGAGCCGAATCAACGCGCTATTTTTTTGGTGGATGAATACTTGGTATCTCGAATTGCATTTGATCCCAAGTCAATTATTGCCATTCCCGCATTAGAGTCTAGTAAAAATTTGGACTACATGTCAGGTGTGATTGAGAAAATGCGCACTCTTGGAGCCAATCGCGATACCCATGTTTATGCTATTGGCGGCGGGATCATTCAAGACATTGCTACTTTCGTTAATTCTATTTATATGCGCGGCTTATCTTGGACTTATTTTCCAAGCACTTTATTAAGCATGGCTGATAGCTGTATAGGGGGGAAGTCCTCCATCAACGTTAAGGGATTTAAGAACCTCGTTGGCAATATCTATCCGCCTACTGAGGTATTTGTGGATATGGACTTTTGCCAAACCTTGGAGTCAAAAGAGATCATCGGTGGCCTAGCTGAAGCAGTAAAAATTTGTTATGCCCGCGGTCCTGATGTATTTGAAAAGTATCTTGAGTTGGGCCCGCTATGCCCATTGGATGGCGCAAAGGGCGTTAAGGTGGTATTTTCTGCATTACTGGCAAAGAAATGGTTTATTGAGATTGACGAGTTTGATCAATCTGAGCGCTTGCTCCTAAATTATGGACATACCTTTGGACATGCACTAGAGGCCTCTTCAAATTTCGAGCTGGCTCATGGTGTTGCTGTTGCCTTGGGAATGTTAGTCGCCACACAATTTGCCGACTTAAATGGTCTTTTGGCCGAGACTGGCAAAAATCAAACTAAAAAATTAGATGCCTATTTAATTAAACTGCTAACTCCATTGCACGGGGATATCAGAAGTATTCTGGCTGAGATGGATTTAAAGCTTGTATTTGCTAAATTTGAGGGCGATAAAAAGCACCGTCATGAAGAGTATCGGATGGTTATTCCGGTTCAGAATGGTGATTTGATATTGCATTCTTGTCCAAGGAATGAGAGTTCCAAAATCATGATTGAGCAAGCATTTAAAAAGACCTTTGAATTGCACGGCTTTCTAGATTCCTAATTTATACGTTCATACCTTACCAATGACAGCTAAACCTTCTCCTCAATGGACAGTCGAACAAGACTTTGCTCGTATTGGTGAGCAAGCCAGGCTTTCTTTTGATCAGTTGAAGAATGCCCATATTTTTTTGACTGGCGGGACAGGTTTTATCGGCACTTGGATGTTGGAGGCGATTCATTTTGTCAATAAGAGTCAAGGTGCCAATATTCAGGTGACGATTCTCACCAGAAATCCTCAAAGCTTCCATTCAAAGCATCCGCATTTATTTGAGCATTCTAATTTTCACTATATAGCGGGTGATGTTGTTACTCTGCCTTATGAAAACTTAGCTGATTTTGGCAAATTCACGCATTTAATCCACGCGGCGACGGATGCCAGTGCGGAGCTAAATGAAGTTAATCCATTGCAGATGTTTGATACAGTCGTTCTAGGTACTCGGAAAATTCTGGATTTTGCGGTAAAAGAAAAAATATCTAAGATACTTTATTTAAGCTCGGGGGCTGTCTACGGTCAGCAAGCGCCCGGCGTGGATTATGTTGCTGAAGATTCGATGAGCGCACCAGACTGCCTAAATCCTAAAAATACGTATGCCGAAGGTAAGAGGGCATCAGAAATGCTTTGTGCTATTTATGGCAAGCAGTTTGGATGCCAAATTGTTGTGGCTCGAATTTTTGCATTACTAGGCCCCTTGCTAAACTTAAATATTCACTTTGCTGCTGGAAATTTTATTCGTGACGCTATCTCGGGAAAAAAAATTAGCGTTTCTGGTGATGGAAGGCCGGAGCGTTCCTATTTATATCCATCGGATTTAGTAGTCTGGCTTTTAGCGATGCTAACCCATGGGAAATCAGGCGCTGCTTACAACGCAGGTTCCGAGGAAGGTATATCCATTGCGGATTTAGCAAAGCTAACTTCCTCTTTAATTGGTAATCAGGGTTATGAAATTTTGGGATTATCTGACTCTGGCTGGAATCCAGGGCGATATGTTCCAAGCAGTCAGCTTATTCAGAAACAGTTGGGTGTAACACAAACAGTGAACTTGGCTGAAGCGATTAAAAGAACAGCTTATTGGAATGGATGGAGAGAGGTTTAAGAATGAAATTATCAGATTACGTTGCAGAAAAATTAGTTGAAAATGGTGTCAAACATGTTTTCATGGTGACTGGTGGTGGTGCCATGCATTTAAATCATTCTTTTGGCTCCAACAAAGGCCTTGAATGTATTTTTAATCACCATGAGCAAGCCTGCGCAATCGGAGCAGAAGCCTATTACCGCTTGACTAATGTACTACCGGTAGTCAATGTGACCTCTGGTCCAGGTGGTACCAATGCGATAACGGGAGTTTATGGCGCATTCGTAGATTCCATAGCAATGCTAGTAATTTCCGGTCAAGTAAAATACGAGACTACAGTTAGAAGTACGGGGCTAGCACTTCGTCAGTATGGTGACCAAGAGCTCGATATTGAGGAGTTGGTACGCCCAGTCACTAAATATTGTGAAATGGTGACTGATCCACAAACGATTCGTTACCACCTTGAAAAGGCAATTTATATCGCGAAATCAGGTCGCCCTGGTCCATGCTGGCTTGATATTCCTTTGAATGTTCAAGGTGCTCAAATTGATCCAGAAGCTTTGATTGGTTTTGATCCTACTGAATTAGACGAGCCTTGGCGCAATACTGATCTGGTAAAGATTAGTGCTGAGATTTTAGAAAAAATACAAAAAGCGAAGCGGCCTGTGATTTTTGTGGGTGGCGGCATTCGATTGAGTGGCGAGCATAAAGAATTTTTAAAACTAGTTGATAAACTGCAAATCCCAGTTGTAACGGGCTGGAATGCGCATGACGTCATTTGGAATGAACACCCTTACTATGCCGGCAGACCAGGAACTATTGGCGATCGTGCAGGTAACTTCGTTGCACAAAATGCAGATTTACTATTGATTTTAGGTAGTCGCTTAAATATTCGTCAAGTTAGTTACAACTGGCATTCGTTTGCACGTGAGGCTTATAAGATTTGGGTAGATATTGATGAGCTTGAATTGAAAAAGCCTACCGTTAAGGCTGATATGCCTATTCATGCAAGTCTAAAAGATTTATTGCCCATTCTTGCCAATACTCCTTATGTGGGCGCTAACAAATCGCACCAGGAGTGGATGGAATGGGCCAAAGAGCGTATGCGCAGGTTTCCGATTGTGCTTCCAGAGTATTGGAAAAATGACCGGGTTAATCCATACTGCTTTATCGATGAGTTATTTAAACAACTCCCAGAAGATCAAATTGTATTGACGGGTAATGGTAGCGCGTGTGTGGTCAGCTTCCAAGCTGCCGACTTGAAAAAAGGCCAGAGGCTTTGGACGAACTCGGGTTGCGCCACCATGGGGTATGACTTACCAGGCTCGATAGGTGCGCACAAAGCATCCGGTGGAAAATCGATTGTATGTTTAGCCGGAGACGGCAGCATTATGATGAATTTGCAAGAGCTTCAAACAATTGCGGGTAATCATTTGCCAATCAAGATATTTATCTTAAATAACAGTGGTTATGTATCAATTTTCCAAACGCATAGAAACTTTTTCAATGGAGTCGAAGTGGGTGGGGGACCAAAGAGTGGGGTTACTTTTCCTAGCTTTGAAAAATTAAGTGTCGCTTTTGATCTGCCTTACAGAAAGGCTTCTAATCATTCTGAAATAAAAGAGGCAATAGCAGGAACCTTGGCCGAAAGCGGTCCTTGCATTTGCGAAATAATCATTGATGAGAATGTTTCTTTTGCTCCTAAATTGGGTGCCAAGCAACATCCGGATGGCCGTATCACCTCTCCACCGCTCGAAGACTTATCACCGTTCTTACCTAGAGAAGTATTGAGGGAAAACATGATCATTGACTCCCCATCGGAGGACTAATCTATTAACCAGGGTGAACCAAAAAAGCACTATGCATTTTTAAGTAAACATCAAAAGAAAATTCGCTTTCTTATTGTAGGTGGTGTTAACACAGCAGTTGGATTGGCAGTCTATCCAATTCTGTATGTATTGCTAACCCCTTTTGGTGTTGGTTACATCAAGGCATTAATTTTTTCTCAAATTATCTGCATCACATTTTCATTTGTCAGTAATAAATATTTAGTTTTTAAAACTAAAGGAAATGTAAAGAAGGAGTATCCAAAGTTTTTTGCATTTTATGGAATCTACTTCTTGATAAATCTCCTTTGCTTGCCAGTAATGGTTGAGATACTCAATATGAATCCGATGATTGCTCAAACCTTATTTTCGATTGCTATTGTTGCGTCAAGCTACTTTTGGCATAACTTGATTACTTTTAAATCCCCGAGTGGAGAGCTTAAATAATGACTCAATCCTATTTGCATAGGGATTGCCCTATTTGCCAGTCTAAAACTAAATCTGTGAATGAGGTGAGCTCTCTTCAAAGAGCGGAGGATTTAAGTTATGAATCTCTGATTCCCTACTGGAATGGGTTCTTTAAAGAAAAAATATTTTTTTCTTATGCTCGATGTGAAGAGTGCGCATTACTTTTTGCCCCCATCTTTTATGATTTAGATCAATTGGGAGCTTTGTATGAACAGATGTCTCCGAATATGGATCTCGTGCCAATGGCCGCACTAGTAAAAACCCAAAGGGGATATTTTGAGGAGTTAAAAAAGTTTAGCACGCTGAAAAATGGTTATATAGAGATAGGGCCAGACATCGGTATTTTTACAGAGAATTGCAGTAGAGAGGGCGAGTTCAATAACTACTGGCTTTGTGAGCCCAACAGGGAAGTTGCAGGCGCACTCGCTAAATCAGTTGGTCATAACCAATTTACTATCATTGAAGATATGTTTGGTTTTAGTCAAATCCCAGATCACAGCGCAGGTGCTGCAGTAATGATCCAAGTTCTAGATCATTTACTAGATCCGATAGCTACACTAACGGAGTTAAGGGCAAAATTAATGCCAGATGCTAAGCTGTTAATTGTGACCCACAATGAAAAGTCCTTGTTAAGAAAGATTGTTGGCTGGAGATGGCCGGCTTTTTGCTTGCAACATCCACAAATTTATAACCCAAATTCAATAACAAAACTCTTAGAGAAATCTGGATATAAAGTGACCTCTATAGAAAAAACAAGAAATTATTTTGAATTTAGCTTTCTGCTAAAACATTTGTTATGGGCTTTCGGGATTAAAGTTAAATCAGTTCCAAGCATTTTTAATTTTACGATTGGATTGAAGCTAGGTAATATTGTCACTATTGCTACTCCGAGATAAAAATGAGCAAAAAATTAATATCCATAGTTACTCCTACCTATAACGAAATTGATAATATTGAATTATTACTGTCTCGCATTAGAGAAGTGATTGCTCCATTAGATCGGTATGACTTTGAGATTTTAGTGATTGATAATTGCTCAATTGACGGCACTCAAGATAAAATTCGAGAACTTGCTAGTCAAGATATGCGAATAAAAGCAATATTTAATGCTCGTAATTTTGGCCATATTAGATCGCCGTATTACGGAATATTGCAAAGTACTGGAGAAGCGACTATTTATATGGCTTCAGACTTCCAAGATCCACCAGAGTTCATTCCTCAATTTATTGAGGAGTGGGAAAAGGGCTGGAAGCTGGTGATGGCAGTGAAGCCGGCCAGTGAAGCTAGTGCAGTGATGCATTTTTTAAGAAAAACATACTATCGTCTTATCGATAGGATTTCTGATGTGAGCATCCTCAGAGACTCCACTGGGTTTGGCTTGTATGATAAAAAAGTTTTGGATAATCTACGAAAAATTAATGATCCTTATCCTTTTTTAAGAGGGCTTATTTGTGAGTTAGGATACCCAATTAAAGCTATTCCCTTTGTCCAGCCTCGACGACTTGGCGGAATAACAAAAAATAATTTTTACACACTATTTGATATAGCAATGCTTGGAATAGTCAGCCACTCTAAGCTTCCAATCAGAATTGCCGCCCTAGTTGGATTTATTTTGGGAGCAATTAGTATTCTTGTGGCTGTCTATTTTTTAGTGATGAAGCTCATTTTCTGGGACTCCTTTCCCTTGGGTGGTGCCCCAGCACTTATTGGATTATTTTTCTTGTTCGGCGTGCTCTTATTCTTTATTGGACTATTGGGGGAGTACATTGGATCAATTCATACCTACATTCAAAATCGCCCAATAGTTGTTGAAAAAGAACGAATCAATTTCTGATGTTGGCCTATGGAAAATAGACGTTTAAGTAAATTTTATAGGACTAAATATTTTCTTACTACCGTCATAGTTTGCCTTGCTTTAGCATCCATTTTTTTTATAGCGGCAGAAATAAAAAAATTCAAAGATGTAGATTTTCAAATTCATAAAATTGAAAAATTACCTAATCTTAAGACATATGAACTGACCAATACAATGCCGGGAGATCTTCCAATACGGCTTGGAGGTCTTCAGAAAGATGAGAGCGCATATTTTTCTGCCAGCTTCACATTTAAGGGCGGCTTTAAAAAAAATCCACAGAATCTTTTTCAGACCGCCCCATTAAATTCAGGAATAAGACTTGAATTAATTGGAAATATTCTTGGGGTCATTTATTCTGATAATCAAGAAATTAGTGGCTACAGCTCGCTAATCTTGGAAAAAAACCTAATTTCGAATGAAGAACACCATATCAAGATTGAGGCGTTGACGCACGAGTTTTTAAGAATTTCAGTTGATGACCATATTAAGACAATTAAATCTCCATATTTGGTTTTTTCAACCAGCGAATTTTTAATTGGCGGTGGTTTTTCCCCGGACAGAACTTACTCTGGGGAAATTAAAGACATTACATTCAAGAGCGTCAACTATCATTCTTGGGTTGGATCGGTCCTACGTTTCTTACCAGGAGATTTTGGATCTTTGTTATCGGCTATTACAAAAATAGGATTATTGCTTTCAGTTATCTTCTACTTGATATTCAGAAAATTAGAAGCAAGAATAATCAATTTTCCAAAAATTTCTGTTGGTGATAACAAGCAAATATGCGTGCTCGTCTTATTTCAGTTGCTGTTAATTTATTTCCTCCCACCATACAAATATATTCTCGTTCATTACGTATATTTATATCTAGCCGGAATTCTCCTTGTACGGCTAATTATTCCGGCCCAAATTAATTTGAATGGTTTTGCCTGGCTATTCGCCCCATTGGTTGGCTTGATGTTGAATACAATTATTGGGGCTTATTCCATTGCATTTGAGCTCCCAATTTCGCTGTTGGCCATTCTTCCACTATTGCCTTTTATGACTCTCCTGGCGTTAAGGGCTTTATCCAAAGATCGGTTTTTTAATCAACGAATTTTTCCATCCGCTGAAAACGTTTTGACCAGCTTAAAGGCTTTAACATTTTTAACGCCGATTATCCTACTGTGTCTTTGGCCAGGATTAGATGGATTGAACTCAACAACTCCAATACGAATCGGCCCAGATGCTGCTTTATATGGGTTTATGAATCAATATCTACTGGATGGTGGTACGTGGGGTGCGGCTGTTCTCAGGCTCCCAGAGTTTTATGGGATGAGAGTTGGGGACATAACCAAGTACACCAATTTAACAATGGATTGGCCCTTTGCTTATTACTATCGATGGGGTTTGGCAAGCTTTCAGCTGTCCGGCAGTTTAATTAATGGGATTGACCATGCGTACAAATTTGGATTCGCATCATTGATGCTTCCTTATTTGCTCTTAGGGGGAATAGTTTTTTATTGGCTCAAAGAAGTATTCAAGTTAAGTACTACTCTGTCTGTTATTGGGTTTGTAGGCTTTATCTTTAATATAAATTTACTGAACCTATGGTTTGAAGGTTTTTATGGAAACACGTTTTCACTATGCATGTACGGTCTTCTCTATCTGCTGATAGATTCTCTTTTGATCAGAGGTGGGCTGATAAGGAAAGATAAGATACGAAACTCCATCTTCTTTGGATTCATATTTTCTGCAATCCTTGCGAGTTACGGCGAGGGTCTCTTATTTGTTTTTCCTGTTTTGTTGGCGTTTCATGGAGCGCTAAACCTAATACTTAGACGTTCTATAGATATGAGCCTGTACGGCCAATTATTAGTCGGTTTATTGATTGCGGTAGTAATGATGCTCCCTTGTCAATTCCTATTGGATTGGTTTTTTACAAGCCTAAAGCAAGTTAGCGAAGAGGGGGGAAATGGCTATCCTCAACCGTATTGGGCTTTTTTAAGTGAAATTCTTGGCTTGAGTAATATTTATCAAAATATTAATGCGTTAAATGGTGGCGTTTCCATGAATTATTCCACCAAACAATTTTTCCTAACAATATCCTCAACAATAGTATTGCTGGCTGTTGTCGTGTTAAATTTTGTGAGAAACAAGGCTTACTGCACTCTTGGCTTAAGCGCTTATCTCCTTACAGTCATTTTTCTAGGTTACATATACAGATCAAACCCATTAAATAATTATGCATATATGAAGATGTATGCATTCATGTTACCCATTTTATTTGTCTATTTTTGGAGCTCAATAGTAAATCTAACTGAAAGTAGTGTAAGTTTTATCAGGGGGCACTCAAACATCATTGCCCTTTCTTTGGCTGCTACCATGGTGCTAAATGGGATAGCTTACATCGCAACCTATGAGTCAACTTCCAAAAAGGTCAATATAGAATTTACGCTTGATCATCAACCCTTATCTACTTGAATCTAGAGAATGCAGTAATGTACCCCGTTCTCGGTTTACTTTATCCTTATTTGCTACCGGCCCTTCTTCATGCGACATGGCTTACGGACGGATGGGAAAAGCAGTCAATGAAAAGCGGGGAGTATTTATCTATATTTTTAAATAGAAAAATATATCTGTTCCTAGAAAAAGAGGTTTGCTCGGATTACAAATTTAGTCCGAAGAATTTAATATACGATGGCACGTCTTTTATGGTCTTGGATTCCGGAATTTTTATAAAAAATCTAATTCATTCTGAAAAGGTTGATATGAGTCGACTTGAAGTGGATAAAGTGGTCCAAGTCATAAAATCAAAAGATTGCCCATCTAAATAGAATGATTATTCTTTATATTTTTTCTTGCAGATATAAAGGGTTGTTTGATCATCGAGTGCTCGTTTGAGTTGAATTTGATAGCCTTTTTCAAGCACACATGTCTCATCTAGCCATGCTTGAATATGCCTTTGGCCTAATGGCTTGCCCGCTCTGAATAACCTCTCATGTGCGCTCCAAGCCATCTCAGGGAGATCGAGATAGATAATAGTATTAGGTGGATCTTCTTTAAGTCTAATAGATTCTGCTATTGCATCCTTGTCATTTAAAAAATCAAACCAAGTAATTATGGCTTTACTTTTAGGCCAAGTATTTGTTATAAGGTAGAAAATGGGAATGTTAGGGAAAGAAAAGATACTGTTGGTTTTCTCAAGGCCTAATACATTTATTGAATCAGAAAATATTTTCTCAGTCTCCGGCGAGAGATAAAGCCCTTTTAGGACAGGGTTGTCAATATGTAAGCGAGCTGATCTAGCGCTCGGTTCAGAGACTCCCCACCACGCATACGGACGATCTAATTTGCTGTAGATTAATGTCGCGCTGAGAAGTGCGCAGGAATAAAATGCTAGCCCTACCCCTAAAAACGGAATTGACCGTCTATTACATAGCCAGGAAACTGCCCAGCCTATAACTATGAATGAGCTAATTTCAGAAAGGCCCGCAGAAGTACCGTTGCCAAAAAAAAGTCCGAGCACACAAATTGCAAGAACTGTTGTCCCTCTATCAATTTTTACATATTTAGGTATGGAGTAGCTAATTGGAACTAAGGCTAGTTGTATTAGGGTCCAACCAATACTCAACGGAATAAGATAATTAAGAAGATGGCGTCCTGGCTCGAATAATTGACTTCTTAACGTTGTATTATCATGCCATGCACATATCATGACGGAGGTAAAAAGTAAAAGAAAGGCAGTTAAGACCAAGGCCTCTCTATATTTCTCCATTTTTTTGTAAATATTAGCAAAGTATCGACTGCAATTTAAAATCCAAAACATAAATTTACCAAAGATAAATATGACTATAAGAACCCTTGCAATTTCATATAGTTGAGTTTTTAAAACCGGAGTAAAAACGCCCATCAACCAGCTCGATAATATTTTTGTTATGCTTCCTTTAGCTGAAATTGCATTAAAAAATATTTGATCAATAAATGGGATAAGAGCTTGATTAAGCGCAAGATAAGCAATGACCGAACCTATTGGCAAAAAACCACCACATAAAAAATAGAGTAGAAGCTTAATTTTTCGATGTAATCCAATATTGCTAATCAATGTGATGTATAAGCAAGACATAAATGCGAATATAGCAATAAAAGAGCCATTGCTTTGCTTAGTCAAAAAAGCACAGCTTGCAAAAAAACCAGCAAAAAACAGAGGGATAGTGGCTTTGCTGACATTCGATTTTGGGCCCACTTCTACTGGGTCAAGCCATTTAACGGCTTTTTCAGATGTCAACAGAAAATTAAAAGACAGCAGAGAAAATAGAGTTAGAACTTGTGTGAAGTCATAACTGATGTAGGCATTACCAGATTGATAGTAGAGGGATGCAATTGTGGCGCCTACAAAACTTGCTGCAGGCGAAAATTTGAACCTAAAAATCCTAAATAAAAGTAACCCAATTGAGCAAGTAATTAGTACCCCAAATACTCTCAACGCAAAAAGTGATGACCCAAATATGTATGTGATGAGGGATATAACCCACACATACAGTGGAGTAAGATAGAGATAAAAGTCCTTGTAAGGAACTTTTCCAGTGATAACCAGGTGCGCATAAGACGAAAACCATCCCTCTGTAAGGGGCAGGAAGCTAAAGTTAAACAATAGGTTATACCCCAGCAAGAAAGCAATGAGTCCTGCTGCGGAAAAAAAACTTATGTTGAGAAATTTTTTCATATGACGATCTTGTTGCATAAAGTATCAAATGAGCTATTTCTCTCAAATAGATATATTTCCCGATCATCAACCACCGCTATATTTTTAATTAATAGAAGCTGGTTTAAATTTTTTAGAAAACTTGGCCATGCATAAGAAATAGATCCTGGTTGATAAATTAAAATGCCATTTTGTTTGAAATTTTGGCAAATATATCTCCTCATAGTGACCGATTGCTTTTCTTCAGTAATTGGGGGCATTAGTAGCTGAAGGGGGGTCGGTAGCCATGATTTTTCACTATTCAGTAACTCAATAGTAGGGAAATACGGTGTGGCTGCGCTATCTGAAAAATTGACTACAGGAATGTTGCCGGTTGGATTAATCCTATTAAGCTCCAACTCAAGTTTGGTTGATGACTTTGGGAGGTGCTGTGCAATATTTGAAGAGAATGATCTGATATTTTCTAGCTGTTGCCACCAGCTTGGCGAATAGAAAGTAGCAAGAATTAGAAAAAAGAGTGGTGTTGAGGCTGCAAAAAGAGGATTTATCGCATTTCTTAAATCAGACCTAGCGGCAAGTGATATTGATAAAAGACAGCAGAAGGTTAATAGTGGAAAGAGGGCGGTAATATTTTGAGGCACTGGTCTACCTAAATAATAACTTGCTACAGCCCAAATGCATCCTGCAATTGCAGCAAATGTCATTGCGACATTTTTTTTCATCTGCTTAATTGCTTCAATCAGCGAAACTCCCACGCCTAGGAAAATAAGCAGCAATAAATTGCCAGGACCGTTTAATGGAAAAGGAACATAGCCATAGCCAGAAGCATAGCCAATCGCATAATCAAAGTAACTAATAAAGTTAGGAAATTTTCCGATCTTTATAAAATAAATGGCCGATATTAAAACAATCGTAGAGAATAAAATAGAAAGGGAAATAGCAAAATAATCCCTAATAACGCACTTCTTTTCACTTATTTGACTAGATGAAAGAGTGTCAGCAACAATAATGTAAAAGTAAATTGAGGTGCAGTAAAAAGTACTCTCCGCAGACCAGAGCACTCCTATGCACCAAGCGATGCATATGATTATTTTCTTTCTAATGCCTGTCGATGGGATTAGCGTTGAAAAAATTAATAGATAGCAGCAGAGAAATCTAGTAACAGAGGACGATGGAAAGGGTAGTGGTCCAATCCAGTGTGGATCGGCAAAGAAAAAACTTCCTGCAACTAGAAGGAATACGATAATTTTTTTAAGCCAACTCTCATTGCAGAGGGATAATAATACCAATAAGGTTGTTGAGGAAACGCTAAAAAGAATTATCCCTTGCAAGACATAAAGCGATTGCCAAGACGAATTCAGTGGAATTGTACTGGCAAGAAGTATATTAAGAAATCCATATTGGGATGGAGCATCAAAAAGTAGCCATCCACCATTTCTAATGGCGCGAATGGGTCCGGTAAAGTACTCCCAGTGATACTCAGAGCCCGGAATAAAGAGTGTATCGGATCTAAAGCTGAGAAATAAAAAAAGACATAAGCCCAGCCCTACCAAAAGGTATGTAACAACACTCGAATTAGGGCCGCGAGAACCTAACAATTGGGCCGAAAAGATACAAATTAATGTAAAGCCTGAGATTAGCAAATAGGGAAAGGGTTGATTGCGCAATAAGTCAGATAGAAAAACCCAGTTCTCAAGATTTATGGTTGCAATCCAGCTTGCTATGCAAATAAGGATAAAGATGGCTTTACTTTTTACTTTTAGCAGGGGGAGTATGCTTATAGATAGCATTGAAAAAAATAGTAAATAAATATTAAGTCCATTTGATCTATAGCCAATGAAAAGAAGAATGCCTGTATAGATAATTAGAGAGGTGGTGATAAGAACGGTATATTTGGCTACGGCTTTATCAACAGAAATCCATTTCGTAGTGCAGATCACTAGTAGTAATAATGGAAACGTAAGGTAAGGAATCCACTTAGTAAGTCCAAAATAGCTCCCCGCGATGAACTGGAGGGGCCAAATCGTAAATGTTAAAAATGTAAGAGCGAGTGGGTAAAAAAGATATGATGTGGTTGTGGAAGATTGTACTTGCACCCATTCCATAAAATTAAAGCTAAGTAATTTTCGTAGGCTAGAATCTTGACTAGTTTTTTTTGAATTTAATAGCAGTTTTAAGCCCAGAACAAGCCCAGAAAATGCCAAGGAAAGAAGTATCCAGTGGAAAATTTTCCCCAGTAAGGTAACTTGACGATATTCAATGGCCGCTGAAAAATTACTAACAAAACCATTTAAATTTCTTGTAAGTGCATACCCAGATCCAATCGAAAAATTTTGAATCTGAAGCTTATCGCCATTTAAATCCAATGGGGAAAGGTTTATAACAGTTTTTCCATTCAGCTTTACTGCTAAGTTACCCTTATCTTTGTAGAGGATACTTACTTTATAAGATATATTTTCTAATAGATGATCTGCGATTAGATAAAGACGATTATTTCCAATAATAAGAAATAGTTTATTGCCGGGTTGAAGTTCAAGGCGAATACCATTAGCTTCTGAGGATGTTTGAAAAATATTGCCAAAAGAAAAACTTGGGTCGTGGTTAACGAATTCAAGGCTTATAGATAGATCTGCAATTAAAGCCGGATATTTTAAAATTAAAAGATTCTGATATCCCTTCCCTGATTCAGAGCTAAAGTATGACAAATCATTTTCATAAATATTATTTTGACTTCGATTGGATAATAAGCTCGAAAGATAAACTAATGATATGAAGAAAATTAAAAAAAAAATTTTGAAGAATGTATTGCCTAAATTACTTGAAGATATATTCATTTACATTGAAGGGTAATTAATAGGTTAAAAGCCTAGATTTATAGAGTTTATAAAAATTATTAGTAGCTGGAGGAATTTGTATGCAATTAAGTTTCTTTGCAGAATTTTTATAGCTCATAATTGATCCATTTATTTCACTGTAATACTTCCTAAAAATTAGATACTACTAAAGTCGATTTTTCTGCTTGCTGTCGATGGTGTGTCGGTGACAACTTCCCATGCTCTGCATGTTGCTTCAACGGCTTTGAAACTAAATGACCTTAAAGTAGCTCGTTATTTCTTTTTTTGCGATTCACTTGAAAGGTTTGCTGCCAATTGGGATCGCTGCCCTAGTGCCATCATCGGATTGATCGTCATACCCCTATGGGCAATCTCATAATGCAGGTGAGGGCTAGTGGATCTACCGGTGGATCCTACTTCAGCAATGGCCTGCCCCCGTTTGACTTTCTCACCCTCCCGAATCAAGAACCTTTTAATGTGCGCATATTTGGAAGTAAACCCTTCAGCGTGCTCAATAACAATAAATTGGCCATTGCCTCGGTCAAAGTCAGTTCGAGCAACTCTGCCATCGCCTGTGGCATAAATAATAGTCCCGGCCGGCGCTGAAAAGTCAACACCAGAATGGTAAGACAGCATTTTGGTAAAAGGATCAATGCGGCTACCATAGTTGCTACTGAGACCTGCATGGTTTTCAATCGGAGAGCCCGTCGGCATGTGGCTCAGTAAGTTCAATTCTTTAAGCCAGTTAGCTTCGGTTTGCTGCAAGCGCGCATTCATGAGCGCAAGTTCTTTTACAGTGGCGGCCAGATCTTTTTCCGATAGCGGAGCAAACACACTAGTAGGATCCATCGTCTTGGATGGGGTAGTAGTCAGTGAAGCTTGATTTAATCCGCCACCCATTTCTTTTTGCAGTGCCGTCTTGATTGGTTCTGGCATCGCCAGATTGGCAAAACGGTCCTTTAGGGCATTCATCTCGGCGATGGCGGCATTCATCTTGGCAATTTCTTGCTGCAGGGTATGCAAGGTGGGTGCGCCCCCAGGGGGTTGCTCATCCAGCCAATTTTGCCGTGAGCCCAAGTGATAAAACCCCGCTGCCAAAACCAACATCACCGCCAATAAACAGAGTAGACCAATACGGAACTGCTTTTTGGATAGATAAATTACACGCTCACTTGAGCTGACGTGGTTAGTGTCTATCCCATCTTCCTTCGAGGAAAGGCCGAGCCGATGCAGAATCATGGCTGCGAACGAGTTCCAGGCGTAGCGTGAAGACATACGCCATTATAGGTTTTTAGATTAAACATGCGTTTAGTCCGGTCCAGCGCTTAAAGCCCTGCTATCGCGTGTGCGGGTCATGTCATAGAGCCTGTACTTCCGAATCAGCATTGCGCCGCCATCCCGAATCAGAGGGGTAAAGAGTAAATTCGCACTGGAATCGCTGTGCCGTGCAAAGAAGGCATCAAACGGAATCGATAGATACACGCCCTTATCAAAACTACCTTCACCAAATTGGGCATAGTCAACATTAGTGCGGGTAGCATAGGCTCCAATCTTGACGCCGTTCTGGAACACCCGCGATAAATCCAACGTACCGCCCACATCGCCCGCAAGGTATTTACCGTAGCTGAACTTCACTAATATATCTTGCACCCCAGTATCCCAGTAACCGGTTACGTGACCAGTGGTAACGGCGTAGTTTTGCAGTGATGTCCAGACATTAAATTGACGCTGGCGTACGCGGTTGATATCAGCACCCAGGGCTACTCGGCTGTTGGTGGGTCGCCAGAGGTATTCACCGCCGGCACCGGCAAACATCATCTCTAAATATCCCGCATACGCGCTCACAAAATGATTGTCTGCAATCTTGCCAGTATTGGTGATTTGTAAATTGGGCATGGTCGCAATCGACTGCGTCACATAAGACCGAATGTCGGTGCGAACCGGTTGCAATCCAGTCGGCGCTGGATCAATTACATACTTGCCAAAGTTATCCACTAAACGCGCATTGACGGTACCCGTGACCCAAGTATTTTCCCTAAACTTATACAGGCCATCGGCCTTCACACCCAGCGCAAACAAGAAGGGTGCATCGGGGCTACCGACAATTTGAGCGTACGAGACACCAATATTGGTGCGGTAGGGCTTGTGATCGAGCTTATCAATCATTACTGGCTCTAAGCTGCTACCTTGATCATTTGCAATCAGACTGGGCGCAGCACTACTGGACGATCGTGACGGACCCCTAAAGAAGGGGTTGCCACCATCGGCGGGAAGTGCGGCCGTATCAACCAAGGTAATCGAAGGGTAGCGTACGGATGGCGCTAGCAGCTGAGTTTGGCTGAGCATCCATTGCTTGCGATCGACCTGGAATTCGCTAACGAGCATGCCCCAGTTGTAAAACTGGATCTGGAAGGTTTCAATTGCACTGGGGGCATCGCGATGCAATACGGTGATGCCGCGGTTAATCCGACTACGCAAAAATACTCCACTAGCATCTTGCAAGTGCACCGTCCATACTTTCCCGCTTCCGCGTAAGCCTTTTACTTGCCACTGCGTCTGCTGCTCAAAATCGACCAAGGTGCTGTTGTACTGAGTCGTAATAATTTGCTTTTGTAGGCCAGCAGAAGAAGAGGGTGCGTTGCGCGCATCAACACTCAATGGATTTTGAGTGCTGCCCACACTTACGTTGCTACTTGTAGAGGCAATACCTTCACTGACCAGAGGATCAATTGCATTTTTCGCAGTTACTGCTGTGGCGGCTGGTGTAGTAGCTGGTACGGAAGCGGGCGCAGCTACTACTGTAGCTGCTGCTGCAGGAGGCGCATTGGACGCAATGAAGAGCGCCGGGTTACTAAATTGATTCGGGTTATAGGCCCCAACTGTTTTGAGATCAACCGGTAGCGCTTTGGCCTCGGCTAGTTTTGGCGTATTGAGTGTATCTAGGCGCTCGTGCAAGCTGATGGAAAACATCACTTGGCTATTGCCCAAAACACCGACCGTAAAGTCAGCGTTTTTCATTTGATAAGTTGCGCCAAAGTTAAAGATCGACTTAATCGGCAAGGTATTGCCAAAGGGAAGCTGTTGGTAGTTATTGCCATCGACCTCGGCTTTGAGTACGAGGTTTTTCCAAGGAGTGTGGTACTGCACGCCACCAAAGAGGGCCGCATTGCCATGAAAGTATTGCTGATTGGCGGTGCCGCCTTGGCCAACGACGGCGGCATCGCGGGTCGCTGGCCGCTTACCGTATGGTGTGAGGAACTCTGCCAATTGGCCAAATTGGTGGCGCTTGATGTTTGTGGCGTTAGTGCTGATGATTGGGCTGCGTCATGAGGTGGGGGGCGATTGGTTCGCTTACGAAGAGTACATTTACATAGCCTCATTTGACACGCTTCAGGAGGCGATTAGTCGGGGTGATCCCGCTTACAACGCGTTGAATTGGCTGGCTGCTCGACTGGACTTAGGGTCTTATTTCGTCAATACGGTGTGTGCTGCCATATTCGCTTGGGGCCTAGTAGTGTTTTGCCGAGCGCAGCCCTTGCCTTGGCTGGCCCTTGTGGTGGCAGTGCCGTATTTGATAACCGTGGTGGCGATGGGTTACACGCGCCAAGGGGTTGCAATTGGGCTTGTCATGATCGGCTTGGTTACCCTTACTGAGCGGAAGATTTTACGGTTTGTGATCTTCGTTTTTTTGGCGGCGACCTTCCATAAATCGGCTCTTATTATGATTCCATTGGCGCTACTGGCTAGTACCAAAAATCGACTTTGGACGGTGCTGTGGGTGGGCATTACCGCGCTTTTACTTTATGCCTTGTTTTTACAGGAATCAGTCGATGCTCTGTATACAAACTATGTTGTAGCTGAATACGAATCAAGCGGTGCGGCGATTCGTGTGGCCATGAATGCGGTGCCGGCAATGGTGTTTTTGTTGTTCAGGCAGCGCTTTGCCATGTCTGTCAACGATCGTAAGTTTTGGACCTGGATGTCTTTGGGCGCCTTGAGCTTTGTTGGCTTACTGGTTGTATCGCCGTCCTCTACAGCGGTAGACCGTGTGGCCCTTTATTGGATACCGCTGCAGTTATTTGTGTTCTCACGCCTGCCTGATGCCATGACGCGGCGCCGTGCGCGAAACATCATCTGGATTCAGTTGGTTATTTTTTACAGCGCATCTGTACTGTTTGTTTGGTTATTTTTTGCGTCGCATTCGTATGCTTGGCTACCCTACCAGTTTTATCCATGGGTTCTGTTGTGGCAGTGAAAGTACTCATTTGTCTCAATACGGCATGGAACCTTGTTAATTTTCGTTCTGGTTTAATCAAGGCTTTTGTGGCTCATGGATATGAAGTTGTGGCGGTGGCCCCACCAGACAAATATGTCAATCAGCTGTCTGAGCTGGGCTGTCGTTTTGTGCCGCTGCCTATGGCAAACGGCGGCACCAACCCCCTGCATGACAGTTTGTTACTTTGGCGCTTTTGGCGATTATTCAAGCAAGAGCAACCCGATGTGTTTTTGGGCTACACCGTAAAGCCTAATGTGTATGGCTCGCTGGCTGCGCACTGGCAGGGCATACCTGTCATCAACAACATTGCAGGACTTGGTGCGGTGTTCATCAGCGGCGGCTGGTTGGTGAATGTGGTACGTAGTCTGTACCGCATGGCCCTAGGCCGCTCGGCAAAGGTATTTTTTCAGAACCCGGATGACCGGGCGATGTTTGTGGATAGCGGCTTAGTGCGCAACGAGGTGACTGCGCTGCTGCCAGGGTCGGGGATTGATTTGATGAGGTTTGCGCCACCTGTATTGTCGTCACAAACCGAGCTCGGTTATCTAGCAAGTCCAACTGACAAGGATTGTCATGACGATTCAATTCAATTTCGGTTTTTGCTAGTTGCCCGCATGTTGCGCGATAAGGGCGTGTACGAATACGTTGAGGCAGCCCGGCAACTACGCCAGCGCTGGCCAAAAGTCGAGTTCTGCCTGCTTGGATTCTTGGATGTGCAAAACCCAGCAGCCATCGCTCGACACGAGATGGATGATTGGGTGGCCGAGGGCGTGGTGAATTACCTGGGTACGAGCGATGACGTACGCACTCAGATTGCCACGGCTGATTGTATTGTGCTGCCCTCGTATCGCGAAGGCACCCCCCGTAGCCTATTAGAGGCCGCAGCCATGTCTCGTCCTATCATCACCACGAATACCGTGGGCTGTCGTGAGGTAGTGGATGATGGCATTAATGGCTACCTTTGCAAGATGCGCGATGCTTCAGATTTGGCTGATAGGATGTCGCAGATGTTGCAATTATCTTACGCACAGCGCTCCGAGATGGGTTTGCGTGGACGCGCCAAGATGGAAGCCGAATTTGATGAGCAAATTGTGATTGGAAAGTATCTGGCGGCAGTGCGCGAAGCTATTGGAAATACCAGTCTTAGATAACCTAAGCTCCTATGAATAAGACTATATCTTTTTTATCATGAAGTAATTGTGGAATAGAATCCTGAGCTAAACAAAGAACCCGCCTTAGGCGGGTTCTTTGTTTCTGGACTCACAATCCGCCCTTTTGAATCAAAAGATAGGGTTCTCTTGAACTAAATTCGTAACTTAAATAGCTGTAAACATATAACCCATCCATTTCCTACAAGCAATTCCATATTTACAGATAGCAAATTACCCTAGCCCTTTGTAAGCTGGTGCTCTATTTAATTCAAAAGAGCCTAGCCATGCTATCGATTGAGTACACCCACAAAAAAGCCCGTTACTTTCGGATCGAGCTCAGCGTCATGGTGCTTGCAGTCATTGGTACTGTGATTGTATTGTGGCAACTGATATCGTGGGCGCTGCCGCTCAAATGATTTAGTAAAAGATTCTGTACTTTGTAAATCCGCACCAATACTCTGTACTGAATAGCGTTTAGCTCGGTACCTTTAAATTCTTCAAGTAAAGCAGTACGGTTGTATTACGCTTACTTGTTTATTTACTTGCTTATTTAATTACTGCAGCAAGGCATTGACCGCCACTAAATCCTGATCCGTTAATGCCGCTGCTTGGGCCTTGAGTCTCAAAGCATTGAGGATGGTGTCATACCTGGCTTTATAGAGCGTTGCTCTGGTAGTAAAGAGGGCGTCCAGAGCAATGAGTACATCTAAATTAATTAAGGCGCCCACATCAAAACCCAACTGGCTCGATGCTAAAGCAGAAGCCGAGGATTTTTCTGCAGCCTCAAATGCCCTAACGGTTGCTAAACCACCATAAAACCCGGTAAAGGCTTGGCGCGTTGCCTGAGCAGCAGTTCTACGTAGATTGTCATAATCCGATTTGGCTTTATCCAAGAGCGCAGCCCGTTGCCGAATCACCGAGTTATTAAAGCCACCCGAAAA
>JAIXPY010000071.1 GCA_027486025.1 Burkholderiaceae bacterium
CCGAATGGCGCAGTCAGCCCACCCTCGGTCGGCGCGGCACAAGCCAATCCTAAAAAAGCGGCCAGTGATACCGATGCCATGGATCGTAATCTGGTGTTGATTGAGAACATCAATTTAATCAATGGCCAGATTCATTACCAGCCGAGTAGGGCTGCCGCTAGTAGTTATGGGATTTCGCGTTTGTCGATGCAAAAAAAAGGCGCTGAGACGGCAATCAATGCTGACCTAAAGCAGGATATGTTTACGATTGCGATCAAAGGTAAGATGACCTCGATTCGAGAGGTCTTGCGTAGCATGGGAGCGGAGGCAATCGACGTCAATTTCGATTTTGAAGTGGTACTGGGCGGTAAACCATCGCAACTCAAGGGAAAAGTAGCGCTTAATCCAGCCAAGCCTACTCAGTTTGATGTTTCGTTTAAAGCAGACGAGCTCGATTTGTCCGCTATACCGGCATTCAGTTCCCCGGCGTCGCCTATAACATCAGCGTCTACAAAACCAACATCTGTGGCGTCCAACGCAAACACGACTGCCACGAAAGTATTGAATACCATCGCGCCACCCAGCCAGACTCCAGCTGCTGCACGTGCTGCCGAGCGTTTCTTTAGTGATACGCCATTGCCGCTCGATTACCTGCCCAATGCCAATGGCACACTTAATGTTGATATTGGGCAGTTGGTGCTCCCCACCAAAGTAGTGCTCAAAAAAGTAGTCACACTGGCGCGCCTCACTCCCCAGCAGATTGACATTCCCCAGGTGACCTTTCAGCTAGGCGATGGCCAGTTTGATGGCTCCGCGCGCGTTGATAATCTGCAGGGTTTACCTAACTGGGCATTCAAAGGTCGGGCTAGCGGCTTTACCTTAGAGCAATTGCTTGCCTCAACCAACTCGAAGGGAAAGGTGAGTGGCGGTGATATGCGCACTGCATTTACTCTCACTAGTAGCGGTAAAAGCCCGCACCAAATCGCCTCTAGCTTAAATGGCCAAAGCCAAATTACGATTGGCAGCGCGCGCCTTGCGTCGAGCTTCATGAACGAAGGCGGTGATGTATTCATTACGCTGTTCGATGCGATTAATCCGATGCGAAAAAAGAGCAATGCAACAACGCTCGAGTGCGCAGTAGCGTATTTGCCAGTCAAAAACGGAGTAGTTACCGTTCGGGATTCCATCGGCGTTGAAACGGATCGTTTAAATATTGTTTTAGCTGGATCCGTTAACTTGAACAGCGAACAGATTAATTTGGCTTTTTACCCCAAAGAAAAATCAGGCCTCACTGCGGGACTTGATTTGGCTAGCCTAGTGCGTTTACAGGGCAGCTTGCTTAAGCCACAGGTTGGGATCAATAAAGAGGCAGCCGTGAATCAAGCGTTGGCACTGGGCCTCGGATTTTTAACGGGCGGCGCATCGATCGTTGCCCAGAATGCCGAAGGGGTCATGAACAAGCCCCACCCCTGCCGTGAGGCTATGCACAGTTGGGATCGGATTTAGTGACGCTCGTAACGCACTTCAGTCTTAAAAACGCTGGCGCCAATAAAAAGGCTAAACACAGAAATAAAGATGCCGGCAAAGAAGGCAGTCCAAAAGCCGGAGATCGTAAAACCACTCACCACGGCTGAGACCAGCATCAAGACCAAGGCATTGATCACCAGCAAGAAGAGGCCCATCGTCAAGGCTGTTAGTGGTAGTGTGAGCAAAATGAGGATGGGTTTCACAATCGCATTGGCAAAACCCAATACTAGGGCGGCAACAATGAGAGCTGCCGCGCCGTCAAACTGAATGCCATCAAAAATAAAACTCGCAACCCATAGGGAGAGGGCAGTGAGACCCCATTGCGCGAAAAAGGGGAGGAGGTTTGGCATGGCAAAGTGCTTTCTGAAGAAGTGTGCAATTGATCTTACCAGTCGAGGGCCCCTGAATTCAGGCACGGCAGTATTAAAAAACCAGTTCTATTAGTAAATTTGGCATTTTTAGCTTGGGGTGTTTATACTGTGTTTTTATACAGTACTTTAACGAAAAGCCACCATGAACTCCCCTGTTGTAAGGCCCATTCAGGCCGTTTCTGAGTTGGGTCTTAGTCAAATCCCGGAACGTTTTGCCTTGGAGGCGCCGCCCTCCGAGTTACGCCTACTGGTACACGGCTTATCTGCCGGTTTTCCCTCGCCTGCAGGAGACTACGTCGAGGATGCGCTCGATCTGAATCAGTACTTGATTCAGAATAAGCCTGCTACCTTTTTGTTTACGGTGCGTGGCGATTCGATGATGGGCGCCAGCATTGAAGACGGCGATAAGGTGGTGGTGGACCGAGCACTCAAGCCTAAGCATCAGGACATCATCGTCGCCGTTGTCAATGGCGACTACACCATTAAGCGTTTATACAAATACCGCGGCACGATCGAGCTGCGCCCTGAAAACCCCCATTACCCGGCAATCACATTTACCGATGGTGCTGAGTTGCAAGTCTGGGGTGTGGTGGTTGGTGTGGTGCGGAAGTACAGCAATAAAAAAGCGCCGCATGCTGAGCAGCGCGACGTCAGCCATTCTGGATGACGGGGACAGCGGTGGCAGCAGCGTCGCGCGCAGCGCATTTTGCTTTAGTGGATGTTAATAACTTTTACGTTTCATGCGAGCGGGTATTTCAGCCGCGCCTCGAGCGTGTGCCATTGGTGGTGTTATCCAATAATGATGGCTGCGCTGTAGCGCGCAGCAGCGAAGTCAAAGCCCTGGGCGTGAAGATGGCAACGCCCTGGTTTTTGCTCAAGGACTTAGCAGCGCAGCATGGCATACAAGCGCTATCGTCAAACTACACCTTATACGGTGATATGAGTGAGCGTGTGGTCTCGATCTTGCGGGACTTTTCACCGGACATGGAGGTCTATAGCATCGATGAAAGCTTCTTACGCATCGATGCCGTCACCCATCTTTATCCGAGCTCCATTGTAATGGGCGAGATCATACGCAGTCGCATTCGGCAATGGACTGGATTGCCGGTATGTGTGGGCATGGGCGCTTCTAAAACCTTGGCTAAGTTAGCCAATCATCTGGCTAAAAAATATCCTGTATTCAATGGAGTGTGTGATCTGAATGCATTGACAGGCCCAGAGCTAGAACATTGGCTATCAATCACTGATGTCGGTGAAGTATGGGGAGTAGGCCGTCAAATTTCCTTACGCCTGCAGGCCATGGGTATTGAGACGGTATGGGATTTGCGCTCTACCTCGCCCAAAATTCTGCGAGCGCATTTTGGTGTTGTGATGGAGCGTACATGCAGTGAGCTCAATGGCATATCGTGTTTAGATTTAGAGGAAGTACTGCCAGCGAAGCAGCAAATTATTGCGTCACGTAGTTTTGGTAGAGCAGTGACCAGCCGAGTGGAGCTTGAGGAATCGGTAGCGACACACATGGCTAGGGCCTGTGAAAAGTTGCGCGCACAATCGTCGGTGGCGGCGATGATTCAGGTATTTGTGCGGACCAATCGCTTTAAGCCGAGTGAGCCGCAATACAGCCCAAGCATTGCAATTGGACTGGTGGAGGCATGTGACGACACCTTGGCCTTAACGGATGCCGCACTAAGGGGTTTAGGGCGGATTTTTAAAGCCGGTTACCGCTATAAAAAAGCGGGCGTTGTACTGAGTAGCATTTCAGAAAAGGCGCAGCAGCAACGCAGCTTATTTGATGACCATCGCTGGAATCACAAATCAGCTGAGTTAATGAAGGTGATGGACTCCCTCAATACCCGTTTTGGAAAAAAGACCGTGCATTCTGCGGCAATGGGAAGCACCATGGGCTGGGCTATGCGCTCTGAAAATCGTTCTCCCCACTACACCACCTGCTGGGATGAATTGCCGTTTGTTAGATAAGCCAGCTGGGTTTGCTAAGATTCAGGCTTATTTCTGATCGCACTTCCTTTTTTACACTCAATTTATGTCTATTCTCGCCATTGCTTTAGCCGTTTTATTGGGCCTGTATCTCTTAATCAAGGTACTGGGCCGCCGCAGTGCCATCCGCTTGATGGTCGAAAATTACGGCTTAATCCCTGAAAAACTCGCCCCTTTGAGTGATCGGGAGATTAAGGAGCTCTTGGCTAAACTCCACCATATGGCGGAAAAAGGCCAATCTGTAGCCCTAGAAACGGCTACGCGGCCTTATCGCTAGGCGATATCCCTAGAAACACGTAGTTTCCCGATGACCAGTATCATTGTGGGTTATTGCTTACATTATTAAGGAGATAGCATGCCTGGCTTGCTTCCAAACGTTGATCCCGATGGGTTGTTGGAGTTTTCAGTGGTCTATACCGACCG
>JAIXPY010000100.1 GCA_027486025.1 Burkholderiaceae bacterium
GCGGTGGGTAGACTCTATTCTGAGGAATGCGACAATACGATTATCGTAACTGAAACCCTAATTTAACCGAACTCGATAATTGAATCAGTATGGCGGCTACCCCAGAACCCAAATACCCACTAACCCCTGACGTTTTTGCTGCCTTAGAGGTAACAAAACGGGGTTGTGACGAGCTGTTAGTCGAAGCCGATTGGTTGGCTAAGCTTGCCCGTAGCCAGGCTACGAAAACACCACTGCGAATTAAGTTAGGTCTAGACCCTACTGCGCCGGACATTCATTTGGGGCATACGGTGGTTCTGAATAAGCTGCGGCAACTGCAAGACTTAGGCCATACCGTGATTTTCTTGATTGGCGATTTCACGAGCATGATCGGTGATCCTTCAGGCAGAAATGCAACGCGCCCACCGCTAACAGCAGAAGCCATTGCCGAAAATGCCCAAACCTATTACAAGCAAGCTAGCCTCGTGCTCGACCCGAGTAAAACCGAAGTACGCTACAACAGCGAGTGGTGCGATCCGCTGGGCGCGCGCGGCATGATTCAACTGGCAGCCCGCTATACCGTAGCGCGGATGCTCGAGCGCGATGACTTTACGAAGCGCTACCGTTCGGGCGTACCGATTTCTGTACACGAATTTCTCTATCCATTAATGCAAGGCTATGACTCCGTTGCCTTAAAGAGCGATTTAGAACTGGGCGGTACAGACCAGAAATTCAATCTACTGGTTGGCCGTGAGTTGCAGCGGGAGTACGGTCAAGAACCACAGTGCATCTTGACCATGCCATTGCTGGTTGGTCTTGATGGTGTTGAGAAGATGAGCAAATCCAAGGCCAATTACGTTGGTATCAGTGAGCAGCCAAACGAGATGTTTGGCAAGCTGATGAGCATTTCCGATGAATTGATGTGGAGCTATTTCACATTGCTGTCGTTTAGACCTCTTGCGGAAATTGATTTAATGAAGCAAGAAGTGGCGGCTGGCCGCAATCCACGTGACTGCAAAGTGCTCCTTGCCCAAGAAATCGTGACCCGCTTTCATTCGCAGGCGGCAGCGGAAAAAGCCTTGGAAGACTTTAATCATCGCGCCAAAGGCGGTATTCCAGACGATGTCCCTGAGATCACCTTATCGGGCGCGCCGCTCGGCATTACTGCATTAATCAAGATGACTGGCTTAGCGCCATCCAATGCGGAAGCCAATCGCAATATTGAACAGGGTGGTGTACGGATTGACGGAACAGTGGTTAGCGATAAAGGCTTGCAAGTGGTTGCCGGATCCTTTGTACTGCAAGTGGGTAAGCGTCGTTTTGTAAAGGTGACGCTGAACTAAATTCGCCTATGTCAGTAGGTCTAGATTGTTACTTGGCGGCGTTAAGCCAAAGTGCTCGTAGGCCAAGCGCGTAGCAATACGGCCACGCGAGGTGCGCTGCAAATAACCCTGCTGAATCAAATAGGGCTCGAGCACATCTTCAATCGTATCGCGCTCTTCCCCGATCGCTGCAGCCAGGTTATCAATTCCAACGGGGCCGCCATCAAACTTATGCAAGATTGCTTCAAGTAATTTACGGTCCATCACATCAAACCCACTGGGATCGACATCCAGCATCGCCAATGCCGCATCCGCCATGGCTTTGGTGATAACGCCAGTACCTTTCACTTCAGCAAAGTCACGCACCCGTCGTAACAGACGATTAGCAATCCGTGGCGTGCCGCGGGCACGCCGGGCGATCTCAGTAGCGCCGCTAGGATCGATTTTGGCTTTGAGTAAATTGGCGGAGCGCTCCACAATTAGGGTGAGCTCATCGCTTGTATAAAACTCTAAGCGTGCAACGATTCCAAAACGGTCGCGCAAGGGATTGGTGAGCATGCCAGCACGGGTTGTAGCGCCAATCAAGGTAAAAGGCTTGAGATCAAGCTTGACGCTCCGGGCCGCAGGACCCTCGCCGATCATGATGTCCAGCGCATAGTCCTCTAGAGCAGGGTACAGAATCTCTTCTACTACGGGTGACAAGCGATGAATCTCATCAATAAAGAGAACATCATTTGCTTCTAAATTGGTTAGTAGGGCTGCGAGGTCACCTGGGCGATCCAGCACTGGGCCACTGGTTTGGCGTAAGTTCACGCCGAGCTCGCGGGCAATGATGTGCGCCAGCGTCGTTTTACCTAAACCAGGGGGGCCAAAGAGTAAGACGTGATCGAGTGCTTCATTGCGGGCACGCGTGGCACTAATAAAGATTTCGAGCTGCGAACGGGCTTTAGTTTGGCCGACGTATTCATCGAGCTGGCGTGGTCGTAAGGCGCGCTCAAAGACGGCTTCTGCATTCCCAGCCGAGCCACTCACTAGGCGATCGCCTTCTGCTGGAAGGTCGTCTGGTAATGCGCTTAAATCGTCGGTGTGTATGGCCATGGTGAGAGTGTATTCGCTTCGTGCAATTTACACTTTAGATAAATACTTTAAGCCCTGGCGAATACCTTCAGAAACCGAGGCATCGGAGCTGATTTGCTTAATTGCTAAAAGTGCTTCTTTCTCGGAGTAACCCAAGGACAGCAATGCTTGCAAGACTTCGCTGCTGGGCTGAGCAGCCGCTGCTGCACCAGCGCCTTGACCTAAATCCGGCCCCAGCTTTCCTTTGAGCTCAAGCAAGAGACGCTCAGCGGTTTTTTTGCCAATGCCGGGAACCTGTGTGAAGCGACCCGGTTCTTGCAGTGCAATTGCTTGCGCTAGTTCATTCACACTCATGCCGGATAAAATGGCAAGTGCTGTACGCGAGCCAACACCACTGATTTTAATCAGCGCCCGAAAAGCTTCGCGCTCCGATTCGGTGGCAAAACCAAAGAGTTGCTGCGCGTCTTCACGTACCTGAAAATGCGTGAGTAAGGTAATGGTGTGGTTGATGCCCGGCAACTGATAGAGGGTACTCATCGGTACGTCGATTTCATAACCAACGCCATGGCAATCCACCACTAAGCGTGGTGGATGTACGGCAATTAAAGTACCTTGAATGCGTCCAATCATGGGGTGATCTTACTCTTTGCTAGTGGGCTTGGGTTTGAGGGCTGCAGGTAAGCGGTAGTGGTGCGCAGCGCAGATTGCGACACCCAGCGCGTCGGATGCATCAGTACCGGGCGCGCGGCTTAAGCGCAGTAGGCGTTTCACCATCTCTTGTACTTGCGGTTTGGTGGCCCGACCCGTGCCAACAATCGACTGCTTGACGCGCAAGGCGCTGTATTCCGCCACGCTCAGCTTGGCTGAAACAAGGGCGGCAATGATAGACCCTCTGGCTTGCCCGAGCATCAAGGTGGAACGTGGATTGACGTTTAAAAATACCTCTTCAATCGCAGCCGATTCAGGGTGGTAGGTATCCAAGACCTCTTTAACGCCGTTATACAAGGTGCCTAGGCGTTCAGGTAAGCCCTTCTTCGGGTCGCCGCTTTCAATGGTTCCAGAAGCGACGTAGGTCATTTTCTGACCATCGACATCAATGATGCCAAAGCCAGTAGTACGAAGTCCAGGGTCAATTCCAATCCAGCGCATGGGTTTATATCAATGCCCGTATGGTTCTAGTGGCGGAAATGGCGGGTGCCGGTGAAGACCATTGCAATGCCATGTTCATTGGCGGCAGCGATGATTTCCTCATCGCGCATGCTGCCACCAGGCTGAATCGCGCAGCTTGCCCCTGCAGCAACAACGACATCAAGGCCATCCCGAAATGGGAAAAAGGCGTCGCTGGCAACTGCCGATGATGCGAGACTAAGGCCTGCATTTTCAGCCTTGATGCTAGCCATGCGAGCGGAGTCAACGCGACTCATTTGACCAGCACCAATACCCAAAGTCATGCCATTGGCGCAATAGACAATCGCATTCGATTTAACAAACTTAGCAACCCGCCAAGCAAACATCATGTCCGTGAGCTCGGTTGGGGTTGGCTGGCGCTTTGAGACCACGCGCAGCTCAGCCTGCGCGACGTTTTTAAAGTCCGGCGATTGAACTAATAAACCACCGCCCACACGCTTCATGTCGAATGCATTGAATCCAAGGCCGAGCGGAATTTCAAGTAAGCGCACATTTTGCTTGCTAGCAAAAATGGCTTTTGCTTCCGCGGTAAAGCTAGGCGCAATGAGAACCTCAACAAATTGCTTTGAGATCGCTTCGGCCATTGGGCCATCGCAAGGCACATTGAAGGCAATGATGCCCCCAAAGGCAGAACTCGGATCAGTTTTAAAGGCTTTTTGATAGGCCTCAAGACCGGAAGATCCAGTGGCTACGCCACACGGATTGGCGTGCTTAATGATGACGCAGGCTGCACCTGCAGAATCGGCAGAGAAGCTCTTCACGCATTCCCATGCCGCATCTGCATCCGCAATGTTGTTGTAAGACAGCTCTTTGCCCTGAATCTGATGGTAATTGGCGAGGGCGCCAGCAACGGCAGCGATATCACGATAAAACGCAGCTGATTGGTGCGGGTTCTCACCGTAGCGCATCTCTTGTACTTTAGTAAATGCTAGGTGCAGAGTCTCTGGATATTGCGATCGACTGGTATGGTTTAAATCACCACCGAGCGATGAGAGGTAGTTTGCAATCGCGCCATCGTATTGAGCGGTATGTGCAAATACTTTTTTAGCCAAGCTTAAATTAGTTGCATACGAAACCGTATTTTGATTGGCCTTCATTTCAGTCAGAATGGCTTCGTAGTCCTCTGGTGAAATTAACACCGTTACATCTTGGTGGTTTTTTGCGGCCGCACGCAGCATCGCCGGACCACCAATATCAATGTTCTCAACCGCTTCGTCAAAAGAACAATCATCTTTCGCGACAGTTTGATTGAATGGGTACAGATTAATCACCAGCATATCAATCGGTGCAATGCCATGGGCTGCGATGGCATCCATGTGCTCTTTCGAGTCGCGACGCGCGAGTAGGCCGCCGTGAACCATCGGGTGCAGGGTCTTAACGCGGCCATCGAGCATTTCTGGGAATTGGGTGAGGGACGATACCTCGGTCACGGGCAAACCATTGTCCGCAAGGAGCTTGGCTGTTCCGCCAGTAGAGATGAGTTTGACGCCCAAAGCATGCAGCGCTTGGGCAAAAGGAATAATGCCCTGTTTGTCGGATACGGATAAGAGTGCGGTGCGAATCATGATGGTGTGTGAGCGTTCAAAGTAGGGGTATGAGAGCAGCGCTTTAAATCAGCTGATGTTCGGTTAATTTTTTATGGAGCGTATTGCGGTTAATACCAAGGTATTGCGCAGCTAGGGATTGATTTTGTTTGGCGTGCTGCATCACGACTTCGAGCATGGGTTTTTCCACCACACTCAAAACCATGCGGTACACATCATCTGGGGGGTTGCCGTTGAGGTCGGCAAAATAGCGTTGCAACTGCATTTGAACGCATTCGCTAATGGGGTGTTTATTGGGCATCGTATAACTCAGTCTATTTAAGCGGCTTCTAAAAATAACAGGCGATCAGAATGGGATTTCATCTCATCAAAAAAATCATTCACCATTTGCAATTGGGTTTTGCAGTCATCGGCTGTGTTCATGCGTTGGCGAAAGGCATGCGAGTCACGTAAGCCTTTGCAATACCAGCCAATATGCTTACGGGCAGTTCGTAGCCCAATGTATTCGCCATAAAAGGCATAGTGGTCAATCAAATGGGCATTCATGATGGTCTGAATTTCAGCCACCTCTGGAACATCTAATTTTTTTCCGGTCTTGAGGTAGTAATCGATTTCCCGAAAGATCCAAGGACGGCCTTGAGCAGCTCTACCAATCATGATGGCATCGGCACCGGTCTGCTCTAAAACAAACGCGGCCTTTTCGGGTGAATGAATATCGCCATTGGCGACCACCGGAATACGAACGGCTGATTTGACCGCAGTGATGGTTTCGTATTCCGCTTCGCCGTGATACAGATCGGCGCGGGTACGACCATGTACTGTTAGCATGCTGATGCCCGATTGCTCAGCAAGACTCGCAATCGCTAAGGCATTTTTATGTTCCCTGTCCCAGCCGGTGCGGATTTTTAATGTCACAGGTACCGCATCGGGCCCGGTGCCAACGGCATTCACCACGGCCTCCAAAATCTGTTGCACCAAGGGCTCATCGCGCAATAAGGCAGAGCCTGCCGCCACATTGCAGACTTTCTTTGCAGGGCAACCCATATTGATATCAATGATTTGCGCGCCATGGTCAACATTGATCCTGGCAGCGGCAGCCATCATGGCCGGATCGGCGCCCGCAATTTGCACGGCAATGGGTTTGAACTCGCCTTGGTGATTGGCGCGGCGCTGGGTTTTTTCGCTATTCCACAGCAGGGCATTGGACGCGACCATTTCAGAGACGGCATAACCCGCACCCAGTTTTTTGCAGAGTTGCCGAAATGGACGATCGGTCACGCCAGCCATAGGTGCAACGAAGAGTCGATTGGCTAATTGGTGGGGGCCGATTTTCATAAAAGCCGTAGCGTCAATGGAAACATCAATGGGGGGGGAATGCTGCAAATAAGCGAGCATTCCATTGTAGCGTAGGCGAGGACTAATCTGCCTAATTTTTAGGCAGAACCAGACCATCTAGGAAAGCTGAAGATGGATGCGTAAGACCTTGATTTAGGGGAACGGTTTAGCGGCGACCAAACATCATCTGGCGCGCGAGTCCCGTTTTTACTGGTGGTAGCCATTGCAGCAGCGATAGCGCGGCTCCACGGGCCGCGATTACTGGGGTAAGTGGTGATGTAAATACGCGCGCTAAAAAATCAGTAATGCCGATAGTTGCTTTCCGATCAGCCTGTCTGCTGATGCTGTATTCATGCAAAGCATTGTCAATCGCATTGCGTGATTTAGTGACGTGCGTTTGCTTTGAAAACAAACCGCTGAGTTGTTCTGCAAGAAGATAGGCATCACGCAAACCCAGATTTAAACCTTGACCAGCGACGGGATGAAGGGCTTGCGCTGCATTGCCAACCCACACTTCATTGCCTTGCACAATCTCTTTGCGGTAGTTCAGACCCAGCGGATAGAGACGTCGATCACGAATCGATTTAAATTGGCCTACGCGCGAACCGAAGGTCGATTGAAGCTCGTGTAAAAAATCCGCATCGGAAATGCCATTCAGTCTTTCTGCGGTAGTGGGCGAACTGCACCACACCATATTGAGTACATTGCTGCCATGATGGCTAGGCAGCAAGGCCAAAGGGCCTTCACTGGTGAAGCGCTCCCATGCATGGTGAGGCTGGGCATTTTCCACTTCAACGAGCCCAACGAGAGCTGATTGCTGGTAGTCGCGACCGGATTCGACCCAGTCTTGCTGGGTAAAGAGACCGCCTTCCGCATGCACAATGCAGCGGGCACGGGAATGGTCTTGAACTTCGTCTGAGCCCGTGTGCTGCCAAATGAAGTGTGGCGCACTTTTTTGCAGTTGACGCAAGGACTCTCTAAGAGCAAGGTGAATACCGCGATAACGCACGATATGCCCTAGGGCTTCTTGGCCTAATTCCTCGCAGGTCATCAGTGCGCGACCAAATTGACCTACATGCGACACGTGGACCGAATGAATTGCACATGAATCATTGGGCCATGCCTGAATCGTATCTAGTAATAATTTGCTGCCATGGGATAAGGCAATACCTCGGGTATCACTGGCAACAATGTCGCTATCGTTTTGTGGATTGCGATCCATCAGATGAAGTGAGAGCCCCGGAAACTTCTGTAAGCACCATGCGGCGCACGCCAAGCCTACTGGGCCGCCGCCAATGATTTGTACATCCACAGACGCATTTGATGAAGACATGATTAGCTGCGCATCACCGCTTCGATCTCATCGGCCTTGACCGGGACACCGCGAGAGATCAAGTCGCAGCCATTTTGAGTTACCAGGGCATCGTCTTCAATTCGAATGCCGATATTCCAAAACGCTTCTGGCACATCGTCTGCAGGGCGAACATACAAGCCGGGCTCGATGGTCAACATCATGTTCTCCCGAAGAATGCGCCATGGCTTTTCAGTAGCATTGCTTGCGCCCGCTTCGCGATAGGAGCCAACATCGTGGACATCCATACCCAGCCAATGGCTGGTGCGGTGCATATAGAAACGACGGTAGGCTCCTGTTTCGATGGCATTGTCGAGCGAGCCTAACCCATGCAATGAGAGGAGTTTTTCATCCAACATGCCTTGCGTTAAGACACGGACCGCAGCATCGTGGGGCTGCATAAAGGTATTGCCCGGCTTGGTAGCAGCAACCGCCGCCTCTTGTGCGGCTAAGGTGATGTCATACAGCGCGCGCTGGGCCGCAGAATAACGTCCATTAATTGGAAAAGTACGTGTGATGTCAGAGGCATAGCCATCGAGTTCACAGCCAGCATCAATCAAGCATAAATCACCGGATTGCAGTTCAGCAGCACTGGCGCGGTAATGCAAGATGCAGGCATTAGCGCCGGCAGCAACGATGCTGTTGTAGGCTACACTTTGTGCGCCGCTGTGACGAAACTCGTGCAATAACTCTGCCTCAATTTGGTATTCGCGTTGACCAGGTCGGCAGGTGCGCATGGCACGTAAATGGGCCTCTGCCGAAATCGCTGCAGCACGGCGCATGGTTGCAATTTCGCTAGCATCTTTAAATAGACGCATCTCGTGAACCAGTGCGTCGATGTCACGAAACTCCGATGGGGCATTGACTCCAGCACGCGCTTGCCCACGAACGCGATCAATCCAATGGCGTATACGGCGATCGGTTTCAGCGTTGCTGGCCAAGCGAATGTATAGCGCAGCTTGATCTGCCAGCAGCTTGGGTAACTCCTGATCCAAGTCGGTATTGGGATATGCATGGTCGACCCCCAAATAGTCTGGCGCTGCTTCGGGTCCTAGGCGCAGGCCATCCCAGATTTCCCGCTCAGCATCTTTAGGGCGGCAAAAAAGATGCGCTACAACGGCATTGCGATCTATTTGCAGCACGAGGGTTGCGCCCGGCTCATCAAATCCGGTCAGGTAAAAGAAATCACTATCGTGCCGATACGGAAATTCACTATCGCGATTGCGCAATTGTTCTGGCGCTGTGGAAAGGATGGCAATTCCGCTGCCGGACTGCTCACGAATGCGCTTGGCCAACTGGGCGCGACGCTGGCGGTAGAGATCAGCCTGAAAGACAGGAGGGTTACTTGGGGTCATAGGATTGATTTAGTTCGTGTAAACGCTGCGGCGTCCCTACATCGTGCCACGGACCGGTATATTTTTCACCGAAGACCTGATTTTTGGCCATAGCCGAGCGCAGTAAAGGGGCTAATTTCGCGGCTGCGCCCAATTTTAGGTCTACAAACAGGGATTGGTGATAAATGCCGATGCCAGAAAAGGTCAGTTTCGCTTCCTGCAATGGGGAGCTGATCGGTTTATCTCTAACACGATCCCCTTCTAGGTAAAAATCGCCCTCCGGGTGTTGTGGCGGGTTGGGTACCAGTGCTAAGTAAGCAAGTGGCTTAACCCCGCCATTTAAATGCGCCTGAAAGCGGCTTATAAATGCGGTAATGGGGAAGCTAGGACAAAATACATCGCCATTGATCACTAAAAAGTAGGGCTCTGGATTCAATAGCCCCAAGGCCTGGCGGATGCCACCAGCAGTCTCAAGAGCAGTTTCTTCTGGTGAGTACTGGATGTGCGCTCCCCACTTAGTACCATCACCCAAAGCGAGCTCGATTTGCTCGCCTAGCCACGCATGGTTAATCACGATTCGACTCGTGTTCGCGGCGGCTAAGGCTTCAATATGCCATTGCAACAATGATTTACCTTGAATTTGCAGGAGTGGCTTTGGTGTTGTATCGGTCAGCGGGCGCATCCGCTCGCCACGCCCTGCCGCTAATAAAAGGCATGGCAATGCACCGGAGGTGGGAGAGCTATGCATGGGTCATTTACTTTATTGAGCTAATGGAATTAGCGCGCTCTAATATGCGAGCGAGTGGTTTTAACTCAATGTAGCGATTAGCAGTCGCTAAGGCATATTTCAATACCAGCGGAATATCCTTGAGGTAGGCATCTTTACCGTCGCGATGATATAGGCGCGCAAAAATTCCCAATACCTTAATGTGGCGCTGTAAACCCATCCACTCAAAGTCACGATAGAACTCGCCAAAATCAGCGCGCACTGGCAACCCTTTTTTGCGACCCAATTCCCAATAACGCGCAACCCAATCAATCACCCGTTCCTCAGGCCACTCAATGTAAGCATCGCGCCACAGGGATGCTGCATCGTAGGTAATCGGCCCATAGACAGCATCTTGAAAATCCAAGATGCCAGGATTATGCATTGGAGTAGACATTAAATTACGTGAATGGAAATCGCGATGGACATACACCTGAGGCTGCGCAAGATTATTTTCTAGAATCAAATTAAATGCATTGCGCATGTATTTTTCTTCATCCGAAGTCAGTTCAAATTGCAGGTGTTTTTTTAAATACCACTCTGGTAGCAGATCCAATTCCCGCTGCAATAATGCTACTGAATAATCTGGTAATGCGCCTGGATGACTAGCCAATTGCATTTTTACTAATGCATCGATTGCATCTCCATATAGCATATCTGCATTGGCATCATTGAGGGCGGTCAGGTAGGTTGTGGAGCCTAAATCGCTCAGCAGTAAAAACCCATCCGAGGTATTTTTTTCCAGAACATGCGGCACATGTAGCCCTGCTTTTTGTAGTAATTCGGCGATCGCAATAAAGGGCGCAACCGGCTCGGATTGCGGTGGCGCATCCATCACAATCAGGGTGGGGTAAAGGGCATTTTGGCTATGGAGTCGGAAATAGCGCCGAAAGCTCGCATCAGACGATGCGGGCACCAGTGATGACAGGTCTAGCTCCCAGCTGGTGGGGAGGCCTTCTAGCCATTGGCGGAGGGTATCAAGACGGGTATTAGGCATATCGATTCGTATAATAAGTGGGTCTGGATCTATGAGCCATTATCGCCGTCGCGCTGGTCTTTGCGCCCCCCTTATTTTTACCCCATTTTTACGAGTAACGATGGGGTGTTTTTGGCTGTATTTTTCAGCGACCGCATTTGCCCAGGCACCCGCCTCAAGTCTCTCATCTTCGCAGCGCACTAACCCTAATTTTGTCTTGGTTCCTGATCGCGGCAATGTCAGCGTTTTAAAGTTAGATGATCAATTACGCGTTGGAAAGCCTATTTCGGATAACCAAGCATTAACCTTCACATTTAGTGATTCGATCGAGGGCATTGTTGACCGTGAAATGAAACTGAAGGGCCGTGCTCAAATTCGGCGTAACGATACCGTGCTGAAGGCCGATGAAATTATTTATCACCCCGATACCGATGTCGCAGATCTGATCGGCAATGTTGAAATGATCAAAGGCAACTCTACATTTCGAGGACCAAAAGCCAGTTTTAAAGTAGATGCTCGGCAAGGGGAGATGCAAGAGCCTCGTTATGAAATGCGTGACAACCGATCGAGTGGTAAGGCAAAAAAGTTAACGATTCAATCATCCGACATTTTTGTATTTGATAAGGGGACTTACTCCACCTGCTCGCCCGACAACTTAGATTGGTATTTCACGGCTGATCGCATGGAGGTCGACAACGAGCAAAAAGAAATGACGGGCACCAATGGTGTGATGCGATTCTTCGACGTGCCAATCGCTTATACGCCTTACTTTAGTTTGCCAACCTCCAATCAGCGGCGATCGGGTTTGCTTGCTCCGATTGCAGGCTATAGCTCAAATAATGGCATTGATATAACTCAGCCCTATTACTTTAATATTGCACCTAATCGCGATCTGTTAATAATGCCCCGCTACATGACATTTCGAGGTACGCAATTGGGCGGGTCGTACCGCTACATCGATCCAAAGTATTCCGGAACCGTAGCAGCAGAATACTTGCCTTACGACAAGATACTGGGGCGTGATCGCTGGAAGTACGATTGGCAGCAACGTCAAAGTATTGCGCCCAATTGGAATGGATATGCAAACGTTGCGCGGGTCTCGGACAATTTATATCCGATTGATTTTTCAAGAACCTTAGCGGGCGGCATCACTAATCAATTTAGACAAGAGGTGGGAACTACATCCTTAATAAAAGGTTGGAATGTTTCGGCTAGGGCAATGACTTTCCAGACCTTGCAGCCGGATCCGACCGTCACAGTGCAATCGCCTTATAACGTATTGCCACAAGTCGTTGCGGCGTACAACAGTCAAAACGCCTTACTGACTCCGGATCGCAGTCGGCAATTTGTCAGTCTCCCTACTGGCCCACAAGTCAGTTTCTCCAGCGACTTCACCCGCTTTGCCTATAACATTGGCGGTAATTTGGCGGCTACTGCGCCGGGCGTATTTAGCCAGGCCGATCGAACCGTAGTCAAGGCAGCGGTGGGCATGCCAACGATCACTCCCGGTTACTACATTAAGCCGAGGCTGAGTGTGCAGTCGAATAATTACAATGCCACCGCATTCGTACCGGGATATGCGCCGGCACAGGGCTTCACCATACCTACCTTCAGTTTAGACTCAGGCTTGGCGTTTGAGCGGGAAGCGGCTGAGCTCAAGGGATTTTTTGGTCGGGATATGTTGGTGACGATGGAGCCGCGCGCTTTCTACGTCTTCACGCCATTCCAAGACCAGACAAATACCCCGTTATTTGATACCGCGAATGCCGGTTTTGGTATTACCCAAATATTCAGTGAAAACACCTTTGTGGGTAATGATCGTATCGCGGATAACAACAAGTTAACCATGGGCGTTACCAGCCGCATGATCGAAGCAGCTACTGGGGCGGAACGGGCTAATCTGACCTTAGCTCAGCGCCAGGATTTCACTGGGCAACGGGTGGGGTTGACAAACACGATACAAAATCCCACCACGTATTCCGATACCTTGGGCGCTGGCTCGGTTCGGCTGATGGGAAATTTTAATGTGGATGCATTCGGCCAGTACAACACTCAGCTCAATCGCCTCGTTCAGACAACAGTTGGTGGCAGTTGGCGACCCACCATGGGTCGAAGCCTTAATTTTGGTTATCGCAACGTTTGGAGCCCACCAGTATCAGCCTCGCCTGAAAATAACTTGGTAGGATCGCCGGGCGTTACCACCACCGATCAATACAATATTTCCGGGCAGTGGCCCATAACCCGCAAGATTTCCACGCTAGGCCGCTGGGGATATGACTCCTTGACCATGAATACCCTTAATTTA
>JAIXPY010000137.1 GCA_027486025.1 Burkholderiaceae bacterium
AGGCGCTGCCATTCCGGCTGTAAATGCTGCGCAATTGCCTCCCGAAATGCCTTGCGATTGGCGTAGATGATTTGGGGATCAACGCTGGCGCACTGCTCATACAAATAGGTTTCGGCTGGCAATGTCAGAGCCAGCTCTTTAAATGCTGGATCCAACAGAGGATCTTGCAAAATCAAACGATAGGTTTGAAGTAAGGCCTCGTCTGGAGTACGTCCAGCCAATATCACTTGCATTGCTAGCTTCTGCCCTGCTTCCCAGCGATTAAAAGCATCGTCGTCGTTAGCAAAGAGGGTCAATAAGTCTGCTTCGCTTTGATCAAATTCCAGCACAATCGGCGCCGAGAATCCACGATTAATCGACAGTACGGGCTCACTGGGTACGCGATCAAAGACCCAAGTCTGGGTGACATCAGTCAGCTCCAATAAGCGCTCAGCACGCAGTGCCGAATCCACGGATTCGCTATTGGCAAAGACAAGCTGGGTTCGCAGCGGAATATGAAACGGCTTTTTATTGTTCTGGCCTGGAGTATCTGGGCAGGACTGACTTAAGGTCAGCGTATACCGCTGGAGCTTGTCATCGAAATGGGTTTGCACCCGAACCCGCGGCGTACCTGCCTGACTATACCAATGCTGAAATTGACTCAGGTCTCTGCCGTTGGCGTCGGCCATTGCCATTCGAAAATCATCGCAAGTCACTGCCTGACCATCGTGGCGTGCAAAGTACAAATCCATCCCTTTGCGAAAGCCCTCGACCCCCAAGAGGGTTTGATACATGCGCACTACCTCAGCGCCTTTTTCATAGACGGTGACGGTGTAAAAATTATTAATCTCTTGATAGGCATCGGGGCGAATCGGGTGCGCCATCGGACCCGCATCTTCCGGAAACTGCAACTGGCGCAACAGGCGCACGTCTTCAATCCGCTTCACCGCCCTGCCCGACTCACTGCCCATCTGATCGGCTGAAAATTCTTGATCCCGAAATACTGTCAAGCCCTCTTTGAGTGAAAGCTGAAACCAATCGCGACACGTAACCCGATTACCAGTCCAGTTATGAAAATACTCGTGCGCGACGACGCTTTCGATATTGGCAAAATCGGTATCGGTTGCCGTCTCGGGCTGAGCAAGCACGTACTTGGTATTAAAGATATTGAGACCCTTGTTCTCCATCGCCCCCATATTGAAATCACCCGCTGCCACAATCATGAAGCGATCTAAATCGAGCTCCAAGCCATATCGCGCCTCATCCCAGCGGATCGAATGAATTAATGAATCCATAGCATGGCGGGTTTTAGGTAAATCCTGTGGCTCGACCCAAATCTGCAGGAGCTTCGTAGCTCCACTGCCCGTTGTAATACTCTCCTCAATGCAGGCCAACTTCCCAGCAACCAAGGCAAACAAATACGAAGGTTTTGGAAACGGGTCTTCCCAAACAGCGCTATGCCAACCGTTGGGCAATTCTTCTGTGGCCACCAGATTACCGTTCGCGAGCAGCACCGGGAAGTCCGCCTTGATTGCACGCAGCGTGACGCGATAGCGGGCCATGACATCAGGGCGATCTAGAAAATAGGTGATCTTCCGAAAACCCTCTGCTTCGCATTGGGTAAAAAAATTGCCATTCGATACATACAGACCCATCAGAGAGGTATTTTTCTCGGGCACGCAGATTGATAAAACTTCGAGCGTAAATGGTGCTGCACCCTTTCCCGGCAGTGAGTGAATCGTGAGGGTCTCGGGCGTTAATTCAAAATGGCGGTGTGGCGTGCCATTAATCCGCAAACTCATGAACTCGAGATCAATCCCTTGCAAGACCAGAGAGGTGGGGCACTCAGCAGCAATGGCGGGATTCGGCAAAACCTCAATGCGACTTTTCACAATCGTCTTGGCGGGGTCGAGAGCGATGTCTAAATCGACCTGCCCAAATAAAAATGGGGGCGGGCAATACGCAAGGCGCTGAAAGGAATGGGTGAGGTCGGTTTTCATGTTCTGATTTTATGCCCTTGGAGCGCAGTACATTAACCGTAGAGCAGCGTCAAAATACCAATCGCGATAAAGACAACAGCAGCAACGGTATGCACCCATTTAATTGGAATGCGCTTGGTAAATTTAGTTCCAATCCAAACGGCGGGGGCATTGGCGAGCATCATCCCTAGGGTTGTGCCAATGGTGACGGCAATCACATCGTCGTAGCGTGCACCCAGTGCAATCGTGGCAATTTGAGTCTTATCACCCATCTCCGCCATGAAAAACAAACTGGTAGTCAGCAAAAAAACGGGCCAGGCCGCATTTTTAACCCGGGTACCTCCCGCATCATCTAGGCGGTCCGGAATTAACAGCCAGAAGCCAATGGCTAAAAAGCCCACACCCAAAATCCAGCGCATGGCATCGGGACTTAAGAAAGCGGCAATTAAATGACCGAAATAAGCCGCACAGGCATGATTGGCCAATGTGGCTAGGAGAATCCCAGCAATAATCGGTAAGGCTTGGCGGGGGTAGCGTGCCGCCAACATTAAAGATAAAAGCTGGGTTTTATCCCCCATTTCAGCAAGCAGAACCACCCCAGTAGAGAGAAATACAGCAGAAAAGTCCATTTAGCCCAAATATTTAGTTAATTTCTATCGATAACCTTAATTAATACAATTTGGCTATTGAGCAACAAGCCCCTAAACTAAGGGTAATCCCAAATACCAGCGGTAAGCATAACAACTTGCCAGTAAGACCAATTAATATAAATGAGGAAGTAAATGAGCACACGCGAAGGTAGTTTAGAGGCCCCAACCCGGCATCCCTTGGACTGGAAAAATCCAGAGTTCTATGACCGCGACAACCTCGAAGCAGAGATGGAGCGGGTATTTGATTTGTGCCATGGCTGCCGTCGTTGCTTAAGCTTGTGCGGCTCCTTCCCCACCCTCTTTGACCTGATCGACGCCACGGAAGATGGTGAAGTAGAGCAAGTACAAAAAGCAGACTACCAGGCGGTGGTTGATCAATGTTATTTGTGCGACGTCTGCTACATGACCAAGTGCCCCTATGTTCCACCACACCCTTGGAACCTGGATTTCCCGCACCTAATGTTGCGCGCCAAAGCCGTTGCCTTTAAGGAAGATAAAACCACCTTCCGCGATAAGCTCTTGTCATCCACAGATAAGCTGGGTCACTTTGCTGGTATACCGATCGTTACGCAAACCGTCAATGCCGTCAACCAAACTGGGCTTGCTCGCTTAGTCATGGAAGGTGCGCTAGGCGTAGATAAGAAAGCATGGATTCCAGAATACGCACCAAAGACCTTCCCGCAACTGGCTGAGAAGTCCACTGCATTCCCCGTCAAAGATGGCAACAAGACGCCAGGCAAAGTGGCGATTTATGCCACGTGCTATGTGAACTACAACGAGCCGGGCATTGGTCAAGACTTGATCAAAATTCTGCAGCACAACCAAATTCCGTATGAGCTGGTCGATAAAGAAGCCTGCTGCGGTATGCCGAAATTGGAATTAGGTGACTTGGAGTCGGTTGAAGAAAACAAAAACAAGAACATTCCTAAGTTGGCTAAATTAGCAAAAGAAGGTTATGCCATCTTGACCCCAATTCCATCGTGCACCTTGATGTTCAAGCAAGAACTGCCACTGATGTTCCCAGATGATGCGGACGTTCAGCTGGTCAAGCAAGCCATGTGGGATCCATTTGAGTATTTAGTTGCACGTAACTCCGATGGTTTACTCAAGACTGATTACACAACTGAGTTAGGTCATGTGAGCTACCACGTTGCCTGCCACTCACGCGTACAAAACGTCGGGCAAAAGACCGCTGAAGCATTGAAGATGATTCCGGGCACCGAAGTGAATGTCGTCGAGCGTTGCTCAGGCCACTCGGGCACATGGGGCGTGAAGAAAGAGTTCCATGCGATGGCTATGAAGATCGGCAAGCCCGTGTTTAAGGGTATGGCCGAGAATGAGCCTGATTACATTAGCTCCGATTGCCAGCTCGCCGGTCACCACATTGCACAAGGCATGGAAGAGTTAGGTCTGCCCAAGTCGGCGATGGCGCATCCACTCACCTTAATGGCGAAAGCCTACGGTCTCTAAACCGATCGATTGAATACATACTGAATATAGGAATATAAGTACCATGGCAAAAATTACCCGCGATAGCCTCTTAAGCTTGGAGGCGTACCACAAGGATCGCCCAGAAATTCGGGAGAAAGCGATTCAAGAGCGCCGTATTCGCACCGTCCACTTGGGCGAGCACCTCACCATGATTTTTGAAAACGAATTCTTAATGCGTTATCAGATTCAAGAGATGCTGCGTGTTGAGAAAACCTTTGAAGAAGAAGGCATTCAAGATGAACTCGATGCCTACAATCCACTCGTACCTGATGGCACTAACTTCAAAGCGACCATGATGCTCGAATACCCCAACGAAGGCGATCGCAAGGTTGCCTTAGCGAAGCTGGTTGGTATTGAAGACAAGATCTTTATCGAAGTCGAAGGTCAGCCGCGCGTTTACGCTTTAGCCGACGAGGATCTTGAGCGCTCGACCGCGGAAAAAACATCCGCAGTGCATTTCATGCGCTTTGAGCTCACGCCCGACATGATTAAGGCCCTCAAAGCAGGGGCGCAAATGATGGTGGGTTGCGATCACAAAGAGTACCCCATGCACGTTAAAACCTTGCCACACGAGACATTGGCTTCGCTCATTACTGACCTGAGCTAAGCCGCTGTCTTCGTATTACTAACTACCCTGTATTACGCTGCTAATAACTCAACTGCTGGAACAAAATCCAGCTGTTGAGCACTAGCAACTGGCTCTGAAGCCAATTGGCCGCGATGTACATTCAGACCATTCCGCAAATGCACATCGTGGTTCAGTGCGGCTACCAAACCCCTATTTGCTAAAGCCTCTACAAACGGATAGGTTGCATTGGTTAAACCAAACGTGGATGTCCGCGCAACCGCCCCTGGCATATTGGCGACGCAGTAATGAATCACGCCATCGACCAAATAACTCGGATCGCTGTGCGTAGTTGGTCGTGATGTTTCAAAGCAGCCACCCTGATCAATTGCAACATCCACCACAACCGCTCCCGGCTTCATCTTGGCCACCATGCTGGCACTGACTAATTTCGGCGCTGCACCGCCTGGTAGGAGCACTGCACCAATCACAACATCGGCCGCATACACCTCACGCTCGATCGACAGCGGATCGGAATAGTAGGTGCGTACGCGATTGCCATAAGCAGCATCGATTTGACGCAAGCGATCGAGGTCTTTATCGATGATGCAGACATCCGCTCCAATGCCAACCGCCATCTGCAGTGCATTTCGACCCACCACACCAGCACCTAAGATGACTACCTTCGCCGCTGCCACCCCCGGAATGCCCGCTAGCAAGATTCCAGGTCCGCCATGGCTCTTTTCCATTTGCGCAGCTGCTGCCTGAATCGACATCCGCCCCGCCACTTCGCTCATCGGCGCCAATAAAGGCAAGGTACCGGCGCGCGAGGTCACGGTTTCATACGCAATGCAGCTCGATCCGGAACTGAGTAGCGCTTTAGTTTGCAATGGATCCGGAGCAAGGTGCAGGTAGGTAAAGAGAATTTGATCTTCCCGCAACATGGCGCATTCTTGCGGCTGCGGCTCTTTTACCTTCACTACCAATTGCGATTTTGCATACACTTCAGTTGCGCTCTCCACTAAAGAGGCGCCAGCAGAGCGATAGAGCTCATCCGTCAGACCAATCTGCTCACCAGCGCCACGCTGAATCAACACAGCATGACCCTGGGCCACTAAGCCACTGACATTACCTGGGGTCAATCCGACCCGAAATTCATTGTCTTTTACTTCGGTTGGTACGCCAATAATCATGTGATGCTCCTTATTTCAATTTATTTTTACGATGCAGGCCTAAGACGTAATACATAGCGCAATAGACCACCAATAAGCACGGGCCCAAGATCAAAGCGGCGCGTGCATCCTCATGAAAGCCCATCAACACAATGACAAGCACAATGAAGGCAAGAGCAAACCAGGAGGAGTAAGGCCACCATGGCGTGCGATAACTTAGACTCTCTGCTTGCGCTGGAGTCAGTGATTTTCTGAAACGCATTTGGGTATAGAGAATGGCAATCCAAACCATCAACCCGATAAAGGTGACTGCTGCCATCACGTACTGGAATGCCTTATCTGGAACAAAGTAGTTCAGGACTACCCCAATCATCGGCACCATCACCGCTGCCATCACGGCTCGGTGTGGCACCCCGTTCTCGGAAAGGTGGGCAAACTTTTCAGGGGCATAGCCATTGATCGACAAGGAATATAGCAGTCGTCCACCACTGAAAATACCGGCGTTGCATGAAGATAGCGCTGCAGTAATCACCACAAAATTGACAATGCCAGCAGCTTCGCGCAAACCCAAACGCTCGAACATCACCACAAAGGGGCTGCCCTGTTGACCTACCTCGTTCCAAGGAAAGATCGCCAAGATAACCAAAATAGCGCCCATGTAAAAGATTAAGATTCGCCATGCGAGCGAGTCAATTGCCATCGGAATGGTTTTCTTGGGATTCTCTGCTTCGCCAGCGGAGAGGCCAATCATTTCAATGCCAACATAGGCAAAGAGGACCATCTGCAAGGACATCAACAGACCGCCAATTCCATTCGGAAAGAATCCACCATGAATCCATAAATTATCAAAACCCAGCGGTACCCAGTCATTGGTAAAACCAAAGAACACAACTGCCGCTCCCATCGCAATCAAGGCAATGATGGCGACGACTTTAATTAAGGAGAACCAAAACTCAAATTCCCCAAACAGCCGAACTGCAATCATGTTGATGAGCCCCATCAAAATAATCGATGAAAGTGCCCAGACCCATTGCGGCATATCCGGAAACCAAATGCCCATGTAGATTCCAACGGCCGTGACTTCCGCAATACTGACCACGATCCAATAGGTCCAGTAGCCCCAGCCCACCATGTATCCCGCAAGGGGTCCTACATAGGAATTAGCATAGGCAGCAAAGGAGCCAGCGACGGGCTCATGCACTGCCATCTCACCCAGGGTGCGCAGCACAATGAAGGCCACAATCCCCGCTAACAAATACCCCAAGAGAATCGAAGGGCCTGCGAGTTGAATCGCACTAGCGGAACCCAGAAAAAGTCCAACGCCAATGGTCGAACCCAATGCCATAAGGCGAATGTGCCGTACTTTCAGATGGCGTTTTAAGCCCGTTTGTTCTGTCTGCAAGAGAAACCTCCTTTTCGTTTTGATGTTGGTCATGTACCAACGCAACGAAGTCTAGGCAGGAGTTGGGCGCAGCACTAGCCCTTAAAAATTCATTAAATAAGCAAAGCTAAAAAATTGCCAAAGGAATAAAAAGGGAGAGCCCTTGAATCAGGAGATGGATAGCAAAATAAATATTACTTCCTACAACAAAATACGAAATTTCTTACAGGGCATTCCCTAGGCTTGTTTGAACTCTTTGGGAATGAAATGGAATTGCTTTACTCGGATACGTTGTGTTGCATCCGTATCAAGGAGAGAATTTCGGCTGCTGCCACCAAACCGGCTGCTGCCGTGACGGTTACCGCTGAGCCATAACCAGAACAGGCTAAGCCTCCGGTAGCAGCACCCGCACGAGGCTCTTTCGAATACACCGCCCGAATACCCATCTTCTTTTTTAAATCGCGCGAAAAACCATGATCGGTTCGCAGCCCAACACGCACCTTAGCGAGGAGTGCATCTTGCTCTGTTCTCGATAAATCATCGCAGCGCAGTTGGGTTGGATCTGCTTTGCCGCCAGAGGCGCCGCACATCACGAGTAAACGTTGATTCGCCACACTCCACGCCGCAAGGGCAATTTTGACTTGCACTGAATCGGTTGCATCTAACACAATGGCATCCACAGGAATCAATGCATCGAGCGTATCGGGCTCTAAAAAAGCATCGTGGCAAGTCAGCTGAATTTGGGGGTTGATTTGGGTAATGCGCTGCGCCATGGCATCCACTTTGGCCTTGCCATACTCACCATCAAGGGCGTGCAACTGGCGATTGGTATTGCTCTCAGCAATGTGGTCAAAATCAATTAAAACCAAATGGCCAATTGCGGATCGCGCGAGGGCTTCAGCAGCCCAAGAACCAACGCCGCCCAAACCGGCAACCACTACGGTAGCCTGTTGAAACTGGGCTAAAGCAGCATCGCCATACAGACGAGCGACCCCACCAAAACGGCGATCTGGTGAGCCTAACTCCTGATCCGGGGGCGGTATTTGAAAGTTTTCCATCGTCATTGCATCTCTATATACTTAAAACATGGAATCCATTGCTGAATTACGTAAAAACTACACCCGCGGCGAACTGTCGGAGCAGGATGTACCGCAGGAACCGTTCGGCCTTTTTCAGACTTGGTTTGAACAAGCAGTCCAGGCACAGTGCCCTGAACCCAATGCAATGGCATTAGCAACCGCAAATCAGGCCGGCATTCCATCTGTCCGTATTGTCCTATTAAAAGCAGCAGACCACGGTAGTTTTACATTCTTTACCAACTACGATAGCCAAAAAGGCAAAGAGCTGGCTGCGCAGCCCCATGCATCCTTACTCTTTCACTGGCATGAGCTGGAGCGGCAGGTACGTATCAGCGGTACCGTTGAGCGCGTGAGCGCCGTTGAAAGCGATTCCTACTTTCATTCCAGACCGCCGGCCTCACGTATTGGTGCTTGGGCCTCCCCCCAAAGTGCTGCTATTCCGAGTCGTGCGTTTCTAGAGGAGCAGGAGCGGCAGTTTAAAGCGGAGCATGGTGATAACCCGCCACGCCCACCCCATTGGGGCGGGTATCGCTTAACGCCAACTCAAATTGAATTTTGGCAAGGCAGGCCTTCGCGCTTGCACGACCGCATTTGCTATAGCCGTACCGCTAGTGGCTGGTCGATTGCACGCCTAGCGCCTTAAAGGCTTTCAGGTCTCTAGATTGGGTGGGTATTGGATACCGAATGGCATCCGCAGGCGGTCAGAATTTGCGAGAGCTAGGTCTCAAATTTATCCAGTATTTCTGAGTCCAGCCGCAATTCCATTGATGGCAATGTGAATGCCCCTTTGCACCCTGTCATCATGCTTGCCTGCGCGATAGCGCCTGACCAACTCAACCTGCAAATGATGAAGTGGGTCGATATAAGGAAAGCGATTACGTATCGATCTTGCTAGGGATGGATTCTTAGCCAGACGCACTTTTTCTCCGGTCACCAAACTCAGGGCCTCTACTGTTTTATTCCACTCAGCCTCAATAGCATTAAAAATCTTTTTGCGCAGCTTGGTATCAGCAACCAATTCGCTATATCGAGACGCTAAGGCTAAATCACTCTTGGCAAGGGCCATATCCATATTCGATAACAACGTTCTAAAGAAGGGCCAATCTTTATACATCTTTTGCAAAAGGGCGAGCGCCCTTTTTTTATCTGTAGCCTTAGGATGGTTTAAGAACTCCCCAATAGCAGAACCAAAACCAAACCAGCCTGGAAGTGTTAAACGACACTGGCCCCAGCTAAATCCCCATGGAATTGCCCTAAGGTCTTCGATTTTCTGACTAGCCTTACGACTAGCTGGCCGAGAACCAATATTCAGTTTTGCAATCTCTCGAATGGGTGTTGCATCAAAGAAATATTCTGCAAATCCCGGGGTCTCATATACAAGGCCACGATAGGCATCCATACTGGCTTGAGAAATTTGCGCGGCAGCATCCAAAAAAGCACTGCTAGCTTGTTTGGTTGGCTTTAATAAGGTAGCTTCAAGCGTGGCGGCTACTAGGGTCTCTAGATTACGCCTACCAATCTCTGGGTTAGCGTACTTTGAGCCGATTACTTCGCCCTGCTCAGTTAAACGAATTTGTCCGCGCACAGTGCCTGGAGGCTGCGCCAGGATTGCCTCATAACTTGGACCACCCCCGCGACCTACCGTACCTCCCCTACCGTGGAATAGGCGGAGTTTCACCCCATGCTTTTGCTCCAAAGGCTCAAACACCTGAACCAAGGCAAGCTCCGCGCAATACAATTCCCAATTGCTTGTGACAATACCGCCATCCTTATTGGAGTCGGAGTAGCCCAACATAATGTCTTGCTCAGCGCCAGATCGCTTTACCAAATCAAGAATACCTGGCAATGCATAAAAATCCTGCATGATCGGCGCTGCGTTGCGTAAATCGTTAATCGTTTCGAATAATGGAACAACGATTAAGTCAGCTGAGGACTTCTCGCCTAATGTTTCATGCATTAAACCCACCTCTTTCTGAATCAGTAGAACTTCTAATAAGTCACTGACGGTTTCGGTGTGGCTAATAATGTAATGGCGGATGGCATCATTACCAAACAGCGCTCGCATTCTCTTGGCCATTTCAAAAATAGCAATTTCAGAAAGGGCAAAATCAGAGTATTGATGACCAATCACCCGAAGTGGTCTTGGATCCCTCAGAAAGGATAGTAAAAGTTCGCGTTTTTTCTCTTCGGAAAGGCTGGCGTAATCCTTTTGAATCGATGCCACGCCGAACAACTCGGCCAAAACAGTCTCGTGCATATCTGAACTTTGACGCAAATCCACAGTAGCCAAATGAAAGCCAAATACCTCCACTGCCCTAATCAGGCCACGCAAGCGGCGGTCTGCCAAGGCCTTTGCGCCCTGAGACACAAGCGAAAATTCAATTGTCTTCAGATCAGATAAAAATTCTTGGGCGCTTATATATGGATTTTGTGGGGCAAGCGCATGTCGCGCTGCATCTGTGCCGGTAAGCATCTTTAAAGTGGCTGCCAATCTTGCATACATGCCTGTGAGAGCCCTTCGATAGGGCTCATCCTGACGATGCTCATTCGTATCCGGTGACATAGCGGCAAGCTCTTGCATCTTCTTCGAGAATTTGAGGAGTAATGCAGAGACTGATAGCTCCCTGCCTAAGTAATGAACTTCAGTCAAGTAGTGGCGCAGAACCATTTCTGCCTGCCTTGCAATGGCATACTCAAGCGTCTTAGCGCTGACATTAGGGTTGCCATCGCGATCACCGCCAATCCACTGACCCATCTTCAGAAAGCTGGCTACCGCATTTCCAGAAAGAGAATCCTCCAATTGCGCGTAAATTTTCGGAATTTCTCTCAAAAAAGTAGTTTCGTAATAAGTGAGGGCATTCTCAATCTCATCAGCAACTGTAAGCTTAGTAAAGCGCAATAAACGGGTATGCCAAAGTTGAAGTACACGTGCACGAATTTGTGCTTCATTAGCCTTTAGCTCTTTATTCAGCAACGCGTCCTTTTGAGGATTGTTTGCCTTGGAGGATTCTTTAATCTGATCACGTGCAGTTAATAAGTTAGCAATATCCCGTTCGGCCTCCAAAATACTAGTTCTTTGAACTTCAGTTGGATGCGCAGTGAGTACTGGTGAGATTAGGCTCTCTGCCAATGCCTTAGAGATCATCTTGCTTGTCACGCCAGCCGCATGAAGCTTTTTCATAGCCATAGGAATACTGCCATCTTGATAGCTGCCAATGCGCTCATAGGCTATGCGGCGGCGAATGTGATGTCGATCCTCGGCTAAATTGGCCAAATGACTAAAGTAAGTAAAAGCTCGAAGCACTTTTACAGCGATTTCGCTACTAAGCCCCTTCAGAAGTTTGCTCAGTTCGTGATTGGCTCCCTGATTTGCATCGCGATGAAAAGCCACCGATAATTTTCTGACCTGCTCTACCAGTGCATAGACAGATTCCCCCTCTTGCTCGCGAACGATATCGCCCAGAATTTTTCCCAACAGGCGAATGTCATCAGTTAACGGTAGTTCAGTATTTTTCAAAGAAGCTCCAATGATTAATATCAGAATACGAGTTAGTACTATAGCAAGGTCACCCTTACGCTAGACAAGGTCGGCCATGATCAAGTTAATCGAGCACAATAGAACGGTATTGTTTATGTGAAGCGGCATTACATTGCCCTGCCCAGCACGATTGACTTCGCCGATACTTCGTATTCGAACGTGCAATCTACGTGTTAATTAAAAGCGGGGTTTACTAAGCTTTTTAAGGTAGCGCGGAACTTAGCGAGTTTTGGCGCAACAACCGCCATGCAATACCCCTGCCCCGGGTGCTGCACAAAATAATTCTGGTGGTAATCCTCTGCTGGATAAAAGATCGGGGCCGGGGCAATGACGGTGACAATTGGTCTTGGAAATATTTTTTCATCGCCCAATTCTGCAACCATCGCTTGTGCAGCCGCCATTTGTGCATCGGAGTGCGTGAAGATAACCGAGCGGTAGCGCGCGCCCACATCATGACCTTGGTAATTCAGGGTGGTGGGATCGTGAATCACAAAAAAGATGGTGAGAATTTCGCGGTAGGAAACGATCGCTGGATCAAACTGGATTTGCACAACTTCGGCATGGCCAGTCGTTTCTGAGCATACGGCTTCGTAGTTTGGGCTTGTATCGTGGCCGCCAGCATAGCCAGACACAACCGAATGCACGCCGCGCACTTGCTGATAAACCGCCTCTAGGCACCAAAAGCAACCGCCGCCAAGGGTTGCTGTCTCAAAAGTTATTTGTTTTTCGTTCATGGCTTTATCCTAATGCCTTATTGGCTTATTTGCACCAACCGACTTCGACCCTTCAAACTGATATTGTCCCTCTATGAATCGCCTTACCATCCAGCTTGATGAAATCCGCGCAGCCTATGCAGCGGAACCACACTCCACGATGGAGAGGCGCCTGGAGCGGATTGGCCGCGTGGAGGCGATGCTGCGCGCCAATGAAGAAAAGATTTGCAAGGCCGTTGCTGCCGACTTTGGTCACCGCCATCCGATGGAAACCCAGCTGGCAGAACTCAGTCAAATTTATCAAGCCTGCCGCTTTACCAAAAAACACCTCAAAGAATGGCTTAAGCCTGTTCATTTAGAGGCGCCAGCCTACCTGTCGAGTTCGACCGCGTGGATGCAAGCTCAGCCCAAGGGTATTGTGGGCATCATGAGCCCCTGGAATTACCCCATCCTGTTGGCGCTTGCGCCGGCCATTGCGGCATTGGCTGCTGGCAATCGTGTTTGGCTCACACCATCGGAGCGCAGCAGCCGTACCTCGGGGTTTTTGGCGACCCTGATTCAGGAGTATTTTCATTTCACTGAGTTCAATGTAACGACGGGAGATGCCAACACCGCAGCCGATTTTGCTGCCCTACCCTTCGATCACCTGTTCTTTAGCGGTAGTACTGCCATCGGCAAAAAAGTCATGCGCGCTGCGGCCGACAATCTGGTACCAGTGACTTTAGAACTGGGTGGCAAGTCTCCAGCACTCGTGGATGCATCAGCCAATTTACGCGATGCGGCGAGCAGTATTGTGTATGGCAAATTACTCAATAGCGGGCAGACCTGTATTGCGCCGGACTATGCTCTGGTTGGCGAGCAACATCACAATGTGCTCCTTGCTGAAATCGTGAAGGCTGCACAAGCTCAATTTAGCAAGCCTGAAATGCTAACGGGCCCAATTGATCCAGAGCAAACGGCACGCTGGCATTTTTTAGTTGATGATGCGATTGCCCATGGCGCAATAGCGACGCCATTACTCGAGCCCAGTACTGAGTCAGGGCGGGTTTTTGAACCGGTGGCACTAAGCAATGTTTCTCCTGAGTCGGCGGTGATGCAGGAAGAAATCTTTGGCCCCATTCTGCCGATCGTCACGGTTGCTGATGGCGCAGCAACTACAAAAGCCATGATTGATTTCATCAACGCAGGAAGTTCGCCTACGCCACTGGCGCTGTACTGGTTTGGAAAGAATAAGGCGAATCTCAATCGCGTGATTGCCGATACCCGCTCGGGCGGCATCACCGTCAATGACGTGTTATTGCATGCCGCATGCGATGGCATCCCCTTTGGAGGTATTGGGTCTAGCGGTATGGGCTCTTACCACGGCAAAGCCGGATTTGATGCCTTTAGTCACTACAAGCCAGTACTGCAGGTGCGCGGTTTATTTGGACTCAATTGGTTACGCGGTACCAGCGCAGTCCATCCGCCCTATGGAAAAAAAGTAGCACGCTTATTAAAGCAACTCAAAAAGTAAGCGCAGACTAAATGCAATAAAAAGCACTCCAGTTGCCAGCCACAAGCTGGCTGCAATCATAGGGCGCGCCTTTACGATGCCCAAACAATGCTGTCCCGCTCCAATCAGAATAGCCAAATAGGTCATGCTGATCAATTGGGTCACGACTGCGAGATAGAAAAAACCAAGCGCCGGCCGATGAAAGTCGGGATCAACGAATTGCGTAAAAAATGAAATGAAAAAGAAAATGGCCTTGGGGTTCGTTAGCGCCAGAAGCAAAGCCGCCAAAAAAGGATGGAAGCGCAGGACTGCCTCGGCTTGTGGCAGGCTAGTGATGTTTGCAGTCGGTCCCTTAGCCTGCAAGCATGCCAACCCAACTCGAATAATGCCAAGACCCAACCACGCTAAGTAGCCTGCGCCGAGGAGGCGAAGCATGGCGTAGATGAGCGGTGAAGATGCGAGTACGGTTGCCGCGCCCAAGGTAACGCTCAGCATGATGATGGCATCGCCCACCACAATGCCAGCCGCTGCCCAGATGCCTTTGCGCCACCCTTTTTCTGCTGATAAGGCTAGAACGTAGAGCGAATTAGGCCCTGGCAGCAAGATAATGAGGATCGCCCCCAGCAGGTAACTGGGGAAGTGAATGACGCCGAAGTCTGACGAATGCAGTAAAAAGCCCATAAAACGATGATAATCAGATTAAACACCCTAGGGATTGCCCTTAGGGTGGAACCATGCCATAATGGAGGGCTTTTTGAAACATCGTCCCCAGCAATTTACATATTCAGCGAATCAGTTTAG
>JAIXPY010000008.1 GCA_027486025.1 Burkholderiaceae bacterium
AAAAAATGGGGTGGTTACCTTCGCAACCACCCCATATTGCTACTGGGCGCTATTTTAAGCTAAGCCTAAAACTTATGCCATATTTCTGAAATAAACCTAAAGCTTATGAAATATTCCTCAATTAGGCCTTTTTAGCGCCAGATGGGAAGTAGTGATCAAAAGCCATACGACGTGGAGTATTGGTATCCAGGTCCCACTTCACAGCACGCTGGGCAAACGCTCTTTGTGAGTCAACAATCTTCTTAAAGAGTGGGTTTTCAGCGGATTTCTTGGCAACAACCTCATCGAATACTTTGAGCTGGTTGCGCAAAATGCTGTCTGGCGTTTTGTAGAACTTGACGCCTTGGGTCTTTTGCATTTCGTCATAAGCCTTGGAGTAGCGATCAATCGCCTTCCAGGACATGTCAGCGGAAGCTGCTTCGACGCAGTTGTCCAAGATGGCGCGTAACTTAGGCGATAACGCGTTGTACTTGGTGCCGTTGAACAGAATCTCAAACTGCTCTGCATTCTGGTGATAGCTTTGCAACATGCAAACTTTAGATACGTCTGGGAAGCCCAATTGACGATCGGAAGAAGCGTTGTTGAATTCAGCTGCATCGAGCAGGCCACGATCCATCGCAGGGATAATCTCGCCACCTGGCAAGGCGTTCACTGAAACGCCCATGGCAGTAAACATGTCAATCGAAATACCAACGGTACGGTATTTGAGGCCTTTCAGATCTTCCACTTTAGCGATCGGCTTTTTGAACCAACCGAGTGGCTGTGATGGCATTGGGCCGTATACATAAGACTTCACGTTGGCGTTAACTACCTTGTAGAGCTCATCTAACAGGGCAGCGCCGCCGCCGTATTTGTGCCATGAGAGGAGCATATTGGCATCCATACCGAAGGATGGGCCTGATCCCCACAATGCCAAGGCAGCATTTTTACCGTAGTGATATACCACCACGCCATGGCCACCGTCCAAAGTACCTTTGGATACGGCATCCAGCAATCCGAATGCAGGAACAACCGCGCCGGCTGGCAATACTTCAATTTTCATTTCGCCGCCGGTCATGTCATTGACCTTTGTAGCGAAATCTACAGCGTATTCGTGGAAGATGTCTTTCGCAGGCCAGGTTGACTGGAAGCGTAAATTTTGTACGCCTTGCGATTTAGAAATCATTGGGAAGCTGAGGGCAGCTGCACCAGCGGTACCGACAGCAGCACCTTTCAAAAACTTACGACGCGGTGCTTGTTTTTTCATTTCAGACATTCATATCTCCTAGTTTTAATCAATCAGGTACTACGGTCAAACGACTCCATAAAGTATAAGGATCTAATTAAAATTTCCATCTCGGGTAAACCCTTTAAACCCCATAGGCACCGCTTTTTTAACGAAATAAGGTGCCACGTGTTAGGATTCTCGTCTGTCTTGGTTTTGTTGCACTGCAAATCAATGCCTTCAAAAGCGCGCGCCCGAGTGGTGAAATCGGTAGACACAGCAGACTTAAAATCTGCCGACTCAAAAAAGTCGTGCCGGTTCGATTCCGGCCTCGGGCACCAAAAAACCCCAATTTCGGGGGTTTTATTCCATCAAAGTACCGCTACACCCTCATTTCCTAGGCCATAGGCTAAACATCACCTAAGGATTCACGGCTAATTAGGCGGTGATTTCCTCAAACAGCAATATCAGGATATAGAGCACCCCGGCAGCCAATACGCTCAGGACGACGAGCGTTACAAAGCTTTTGATTAACTCCGAGAATAAATTGCCGATCAATTGAAATAAATTGAAGCGCTGACTGCGGTCCGCTTTCATGGCCTGATATTGCTGCAGTGTTTTGTAAAGTGCCACGCAAATCCATACCGCAAGAAAAAGATAAGGGCCATGCTCGTAGAGGTAGGACATAAAACGCCTTTGAGAATTAGGGTTGCAGTTTACGGTTTAACGCAACGAAAGCCAATATAGACCACGCTCACGTCCAGCGGCTTACTCGCGCGATTCGATTCCCGTTGCTGTTCGGCGCCATACCACCAGGATGCGCCACGCGTTACACGTTCATTGCCCGCCGCCGTAGAGGTCCACTCCCACACATTGGCGCCCATATCAAAGAGGCCGTTGACGCCAGCCTCCGTGCTGCCCACAAGAACATGGCCCGTGCCACGCAAGAGGCTACCCTTGGGCGCGAGACCTGAGTAATTGCCGCACTCACCGTCGAGGCAATGCGAACCTTTGGCGCTGTCACCATTGGGGAAGCGGTAGCGCTTTCCATTAACGAAGGGGGTAGGAGGATTAGCACGCTGCTCCACAAAGGCCGCCGAGACCCATTCCTCATCCGTAGGGAGACGCTTGCCAAAAAAACGGCAGATCAGTTCTGCTTCAAGGGCATTGAGATGAACTGCCGGTTCACGGTCTTGGGCCTTCACGCCGTAGGGAGTTTTCCAGGTCCAGCCGGGCTTTTGCACAAAGCCCAATTCATACACGGTGCCGCCGCCATTTTTTTCTGCCTGACTCACAAACCCCGCCTGACTGGCAAAGCGTTTCACTTCACCGATGGTCATTTCATATTGATCCCAATGCAGGCTGCCAATCTTCACCATAGGGATACTGGACTCGGCTTTGGCCAACACCTGCTGTGAACCAATCATTGCTAGCGCGGCAAGTCCTAATCCGAGGAGGCGAAGAGAGGTCATTGTGGTTCGGTAATAAAGCCTAGCTTAGTAAGGCCGGCGCGTTTGGATGCGGCCAAGACCTGCGCTACGGAGTCGTAACGCACTTCTTTATCGGCGCGTAAATTGACCTCGGGTTGTGGCTCCTTTTGCGCTGCTTTTTCTGCATAGCTAACAAAGGTAGGGAGATCAATTGGACTGCTGTTCCAAAAGATTTGACCGCGCGCATCAATCGATACCTGAATCGACTCAGGCTTGGTTTCATTGCGTGCGCTATTGGCTTTGGGCAAGTCCACTTTCACGGCTTGATGGATTACGGGCAAGGTAATAATAAAAATGATGAGTAAAACCAACATTACGTCCACGAGGGGCGTCATGTTGATTTCAGTCATCAGGGCATCGTCACCCTGATCGCCTGAAGGGTTGCTAAACGACATAATTACTCTCCCGCCTCAACGCGGGCGCCAGTAACAAAATAGGCCAGCAAATCATTGCCAAAGCGATTGAGGTCAGCAACGATGAGTTTATTTGCGCGGTTAATCGCGTTAAAGCCAAGCACTGCTGGAATAGCGACAGCAAGGCCAATGGCCGTCATGATGAGGGCCTCGCCAATCGGGCCGGCAACCTGATCAATTTGTGCGCTACCCGAGCTACTAATGGCAACGAGGGCGTGGTAGATGCCCCAAACGGTTCCAAACAAACCGACGAATGGTGCGGTAGATCCAGTCGAGCCTAAAAAAGTCTGGCCTTTTTGCAAGAGGGCGCTGCAGGCATCAATGCTGTTCTTAATGCTGCGCGACATCCACTCGGAATAATTCAGCGTTTGCAGTAATTCGCGGCGACTGGAAGTTTGACTCTGATGATGCTCCGAGGCGCTCATGGCTCCTTTGGCAATCCGAAAGTAGGGGTTGTTGGCTTGATCAGAAAAGCCAGCCAGGCCCTGTGCAAAAGAACTGGCACGCCAAAACTGCTCGGCTTCGGGTTTTAGGGCGCGCAGTGTTTTGATGTTCCACAAGCGGCTAATCAAGATGACCCAAGTAATGATCGATGACACCAATAAGAGGATGGCAACAAAACGCGTGACCGCATCGCCTGCCATCCATAAATTCATTAAGCCAAATGGGTTATTCATTGCATTAGTTCTTTAAGTTAAATTTAATCAGGAGATTGGTTGAAATTCGGGCGGGATTGCCATTCACGCTATACGGTTTAAAACGGTAACGCTTGCCAATTTCGGTAGCGGCGCGATCAAGCCGCGGAAAACCACTTGAGCGCAGTAAGGCGACTTCTTCAACGATGCCAGTTTCATCAATGATCAATCGAACCACCACTTCACCTTGCTCGCCAGCCCGTTTTGAAAACGAGGGATAGTAGGGGTCGGCATCCGGCTGATAAACCACAACTAGTTTACCAATATCGGTTTGAATGGGCGTGCCCGCAGCACCTTGACTGGTTGCCGGGGCAACGGCTGCATTGGGCATCTGACTCTCCGCTGCTTTGGCTGCTTCAGCCGCTTTAGCTTGGCTTGCATCGGCTGGTGGCGTACTGCTTGGTTCGAGGGTTTTGGGTTTTGGCTCGGGCTTTACTTTGGTTTTAGGTTTCGCTTCTTGTTTTGGCTGAGGCGTCGGGGGCGTGGACACGGGTGGAGCCGGTGGTGTTGCGGGCGCCACTAAATTGGCCATGACACGCACTTCGTTTTCAGATGGATCGTTCTTCACGTCGAGTCCGAGATCAAGGCTGACAAAAAACATGCCATGCAGCAATAGCACTACGGCGATCACAATCCACTCCTGCCGTGTAAACAGCATTTGTGCTTTCGGAAGTGGTTTTGCTATCGACATAATGCAGTCTGATCTAGGCCGACAGTTTTGAAATCGATCTGTAACTCGGCAATGCTCGAGTTTAGCAATTGCATCGCCATGCTATGCAGGCGCGCCCCATCGGCGGTGCTCAGCAGTAGTAATCTTCTTCTGCTGCTTACTTCAGTCGGAATGCGATGGGCTTCCAGTTGACGCGCCAATTGACGGATCACCGCTTCACTGGTGTCAACAATGCGGACCGATGATCCCAATTGATTCAGAATCAATGGCATTAAAAACGGATAGTGGGTGCAGCCTAAGACCAGGGTATCGATCCCTGCAGTGCGCATCGGTAGTAAATGCTGGGCGAGCAGGGCGGCTGTTTCTGGAGCGTGCAATTGGCCGGATTCAATCAGTGGCACCAGACCGGCACCCGCTTGTTTAACAAAGCGGCAATCCCCCGGTAAGGTCGCTAGCAGGGCATTAAACTTATCACTCTTCAGCGTTGCCTCTGTGGCTAAGACGCCCACCAGACCTTTTCCACTCTGCAGTGCTGCCGGCTTAATTCCGGGTTCGACCCCAATGATCGGAATTTTCTTTAGCTGAGCCCGAATACTCTGAATGGCTTCTGCGGTTGCGGTATTGCAGGCAACCACGATCGCTTGGCAGCCCGCTTCGGCTAGAGACTGGCATACCGCCAGACTGCGCTGTGCAATCCATTCCGGGGGCTTTTCGCCATAAGGGGCATTGGCGCTGTCTGCAAAGTAGAGGTAATCGTGATCGGGCAGCTGACGCAGGGCCTCATCCAAAATGGATAGGCCTCCTACGCCAGAATCAAATACCCCGATGAGTGCCAATGCTTACCTAAAACCTTACGCAATAACGACGGGGATTTTTCCAATCCGCGCTTGCCAATCTTTTGGCCCCTCGTGGTGCATCGATGTTCCCTTGGAATCGACTGCAACCGTCACTGGCATATCTTGCACATCAAATTCATAAATCGCTTCCATGCCTAAATCGGCAAAGCCAACGACCTTCGATGTCTTAATTGCTTTGGAGACCAAATACGCCGCGCCGCCGACGGCCATTAAATACGCAGACTGGTGTTTCTTGATGGCCTCAATGGCAACTGGACCGCGTTCAGCTTTACCAATCATCGCAATCAAACCGGTTTTGGCTAGCATCATCTCGGTAAATTTATCCATGCGGGTCGAGGTAGTTGGACCAGCTGGGCCAACGGCTTCGTCGCGCACTGGATCAACGGGGCCGACGTAGTAAATGACACGGTTTTTAAAGCTCACTGGGAGTTCTTCGCCTTTGGCGAGCATGTCCTGAATGCGTTTATGTGCAGCATCGCGTCCTGTGAGGATTTTGCCGTTGAGGAGCAAACGATCGCCCGGTTGCCAGCCGGCTACTTCCGCTGGAGTGAGGGCATCTAAATTAACCCGCTTGGATTTTTCAATGTCGGGCGTCCAAGTGACATCCGGCCAGTCGCTCAAGGATGGCGCCTCTAGTTTTGCTGGACCATCGCCGTGCAAATGAAAGTGAATGTGCCGAGTTGCTGCGCAATTCGGAATCATCGCCACAGGCAATGAAGCGGCGTGGGTGGGGTAATCCAAAATTTTGACGTCTAAGACGGTCGAGAGTCCGCCAAGGCCTTGCGCACCAATGCCGAGCTGATTCACTTTTTCATAAATCTCGAGGCGTAATTCTTCTACGCGGTTTTGTGGTCCGCGGGCAATCAGCTCTTGAATATCAACCGACCCCATTAAGGCTTCTTTGGCCAGTAAAGTGGCTTTCTCTGGCGTACCGCCAATACCAATCCCGAGAATGCCGGGTGGGCACCAGCCCGCTCCCATGGTGGGAATGGTTTTCAACACCCAGTCGACAATCGAATCCGATGGGTTGAGCATGATCATCTTGGCTTTGTTCTCTGAGCCGCCGCCCTTGGCTGCGCAAATGACTTCAATGCCATCGCCTGGGACGATTTCATAATGAATCACAGCAGGGGTGTTGTCACCCGTATTTTTCCGTTTGCCAGCAGGATCGGTTAAGACCGAGGCGCGCAGCATATTGTCGGGATTGAGGTAAGCGCGGCGCACACCTTCATTCACCATATCCGTGACGCTCATCGTGGCATCGGGCCATTGCACATGCATGCCCACTTTTAAGAAGACCACCGCAATGCCCGTATCTTGGCAAAGCGGACGATGCCCTTCGGCACACATCCGGCTATTGGTCAGAATCTGCGCAATCGCATCTTTAGCGGCTTCGCCTTTTTCCAGTTCGTAGGCCTTACCCATCGCTCGAATGAAATCGGTAGGGTGATAGTAAGAGATGTATTGGAAGGCGTCAGCAACGCTTTGGATCAGATCTTCTTGTTTAATATTTGTCATAAATTTCATCAAATTAAATAGATTTCACCATTTTAAGGGTTTGCCATAGAGCAATTCACCCTAAAATTCCCTTATCTTAGGGTGAAATCGAGTGGATTTACACTATTCTGCATGGATTTTGCAGCGTAGTAATTATTGTCATTTAAATAGAGGCTAGGACAGCATGGAACAGTTGATGCAAGAAAATCGGATTTTTAATCCTCCCAGTGATTTTGTTAAAAATGCTGCCGTCCCCGGAATGGACGCTTACAACACACTTTGCGCAGAAGCGGAAAAAGATTACGAGGGATTTTGGGCGCGCCTCGCCCGTGAAAACCTCTATTGGAAAAAACCATTTACCAAGGTGCTCGATGAGACCAATCCGCCGTTCTATAAATGGTTTGAAGATGGATTAACCAATGCCTCGTATAACTGCCTGGATCGTAATTTAGAAAACGGCAACGCCCAAAAAACCGCGATTATTTTTGAAGCCGATGACGGCAAGGTAACAAACGTTACTTACAGTGATCTGCATGCACGCGTCTGCCAGTTCGCTAACGCCTTACGCAAGATGGGCATTAAGTCAGGCGATCGCGTCATTATTTATATGTCGATGTCGATCGAGGGCGTCGTTGCCATGCAGGCGTGTGCCCGCATTGGTGCAACCCATTCCGTTGTCTTCGGCGGCTTCTCCGCAAAATCATTGCAGGAGCGCATCGTCGACGTGGGCGCGATTGCAGTCATTACGGCCGACGAGCAAATGCGCGGCGGTAAAGCATTGCCATTGAAAGTGATTGTGGATGAGGCACTTGCCTTGGGCGACTGTGAAAAAGTTAAGAACGTCATTGTGTATAAGCGCACGGGTGGCAACATTGCGATGACAGCAGGCCGCGACTCCTGGATGCATGAGGTGGTAGCCGGTGAGGCTAAGACATGTGAGCCAGAATGGGTGAGCGCTGAGCACCCCTTGTTCGTCTTGTATACATCCGGCTCGACCGGCAAACCAAAGGGTGTACAGCACTCGACCGGCGGCTATTTGCTCTGGGCCATTTTGACCATGAAATGGACCTTTGATATCAAACCTAGTGATGTCTTCTGGTGTACCGCTGACATTGGCTGGGTTACAGGACACTCCTATATTACTTACGGTCCGCTTGCTGTGGGCTGTACAGAGATTGTGTTTGAAGGCGTGCCGACCTATCCAAATGCGGGCCGTTTTTGGGAAACCATTCAAAAGCACAAGGCAACAATTTTTTACACCGCGCCAACAGCAATTCGTTCATTGATTAAGGCAGCGAGCGTCGACGAATCCATTCATCCGAAGAAATACGATTTGTCCTCCTTGCGTCTCTTGGGTTCTGTTGGTGAGCCCATCAACCCAGAAGCGTGGATGTGGTACTACGAGAACATTGGTGGCTCACGTTGCCCCATCGCGGATACTTTCTGGCAAACCGAAACCGGCGGGCATATGATTTCTCCATTGCCTGGTGCAACCCCCATGGTTCCAGGTTCCTGCACCTTGCCGCTGCCTGGCATCATGGCCGCGATTGTGGATGAAGCAGGGCATGACGTACCGAACGGCAGTGGCGGCATCTTGGTGGTGAAGCGCCCATGGCCTTCGATGATTCGTACCATCTGGGGTGATAACGATCGCTTCGTTAAGGCTTACTTCCCAGAAGAGTTGGGTGGCACTTTGTATCTTGCAGGCGATGGCGCGATTCGCAATAAAGACACCGGCTACTTCACGATCACTGGTCGCATTGATGACGTACTTAACGTATCAGGCCACCGCATGGGCACGATGGAAATTGAATCCTGCTTGGTCGCTAATCCGCTGGTTGCCGAGGCTGCCGTTGTTGGTCGTCCCGATGACATGACGGGGGAGGCAATCTGTGCCTTCGTGGTCCTCAAGGGCGGTCGTCCAACAGGTGATGATGCGAAGAAGCTGGCGATGGAGTTGCGTAATTGGGTTGGTAAAGAAATTGGCCCGATTGCAAAACCCAAAGACGTACGCTTTGGTGACAACTTGCCGAAGACACGTTCCGGCAAGATCATGCGCCGTTTACTGCGTGTAATAGCCAAAGGCGAGGAAGTGACGCAAGATACCTCGACCTTGGAGAATCCAGCCATTTTGGATCAGCTAAAGCAGGCACTGTAAGCACGTAGTTCTGTTGCATCACGGTTCAAAAAGAAAAGCCCGCGCGAGCGGGCTTTTTCTTAACTAATCCATCAGAAGCAGCATCTGCTTCAGCCACGCCCCATCAGCTTTTGCAGGCCTTTGCTGTGGGCGCGCGACTCTTGCAATAGCGCATCCCAGTTATCCGGTGGGCGACCTTGCTTTAGCATCGCTGAAAACACCCGATACGCATCATCCTTGCTCTCATAGGCCCGCTTAGTACCCTCGTCATTGACCCAAGCGTACACAATGAGTTTGCTTGCTTCGTGGTAGCGAAAGAAGAGGCGGTATTGTTGGAAAAATTTTGCCCGCAGCCAATGCTTGCGTTCACTTCCAAGGGTATTGCCTTGGCGATAGATCGCGAGACTTGGGTTGCTCGGGATGATATTGAACGCCAGTTTATAAATCGCAGCGAGACGTTTTGTTGCATTTTTATGTTGATAGGTGCTGAGATCTTTTTGCTTGAGACGCTCCACTTCCTTCAATAGGATATTGACTTGGTTTAGAAATACCGGATGAGCAAAAATAGTCCAGCCTGAAATCATCAGTGGCGTTGGGTTTGAGGAAATAATTAATCCCCATCATTGGGTAGCGGGGCATCAAGATCAATAGCCGTATTTTTAATGACTGCCTGTAACCGTTTTACCCATGCTGCATCTATGGCCTGCAGTCGCTCGGGATGCGCTTGTAAATCTTGCGACAGAAAATCTAAAAAGCGCTCCATTACAGGATCTGCTATTTCGACTGGGTTACTGCGCCGGATCAGCACGTCCCCATTATCCAAAATGGAGTAATGCACCTTATCGCGCTTGCCGAGCTTAAGTGCTTGCCGCACTGGCTCTGGAACGGTGGTTTGGTAGCGGTCCGTTAGCGTGGATTCAGTTTCGAGTACGGCAATAGTCATATTGGCAACCTCAACAGAATGGTGGAATGGGTAATGAAAATAAGTATAAATGAATGGTAATGCAATTGCATTACCATGTCAATTGAACCCCAATGCCATGGCCAGCAAAGGGGCTAAGAGCGCCAAGGCTACTGTTGTGGTTAAAAGGCAATCAGAGGGGGGGTCGCAAGGAGGACATTTAATTTAAGTTAAAGGCGGCAAATACATTGAACCGTATAATCGTCGCTTCCGGAGAGGTGGATGAGCGGTTTAAGTCACACGCCTGGAAAGCGTGCGTAGGGTTAAACCTACCGCGGGTTCGAATCCCGCCCTCTCCG
>JAIXPY010000005.1 GCA_027486025.1 Burkholderiaceae bacterium
CTCAAGAGTCAAAAATTAGTACTGGAAATGTTGTTATCGGACATGCCAGATGAAGGGTATAAGTGGGTAGGAGACAGCGACGAAGAACAGCGCCAACAACAACACGGCGAACTGAGCACTTGGGCCACGCGCCTAGATGTCCAGGTTCGACCAGAACTAAAGGCACTGCGTCGCAAACAGCCGGCTGCGGATATTTCGCATCCGGCAATGGCGGTCAATTTAGACGCCTGTATTCAGTGTAATCGGTGCGTCCGCGCTTGCCGTGAAGAGCAAGTTAACGACGTGATTGGTTACGCGATGCGCGGTGCGCACAGCGAGATCGTATTTGATTTAAACGATCCCATGGGTGATAGTACCTGCGTGGCCTGCGGCGAGTGCGTGCAGGCTTGCCCAACAGGCGCATTAATGCCCAAGGGCTTGATTGGTTCCCAAACCGTCGATCGCAAGGTCGATTCGGTCTGCCCATTCTGCGGCGTCGGTTGCCAAATTACCTATAACGTCAAAGACGAAAAGATTGTCAGCGTGGAAGGTCGTGACGGGCCAGCGAACCACAATCGCCTTTGCGTGAAGGGTCGTTTTGGTATGGACTATATCCATAATCCACAGCGCCTAACTAAACCCTTGATTCGCAAGCCGGGCGTAGCCAAAGACGAGAATGCGATTCAGAACCCACAAGACTGGTCGAGTATTTTTCGTGAAGCCACGTGGGAAGAGGCTTTGGAGTTTGCTGGCGGCGGCCTCAAAAAACTCAAGGACCAATACGGTAACAAGGTATTGGCGGGTTTTGGCTCAGCCAAAGGCAGTAACGAAGAGGCGTACTTGTTCCAAAAACTGGTTCGCACCGGTTTTGGTAGCAATAACGTCGACCACTGCACCCGCTTATGCCACGCATCTAGCGTTGCCGCTTTGCTCGAGGGCGTCGGTTCGGGCGCGGTGAGTAATCAGGTGAACGATGTCGAGCATTCCAGCCTGATCTTCTTGATTGGTTCAAACCCAACCGCAAACCATCCAGTAGCAGCAACCTGGTTTAAGAATGCCGCCAAGCGCGGCGCCAAGATTGTGCTCTGCGATCCGCGTATTACGGATATCGGTAAGCATGCGTGGCGTACGATGCAGTTTAAGCCCGATACCGATGTGGCCATGCTCAATGCGATGATTTATACCGTGATCGAAGAGGGCTTATGCGATGAGAACTTCATTCGTGATCGTGCCAATAACTTCGAAGCCTTAAAGGAAAATATCAAAGGCTACAGCCCAGAAGCAATGGCGCCGATCTGCGGTATTCCAGCGGAAACCTTACGTGAGGTTGCGCGCGAGTTTGCCACGACGAAATCCGCCATGATTTTGTGGGGCATGGGCGTAAGCCAGCACGTTCATGGCACCGATAATGCCCGTTGCTTAATTGCGCTCGTGAGCATTACCGGTCAAATTGGCAAGCCTGGCTCTGGCTTACATCCTTTGCGCGGTCAAAATAACGTGCAAGGTGCGAGTGATGCTGGATTGATTCCAATGATGTTCCCCAATTACCAGCGGGTTGATCACGATGCTGCTCATGCCTGGTTTGAGAATTTCTGGGGCACTAAGTTAGATAAGAAACCGGGTTACACGGTGGTTGAGATCATGCATAAGATCACAGCGCCCGATAGTGACCCCGATAAGATTCGTGGCATGTATGTTGAAGGCGAAAATCCAGCCATGAGCGATCCGGATTTGAACCATGCTCGCCATGCTTTGGCATCCCTTGAGCATTTAGTCGTGCAAGATATTTTCATGACGGAGACGGCATTGTTGGCAGACGTAGTGTTGCCTGCCAGTGCTTGGCCAGAAAAGACCGGTACCGTCAGCAATACCGATCGTATGGTGCAAATGGGTAAACGTGCCGTCAATCCTCCGGGCGATGCGAAGCCCGATTTATGGATCATTCAAGAAATCGCCAAACGCATGGGCTTGAACTGGAACTACGCAGGTCCTGAGGCGGGTGTGGCGGCAGTCTATGAGGAAATGCGTCAAGCAATGCATGGCGCTATCAAAGGAATTACCTGGGAGCGCCTTGAGAGGGAATCCAGTGTGACCTATCCTTGCTTATCCGAAGAAGATCCCGGCCGTCCGATCGTATTTGATGATCATTTTCCAACTGCTGATGGCAAAGTGAAATTGGTTCCTGCGGACATCATCCCGGCAAACGAGCGCCCCGATGCAGAATATCCGTTTGTTCTGATAACGGGCCGTCAGTTAGAGCATTGGCATACCGGTAGTATGACGCGCCGCGCCACGGTACTCGATGCAATTGAGCCATTGGCGACTGTGTCGATGAATGGTGCTGACATGACGCAGCTCGGCGTAACGGCAGGTGATGTCATCACCGTTGCCTCACGGCGCGGCGAGGTGGGTATTCATGTACGGCGGGATGATGGCACACCACGCGGTGTGATCTTTATACCGTTTGCTTACTATGAAGCAGCTGCTAACCTCATTACCAACGCAGCGCTTGATCCTTTCGGCAAGATCCCGGAGTTCAAGTATTGCGCTGTGAAGTTAACCAAGGGCGGTCAGGCAGCCAAGGAAATTGGGTATGGCACCAATGACCCCAACGGCAAAGCGGCAATTCCAGCGTGATGCAGTAACCTTCATTTGTCGGTAAGACAGAAAGTTAGAGGCCTCGTTAACAGCGAGGCCTTTTTCTTATGTATCCAGCGTCAGTTCACTTTTTACTACAATTGTAGTAAAATAAAGGAATTGACAGGAGGATCTATGGGAATGCCAGTAAGAATTGATGAAAATTTATATGAATTAGCAAAGTCAGAAGCAAAATCTGAGCACCGTACAATCGCGGGTCAAATAGAATTTTGGGCCAAAGTGGGCCGTGCCGCAATTGATAATCCCGATCTGCCTGTCTCATTTATTACCGAAGCACTTGCATCACTTTCTGAGCCAAGAGAGCAAGGAACCCCTTTTGTGCCTCGCTCTAGGAAGAGTTAATGCCGTATTCAATAATTCAAACTAGGCGTTTTGCAAGGCAGTATAAAAAATTGAATGAAAGCACTGCCAAAGATTTAGATAATGCGGTCTTGCTGATATCTCAGAAATCTACTCTTGGCGAAAAGAAAAAAGGCGATTTAGCAAACTTAAGGGTATATAAGTTCAAAAGTAAAAACCAGCTTTACTTGCTTGGCTATAGCTTGGATGATGGCCTAAGGCTTGTGTGTTTGGAGGCTGTAGGCACTCATGAAAATTTTTACCGAGATATCAAAAGATAAAAAATTAATAGATGCAATTTAAATCATCCAATCTAAGCGATAAGAACTTGCCCGTCCTCATCATTGGCGCCGGCCTAGCCGGGCTAACCGTGGCCCTTGATTTGGCCAAGACGCAAAAAGTGCTCTTGATGGCAAAGCGTGGTTTAAGCGAATCCGCTACTGCATGGGCGCAGGGTGGCATTGTCGGGGTAGTCGATAAAGAACATGACAGCATTGATGCGCATGTGAGCGACACGCTTGATGCTGGCGCAGGCCTCGTCGTGGAATCCACCGCCCGTTATATTGCCGAAGAAAGTGCAGCGGCGATTGAGTGGCTGGTCGATCAAGGTGTGCCGTTTACTACAGATAAAGATGGCCCCATGGGTTTGCACCTCACGCGGGAGGGTGGACATAGTCAACGCCGGATTGCCCATGCTGCCGATGCCACCGGGAAGGCGATTCATGAGGTTTTGTTAGACCATGCTCGCGCTAATCCTAATATCACCATTTTGGAACATTGGATTGCGCTGGATCTCATCACCAATCGCCACCTTGGCGCTAAAGAAAAGCGCAATCGCCCCAACCGCTGCTACGGCGTCTATGCGCTAAATATCAAAACCAATCACGTTGAAACCATTGCCGCGAAATCGGTTGTCTTAGCAACGGGTGGTGTCGGTAAGGTCTACCGCTATACCAGCAACCCTGATACCGCTACGGGTGATGGCATTGCCATGGCCTGGCGTGCAGGTTGCCGCGTCGGCAATATGGAGTTCATTCAATTTCATCCAACGTGTTTGTATCACCCCAGTGACCGCACCTTCCTAATTACAGAAGCCCTACGCGGCGAGGGCGGCTTATTGAAGCTGCCGGATGGAACGCGCTTTATGCCGGAGCACGATAAACGCAATGAGTTGGCGCCGCGCGATGTAGTGGCGCGTGCCATCGATTTTGAAATGAAAAAACACGGCCTCGATTACGTTAACCTCGATGCGACGCATTTAGGTGAAGCGTTTATCAAAGAGCATTTCCCGATGATCTATGCGCGCTGCTTAAGCCTGGGTTTGGATATTACGAAAGAGCCTATCCCAGTTGTGCCGGCGGCGCACTATACCTGCGGCGGAGTGGTCACGGATTTGCATGGTAAAACTGATTTACCTGGGCTGTATGCAGTGGGAGAGGCCACCTATACCGGCCTGCATGGCGCCAATCGTTTAGCGAGCAATTCACTGCTGGAGTGTGTAGTAATCGGTAAAGCTGCCGCGCGCGATATTGCCACAGCAGAGACACCCCAACTACCAAACTTGCCCCTCTGGGATGAGAGCCAAGTCGAAGATGCCGATGAGCAAGTGGTGATTGCTCATAACTGGGATGAATTACGTTCCCTCATGTGGAACTACGTCGGTATTGTGCGCACCAATCGGCGCCTCGAGCGGGCATTGCATCGCATTGAGCTCTTGCGCAATGAAGTACAGGAGTACTACAGCAACTTTAAGGTAACGCGTGACTTAATTGAGCTGCGTAACTTACTGGAGTGCGCTGAACTGATCGTGCGCTCAGCCCTGTTGCGTAGAGAGAGCAGGGGATTGCATTACAGCCGCGATTACCCCGAGACCTGGGCGGTGTCTTACCCTACTATCTTGACGCCGCGCTCGGGTGCTAAGCCAGCCTCAAAATAACGGGGGCCAATCTCCGCGTTTGTTAATTCTCTTGGCCTGCTGTGACGTGAATACTAAGACCTAGAGCAGTCATTACCCGCAGCACAGTATCAAAAGTGGGTACACGATCACCAGATAAGGCTTTATATAAGCTTTCTCGGGAGAGGCCGGAGTCACGTGCAATTTCAGTCATTCCTTTTGCGCGAGCAATATCACCTAATGCTTTGGCTATAAATGCGGCATCACCATCTGCCTCTTCAATGCAGGCCTCTAAATATGCGGCCATTTCCTGTGGCGTTCGGAGATGCTCTGCGACATCGTATTTAGAAGTGATTGTTTTTTTCATATGGAGCTCTTTATAAGTTTTTTGCGAGTCTATGGGCAATTTTTATATCCCGGGACTGCGTACTTTTATTGCCGCCGATTAATAAGATAACTAGTTTCACACCCTTTTTTGTGTAGTAAATACGATGCCTGGCCCAAAGTCCACCCTCATCTCAAATACTTTTTCTCCAACCGATTTTGAGTCTCCTGGATTGCCCCATGCAAGGCGCTCTATTCGAGCCTGAATTCGTGCCCTCACTTTGGTGTCAAATAAGTTATCGAGCCACTGCGAGTACTGCACGGTTTTAATAATTTCTACCATTCATAAGTGTAACCTACAGGATACACTTAGTCAACCCAGTTGAAGAACCCTTTTTTAAGAGCTTGATATCCGCATTGAGTAATCGACCGCGCTGATGTCTTTAGTGAGTTTGCCAATCGAGATGCGATCAACGCCTGTTTCGGCAATGGCGCGCAGTTGATCTAAGTTCACGCCGCCCGATGCCTCAAGTAAGGCGCGGCCATTTGTAAATGCAACAGCCTCTTTCATTTGAGGGGTAGTGAAGTTATCAATCAAAATACTTTTTGCTCCAGCAGCAAGTGCTTCTTCTAGCTCAGCCTGATTTTCAACTTCGACCTGAATATCAACACCTGCATTCAGTAGCCGTGCTGCTTTGAGTGCAGCGGTAATGCTGCCCGCTGCAGCAATGTGATTTTCTTTAATCAGAATGCCATGCCATAAGGCAAGCCGTTGATTGTGGCCACCGCCAATACGAACGGCATACTTTTGCGCTTGACGTAGACCCGGAATGGTTTTGCGTGTATCCAGTACAACACAGCCATTGGGGTTGGGGCTGGCACCTGCAATCGCATCGACATGCGCTCGTGCGCTGGTCGCCGTCCACGACAAGGTTTGTAAAAAGTTCATAGCAGGGCGCTCGGCACTCAGCAGTGCGCGGGCAACGGCCTCGATGGTGCAGACAGTGCTATCGGCTTGCATGGTATCGCCATCGGCGTACTGCCATGCACTCACGGCTTTTGGGTCTAGCGCTTTGATGACTCCCTCAAACCAATCAATGCCACACAGTACTGCACTTTGGCGAACGATGAGCTTGGCATGAGCCGTTTTGTTTGCAGGTACTAATTGGGCGGTCCAATCGCCGGTACCGATGTCTTCTGCCAAGGCATCCGCAATATTTCGCGCACGCGCTGCATCTAAGGTTTCATTTTGAGTGCTCATACTTTTCATTGACTAAGTCGTTATTTATGCCACGCCAATGTTCTTCACAAAACCGTGTTGTGCTTTGGCTAACAAATCGGGATGGTCTTTAGTAAAAGTCAACATACGCTCGATGCAGTTGAGAGCCTCTTGGCGCGTAGGCTCTGCAACAAATACTTCGCCACTCTCCCGTTCGAGGCAATCCAAAATATCAAGCAAACCATTCATTGCCATCCATGGGCAGTGGGCACAGCTCTTGCAGGTTGCGCTATCTCCGGCAGTCGGCGCTTCAATCAATACCTTATGGGGAGCCAGCTGGCGCATGCGGTGCAAGATGCCCTTATCGGTAGCAACAATGTATTCCGTGGCGCTGCCATCGACTACGGCCTTGATCATCGCGGAGGTTGAGCCCACTACATCAGCTTGATTCACCACGCTTTGGGGGGATTCAGGATGAACGAGAACCTGGGCCTTGGGATGTTTGGCACGTAGCGCCGCCAACTCTTCGCCCTTGAATTCATCATGAACGATGCAAGCGCCGTTCCAGAGCAGCATATCTGCGCCGGTTTGTTCTTGAATGTAGCGACCCAAATGACGATCGGGCGCCCACAGAATTTTTTTACCCTGTTCTTTGAGTTGATGCACGATTGCGAGAGCGCACGAACTCGTCACCATCCAGTCGGCTTGCGCCTTGACTGCAGCGCTGGTATTGGCATAGACCACCACCACGCGGTCGGGATGCATGGCCCGAAACTGCGCAAAGTCAGTCGCATCACAGCCCAGATCAAGCGAGCAGGTAGCCTCAAGATCAGGCATAAACACCCGTTTTTCTGGACTCAGGATTTTGGCTGTTTCACCCATGAAACGCACGCCGGCCACAATCAGGTTTTTCGCGGCATGGTTTTTACCAAAGCGCGCCATCTCCAGGGAGTCCGAAACAAAGCCACCGGTCTCCATGGCAAGGTCTTGGATATCCCCATCCACATAGTAGTGCGCTATTAAACCTGCATCTTTTTCCTTTAAAAGCTGCTTAATGCGCTTAATTACTGCTAATTTTTCATTTGGAGCTAAGTGTCGGGGTGCTTTTGCCCAGGCTTGCGCAATACAGGTGGCCCCGCTGGCATTTTGCTGGGTGTAATCGAATTGCATGGGCGCGTCTTTAACTGAATTCATACGAAATAGTACCTTGTTTGGGCTGGCTTTTCAGTAAATTCAATTGGATGAAGGGCTGGCTATGACATCTACTCATGCCCAAAAAATAGCCTCCCAAAATTGGGCACTCGACGTCAGTAGGCAAACCGAACCATCGAGCGTGCTTTGGTTGAGATAGCCAACAACAAAAGCTGCCAAACCGAGCCAAGCATTTCTACGTCACCGCCCAGCAGCAATACTCGCCGCAAAGATGCCTCCATCTAGGACTAATCCGCTCTGGAGTGAGCTTGAAAGCAGCTGGCGCAGAGCCAGCACTCCAAAAGTAAATAGGTATAGGTAACTTATATGTTACCATTAACGATGTCTAGAAATATTGAATTTACCGAGTACGTGGATGCAAATGGACGCTCACCGTTTTCAACATGGTTTGATGCCTTGGATGCCGTAGCTGCAGCAAAGGTTCGGGTTTATATGACTCGGGTAGAGTTGGGAAACCATTCCAATGTCGAGCCAATTGGAGATGGCTTGTCTGAAATTAAGATTGATTATGGACCGGGCTATCGAGTGTATTTCCGTAAGGAAAAAGAGATTCTTCTGCTCTTGTTGGGCGGCAGCAGTAAAAGGGGGCAGCAAAAAGCGATTGATGCAGCAAAGCTGGCTTGGAAAAGTTTCGACAGCAGTAGAAAGCAACGCGCTCGAAAAGAAAAAGGAACTAAAAATGCCATTAACTAAATTATTTAAAGATACCGTCAAGGCGCGCATTGAGCGTGATCCTGCTTTTGCAGCAGCCCTATTTGAAGAGGCGCTCTCCGCCTTTTTTGAGGGTGATACTGATCTTGGTAAAGCCTTACTCAGGGACCTCGTAAATTCAACCATTGGTTTTGAGGGTTTGGCTCAAGCATTAAACAAGCCGAGTAAAAGCCTGCATCGTATGCTGGCTCCCTCAGGCAACCCCACCATGGAAAACTTTTTTCAAGTAATCCATGTGATTCAAAGAAATGAGGGGATTGATATCGAACTCAATGCCTTGGTAAAGAAAAGAACCAAGACACGCCAGAAGGTGTCTGCCTAAATGGGGCGCTAAATCAGCTAAGGTAACAAAAAGTAATCTATAAACTATGTTGGTGAACAGTAATTTTACTAATAACTAGAACGGCAGCTTGGCATCCGGCTTAGCTGCTAACAGCGCATTCTTAAACTCCGTCTGAATGCGCGCAATCGCCGCATCACTATCGGCCTCAAAGCGCATGACTACCACTGGGGTAGTGTTTGATGGTCTAGCAAGACCGAAGCCATCGGCGTATTCCACCCGCACACCATCAATCGTGTTGATTGATTCAGAAGTGGGGAACTTGGCATTTGCCTTAATGCGTTCCAAAATGGCAAAGGGCTCACCTTCAGCACAAGCGAGCTGTAACTCTGGGGTACAGATCGCATTCGGTAAATGATTTAGGGCGTCGCTGGGATTTTTCTCTTTGCTGAGAATCTCGAGCAAGCGCGCTCCAGTGTAGAGGCCATCATCAAAGCCAAACCAGCGGTCTTTGAAGAAAATATGGCCACTCATTTCGCCCGCCAGCGGGGCACCGGTTTCTTTGAGCTTGGCCTTCACTAAAGAATGGCCGGTTTTCCACATAATGGGTTCGCCACCATGGGCTTTCACAAAGGTGGCTAGATTGCGGGTGCATTTCACATCATAAATAATCTGACCGCCGGGGTTGCGCGATAAAACATCTTTCGCAAAGAGCATCATTTGGCGATCTGGGAAGATCACTTGACCATCTTTAGTGACTACACCCAAACGATCGGCGTCCCCATCAAAAGCAAGGCCCAATTCATTATCGGTTGTCTGGAGGTTTTTAATTAGGTCTTGTAGATTCTCAATGTGTGCAGGATCGGGATGATGGTTCGGGAAATGTCCATCCACCTCACAAAACAGTTCTTCTACTTCACAGCCTAAAGCTCGAAACAACTTGCCTGCAAATGCGCCACCAACACCATTACCGCAATCGACGGCAATTTTCATCGGCCGAGTAATGTTGATGTCACCCACAATGTAGTTGAGGTACATCGGGAAAATATCAAAGGTGCTTCTCGTTCCTTGACCGCTAGCAAATTGCTTAGCCTCAATGCGTTTACGTAATTCCTGAATCTTTTCACCATAAATCGCAGCCGTTCCCAAAACCATCTTGAAGCCGTTGTAATTCGGGGGATTATGACTACCGGTAATCATGATGCCGGATTTGGGCGTCTTACCATTCAGGGTGTGATTAGCGGCGAAGTAGACCATCGGCGTAGCAACCATACCAAGGTCAATCACATTAATACCAGTAGAGAGCAGGCCTTCTGTTAATGCTTCAATCAAGCTAGGACCGGATAGGCGGCCATCACGACCGATGACGATATCGCTTTCACCAAGTGCACGCATCTCGGTACCAAAGGCTTGTCCAATTAATTTGGCGATAGAGGGATCTAAGGTTTGATCAATAATGCCGCGAATATCGTAAGCTTTAAATATGGAAGGGGAGAGTTGCACTTCGAGTCCTGGCTATGGTGTATTAAAAATGGTTAGGAATTCAAAAAATTAATGCGTGCAGCAGTCACGGCATCAATGTGTTCGCTCGCAACAATATCATTTGCATGGCTCGCTAGGGCCTTCTCAATCGGCTTGGCTAAGACCTTGCCATATTCGACGCCAGGCTGATCGAAGCTATTGATATTCCATAGGGCGCCAAGGCTAGCTGCGCGGTTCTCATATAGAGCCAGTAAGGCGCCCAAGTAGAAGGCATTGAGCTTGGGTAATAGGAGTAGGTTGCTCGGACGCTGACCGGGGTAAACATCATTCGGATTAATCGCCGCTTTTCCGTTGGCTAAGGCCTGCGCCTGTGCCAAGCAGTTTGATAGCAAAATGCGGTGATGGGTCACAGCTTCAGGGCGATCGCTCATGGGCTCACGCACAGCAATGAAATCAATCGGAATGATTTCAGTGCCTTGGTGCAGCATCTGAAAGTAGGAATGCTGCGCATTGCTACCGGCACTACCAAAGACAACGGGTGATGAAAACGCAACCGGCTTGCCATCGCGATCGACACTCTTGCCGTTACTCTCCATATCGAGCTGCTGCAACCATTTTGGAAACCAATCCAAGGCATCGGCGTAGGGGATGGCCGCATACGAGTGAATGCCGTGGGTCTTTTGCTGATGCAGCAGAGCAAGCGCCATGATGACCGGTAGATTGTCTTCGAGGGGCGCTTTCTTAAAATGCAGGTCCATTGCCTCGGCACCCGCTAAAAATTCCCGAAAGGTATCAAAGCCGTACTGCAAGGCAATTGGGAGGCCAACTGCGGACCAAACGGAGTAGCGACCGCCTACCCAGTCCCAAAACGGGAAGATGTTCTGTTCGGCAATGCCAAATGCACTGGCAGCCGAGACATTGGCAGTGACCGCATACAAGGCATCGGTAATTTGAGCTTGATTGCAACCACTGTCTTTTAGCCAAGCCACAATTGCCTTGGCATTCATGGTGGTTTCCAGAGTTGTGAATGACTTGGAAACAATAATCACGCGGGTACTCTTTGCTTCGGCACGTGCCGCGATGCGCGCTAACTCAGCAGTATCAATATTCGCTAAGAAATGCATGCGCATGCCGCGACTGGAAATGCCAGGCACGTGGGCGAGGGCTTCGATGGCCAAGCGGGGACCAAAGTCAGAGCCGCCAATGCCAATATGAATCACATCGGTCACGCCTTCCCACTGGGAGCAGAGAGTTTCAATACGGGACCAGACAGCGGCCACGGCTGGCATCACATCCTTGCCATTAATCAGTACCGGGGTTTTATGGAGATTACGTAATGCCGAGTGCAGGGCAGGGCGATTCTCGCTGACATTGATGTGTTTACCTGCAAACAGATCGGCTATGAACTGATCGAGCTTGGATTGGCGCGCTTCTTTAAACAAGTGGGCCCAAGTTGCACTATCAATTCCTTGATAGGCAGTATCGAGTACAACATTGACTGCGGTATGGCTGTTTTCAGATATGGAACTGGGTTGTAAAAGCATTTACAGATTTTATCAAGAAGGGTAGGGAAATTCGCTAAATCCTTGAAAATGGTACGATTTATGGCATAAAAACAGAAACACACCTCAAATTGAGTTAGGAAAACAGAATGGAGCGGCTGGATTGCGTTGTGATTGGCGCAGGCGTAGTAGGTTTGGCGATTGCCCGCGAAATGGCATTGCAAGGCAAAGAGACCATTTTGCTTGAGCGTGAGTCTGCGTTTGGCACCATCAGCAGCGCCCGCAACAGTGAGGTCATTCATGCGGGCATTTATTACCCCAAAAACTCCTTAAAAGCCCGCTTATGCGTCGCCGGTAATCGCATGCTTTATGAATATTGCCGGAGCCACCAAGTAGGCACCCAGCAATACGGCAAATTGATTGTGGCTGCAGACGATAGCCAGCTGGATGATCTGCGAGCCTTGCAGCACCGCGCGCAAGAAAATGAAGTGCCAGGCATTTCGATGATTGGTAGCAAAGAGGCGATTGCCCTAGAGCCGCAGTTGCAATGCGTCGCAGCCATTCACTCCAAATCAACCGGGATTGTGGATAGCCATGGGTATATGTTGTCCCTCTTGGGTGGTTTTGAGGACGCAGGCGGCATGGTGGCATATCAATCGCCTTTGCTGCGCGCTACCGCCCTCAATGGCGGTGGATTTCAGCTGGAGATTGGCGGGCAAGAGGCAATGCAAATTGAGACCACGCTCTTGATTAATTGCGCCGGGATGAGCGCGCCTAAGGTCGCTGCCGCAATCGAGGGGCTTGACCCAGTGCATATCCCACGCGCTTACTTTGCTAAAGGCAATTACTTTTCCTTGAGTGGTAAGTCGCCATTTCGGCACTTAATTTACCCCATACCCGAGCCAGGCGGGCTGGGTGTTCATTTGACACTGGACATGGCGGGTCAAGCCAAGTTTGGCCCTGATGTGGAGTGGCTCGACATTGCAGCCGAAGCGGAGGTGGATTACTCGGTCGACCCGCGGCGTGGGGATGGTTTTTATGCGGCCGTACGGCGCTATTGGCCAGGCTTAAAAGATGGCACATTGATGCCAGACTATTCCGGCGTACGGGCCAAGATCGTGCCTCCAGGGGCCCCTGCGGGCGATTTTGTATTTGATACTCCCAGTACCCATGGATTAGCAGGTCTATACAACCTCTACGGCTTTGAGTCGCCCGGCCTGACCTCGTCTTTAGCAATCGCCAAGCACCTAGACGGCCTGATTCGGGCAGAATAAGTCCAGAAAGCCTACTTTAGGCTGAGTGCTTGAACTTCCTTATAATTGAGGGCGCAATAAAAGGAAGCTTGGCAGAGCGGTTGAATGCACCAGTCTTGAAAACTGGCGAGGATGAAAGTCCTCCGTGAGTTCGAATCTCACAGCTTCCGCCA
>JAIXPY010000194.1 GCA_027486025.1 Burkholderiaceae bacterium
AATCAGTCGGCATGTGAACATCATTCATAAATGCAGTGTCTTTCAAAAAATCACATTGTGCGGTGGTGTAGTGCAGGTAATTTAGAGCGTACCGCGTTTAACCGTTCTTTGCTCAGAAGGCCGTGTACTAGGCCTTCACCTTGATCCAGAACGCTAACAACCTGGCCCCATGGGTCAATCAGCATCGTATTGCCCCAGGTGCGGCGCTGATTCTGATGAAGGCCTCCTTGAGCCGATGCCAAGACATAGCATTGGTTTTCAATCGCTCTAGCGCGCAATAAGATGTCCCAATGGTCTTTACCAGTAGTGTAGGTAAAGGCAGCTGGAATCAGGTGGCAATCCACCAATCCAATTGCACGATACAGTTCAGGAAAGCGCAAGTCGTAACAGACGCTTAAGCCAAAGCGCCAATCCACTCCCGCGACCGAAATCGACAGACTCCCAGGTTGATCTCCAGGCGCAATCGTTTCTGATTCTTGATAGCGCTCTTCGCTTGTCTGAAATCCGAACAAATGGATTTTGTCGTAACGCGCAATTTGTACGCCATCTGGATTAAATACTAAGCTGGTGTTGAGTACCTTGTTTGGGTCGCTGCACTCCAGTGGAATGGTGCCGGCAACTAAAAAAATACCATGTTGTTTTGCAAGACTGGACAAACGCTCTTGAATGGGGCCACGGCCTAGTTTTTCTCTGGCCCTCACCTTATCGGTATCGGCTAAACCCATCAGACAAAAGTATTCTGGTAGCAGAACAAGCTTGGCACCAGTTGCAGCAGCCTCAGCCACCCAATACGCTGCCCGATCGAGATTTTCTGCAAGCAGCGGCGTAGACACCATCTGAATCGAGCAAACACGCAGTTCGGACATAAGCGGAATCCGTTAAAAATAGGAATACGTCAATCGTACTGCTTAACTTTAATTGGGGGTTGCGATTACACCAGAGCCAGAGAAAGACTCAATGGCACTTTGGCCGCTAGTGGGTGCAGGAGCGCTTGAGCTCGGCGCGCTTGGCTTGACCTGTTCTTTTAGTAAGCCTTTCGTACGAATGCCGTCGAGCACCTTGGGATCTAAGGGCTGCCCCTGCTGGTTGAGGGGGATGATTTCGGGGTCCGTCCAAGAGCCTTGTACTAAATAATCGGATTGCATTGCCTTATTGATTCGATTGGTTACCAGGTATTGACCAATTAAGGCGCCTAGCCCAGCAATCGGATTGATCGCAAATACCGCTAAGGCGCCCGAGGTCGCATCAATGCTAGGAAAAACCGTAATGCGTAAATCCTGCGTTTCTTTTGGAGCATCAATTAGGCCGGCCATGGCAACGCGGGCCTGATCAAGCTGCATTAAAAAGTTATCGGTTTTGGCAATACCGTTGTTGACTGCAAAATCACCCGTAATAGTTTTAAAGGCAGTGCCTTGCGATACCACCGTTCCAAGGCTGCCTTGTAAATCCAGCGTAGCAAAGCGTAAGAGACTTTGCAGGCTAAGTACACTAAATAATTTAGCGGCAGTGGTATCCACCTTTAGGAGGCGACCTTTTTCAAGCGCAACATTGATCTTGCCATCTAGCGTTTCAAGTTGAGGCTGAAATGCTGAGCCATGCCATGCTAGCTTTCCGCTAATCTTGCCATCCCCGCCCTCAATTGATTTGGGGTTGCCCCAGCGGGCGGCAATCGGGCCAAGATCTGCAATCGCCATCGTGACATCAATCTCAGTCCGCTCTTTTTGGGTGCCATCGCTGCTGCGCCAAGCCCCACTAATGATAGTAGTGTCTTGCGGATTACTCACTTGCAGATTGTTAATAATCAATGCCGTGGGCGAGCGAGTCGCTTTTAGATTTACCTTCCCGAGGGACTTGTCACCGTATTGAAAGTCCTCGATGGCAACATTAATGTTGGGCAATTCTCCTACCGATATTTGAACCGGATCTTGTTGCTTGGTTCCCGGATTGATGGCGGTGGCAGGCCCGATGGTTTCCGGAATGCGTAGGGCGCTTAGCTTGCCGCTGAGTTGCCCCGCAACATCCATTTTTTTCTTACCTTGCCACTGAATTTGCCCTGCTACCTGTGGGGATGTAATTTGTAATTGTAGTTGCGCGTCTTTTTGATTTGCACTGAATTGCAGGTCAGACCAGTGGCGATTGAGTAGCGTCAGTTTTTTTACTTGAGCAGTGATTTCTACTGGCACATTGGCTTCGGAGAATTTTGCTGAGCTAGACTCGCCCTCTTTTTTTCTTGTCGTTTCAATTGCTACCGTTGGTTTTAGAAATGCATGCCAGGCATCGAGATCAAGCTCATTGGCATTGATCCCAAAAGCGATGCCATTTTGAGGCAAGGTGGCTGGCTGGCCAATGCCGTAGGCTTGCCGTACTGGACTCCCAGTAGCAGAGTTGCCTTGCATAAAAATACGCTCACCAATTTGGCCGGACCAACTCAGTATGTTGCCCCCACTTTTTTGATCTGGGTTGCTTTTTAAATTCAGGCGAGCAGTAAGAGGGGCATTGACTACCTTGTTGAAAGGCTCTGGGGCATTTAAGCCAAATGCATTGAGATTAAAGCGGATATTGCTATCGATATTCGATTTGTCTACACGGACTTGGCCATCATAATTAATCTTGCCCGTCATTGCGTTTAAGACAGGAGCAAAAGTCGAATCACTTTTATCTAACAGGTGTTTTTTGAGTTCATTCGTATTAATACCGCCAGCGATCGTCAGTAGTTTTTCCGATCCGCCAGGTGACTGGCTAGTCACCTGGACGCTACCGCCCAAAATGTCGGCGCGGATTGTTTCTGGCATCGGAAAGTCATCGCGTATTCGTAAGCTGCCTTTGGTATTGAGCAGCGGCGGAAAGTCAGACCACTGTATTTGATTGCCCAATAAAGTTAAGCGAATATCGAGATCAGGATCTTTTGACCCCGATAGAGGGATTGCTAAATCGACGCTTAAATCCGCAGGGCCGCTGACATTTAGCAATTGCGCAACCGAGGGCCGCTTATGCAAAATAGGCGTAGGTTTAATGTAGTCCAGGAACTCGTTCAAATCACCGCTAGCAGAGCCCTTTACTCTAACCTCTGAATTGTTGGCCGTGACATCATTGATCGTGGCTTGAATCGATTGCAAAAGAACGTTTTGGTAGTTTGCCTTATCGACTTGCACTTTTAGCGCCGCCTCTTTCATTATTACTGCGCCGCTGATATTGGTAAATGCGGGCCAGCTGCCCTGGCTGGCAGGAAGAGTTGGTACTGGACTGAAGGTAGTGTTTTTGATCGGTAGATTGAGCGTGAATTCCCCGGGGTATTGCACGGAGTAGGGAATTTGATTGGGATCCCCTTTAATAAAGAGACTGCCTTTTTGTACTTCACCGCCAGCAAATGCCTTACTCAGGTAGGTTCGCGCATCGCGATCCATTTCTACTGGAAGATAGCGATGCACTTGCGTCAGCGTGGCGCGCTCAAATTGCATATTCAGGGTCAGTGAATCGCTTTGTTTGGGGTCGCCAAAGAGGTAGTTGGCAGCTAAGGATGCGCTAACATCGGGGTTGCTAAATGCAAGGTCCTTTCCGCTGATCTGCCATTGCCCCTTGACCTTTTGCCATTCAATCCGACCTTTTGCGGTCTCGAGCTTGAGTTTTGGATCCGCTAAAAATCCGCTGATATCAAGCTCAAGATTGGGGGAGTTCAATATCAGGCTACCTTGCTTTTCGTTGGTCTCCAGTCGGCCCGTTAGGTTGGTTACGCTGGGCAAAACATTGCGGGGCCCTAGGAAGCGAAAATTGCTTAAGTCTGCATTGATCGACAGGGCCAAATTGGCATTGGGTAACCAGGTTTTGGGTAGCGGTAGGGCAGAGGTTTTTTCAGACCACTGGATATCGACGTTCTCGAGCAGTCCGCTTGCCTTTGAGCTGGCGATGATGCGATGCAGTTTATTGGGTAACGGTAGATTGAGCGCAAATAAGGTGGCGTCATCAACACTAATGCGCGGGGATGCAAAGCCAAACTCCCGGATTTCTTCACCGGCTTTCGTCGGAGTCCAATAAAACGACATCGGACTTAATTGTTTCAGAGGGGAGTTTTTAGGGCTCCCAAAATCCCGCCATGCTAGTTTCTTGCTAGTTACAGAAACCACTTTTCCTTTAGAGCTTTCCTGAATTTCTGCCTCGAGTCGACCAAACTCCAACAGATCGCGCTCCTGTTTAAACTGAACGCGTAAGTCATCTGCAAAGAGCAGGGCATCGCCGCCATTTAGTCTGCCCTTATTGAGACTTACAAAACCACGTGACTCCAGAATACCTTCGAGCATAGGTAGAGGTAGCTTAAAGTCAAGCGCCAAGCGATTGAGGTTGAGCCCCTTAAAATCCCAGGTAAATTGCCCGCTCCAGTTGCGCCAATTGCCGGGCTCGCCACCGATGCCGTGCTTAAAGTCTGCGCTCAAGCGCACTGGGCTTGGATCGCCTGGCAGATAAGCCACTAAGTCAATCAGGTGATCGCGCAGACCACTGGAAATAGCGAGGGACTCAATGCGAATATCGGTATCTAATTTTTTCTTCTCGTGATCCCGCCACTGAATCACCGCATTGTTTAGCTGAATAGCGTTTTGCGCCAAGAGCCAATCACTACCTGCATGACCACTTTCATTTGGATCAAGCGCAATACCGGCAACCGAAATGATCCCAGTTTGATTGCGCTCGGCAGTGAGCTCAGCATTACTGACAGTCAGCTTTTGAAAATACGGAGTAAGGTGATAAAAGGACAGCAGGCTGAGTTCGCCCGATATAGATTGGATTGCCAGCGCAGGCAAATTTTTTGTTGGGCCGCTGACCTTGTCTGCGTTCTGAGCATAAAACCGCAATCCATCGATTTCAAATGCAGGTCGCAGGCCATCCCAGCTGACGCGCACATCATCCATGGTGACCGTAACGCCCAGTCGGGATCCCATCAGCTTTTCTAGGGTTGGCTTAGATTTTTCAATCTGCGGCCAAACAAGGTAGCGGACCCCAAAATGCAAGGCCACTGCAAGTGCAGCAACGACAGCCATTACCTTAAGTAGGCGGACCAGCCAAAGCGACCAATGAATCTGAGCAATGCCGCTTTTCATGCTGCGCAGCAAGGGCCCGAGGGGAAAGTTTCCAAACATAAACCCTATTATCCGTCACCCCACTCAAGAATAGCTATGATTCGGTATGGCCTCGTTTGATCATCAAATCGACTTTTTGAAGCGGCATTCTGTATTTGCTAGCCGCT
>JAIXPY010000042.1 GCA_027486025.1 Burkholderiaceae bacterium
AAGATGTAGGGATCGCCGCGCTCGACTGCATCCAGCGCCAATTGGTAATCTGGAGTGATCTCCAGCTCGAGATCGGCGCCCGGGTTTTGCACAGCACTCATGAATTTTCCGCCGAGGCAGTACCCATCTCAAATGCAGCCCAGTCCCCTAGCTCCAAACTCGCCTCGAGAAAAAAGTCGGCAATCGCCGCTTTGCTCTGAACCTTAGCCAAGGCATGGTGATCCGATAGGCGCTGACGCCAATAGCGTGAGCCCGCCCTGCCATGGGCCAAGCCTAGTATGTGCCGGGTAAAGGCGCCGATATAAAACAGTTTGCCCTTGCTCTGGCATTCATCAAACCAGCGCCATACTTGATGCACCAAACCAATTTGCACGCGATGCCACTCCGACTCGCTAAAGAGATAGCCTGCAGCCTCTCCATTGGTCTCGAGCAAGTCATCCCAGCCGAGCAACATCGCCGGAAAGTGATAGGCAGCACGACCCACCATAAAGCCATCAAAGTCATGCCAATGGCCCGCAATTTGATCGTTGTTCTCCAGGCCGCCATTGAGTAGAACAGCCACATTTGGAAATTGCTTTTGGAGATCCAAGCGCAATTGCGCTGCCACGGCATAGTGCAATGGGGGCTTACTGCGGTTCTCTTTGGGGGAAAGGCCCTTCAATATGGCATTACGTGCATGAATGGTGACCTGATGAGCGCCAGCATCGGCAACGGCCATCATAAAATCCAAGGCAAATTGGTAGTCTTTTTGGTGCAGACTGGCATCCATGTGATCAAGACCCAAGCGGTGCTTCACCGAGATGGGCAAATCGCATGCTGCTCGCATCGCTCGAACGCAATCGGCAACTAATTGCGGCTCTGCCATCAGGCAAGCACCGAAGGCCCCGCGCTGTACTCGCTCGGAAGGACAGCCGCAATTAAGATCAATTTCGTCATAGCCCCATTGAGCTGCCAAGGCTGCAGCTTTTGCCAGATCCGCTGGCTCACTACCCCCCAGTTGCAGCACTACTGGGTGCTGCTCGCTTGAGTAATCCAAATGGCGCGGCACATCACCATGCAGCAATGCACCGGTGGTCACCATTTCGGTATACAGAACAGCCTGCTTGGATAGCTGCCGATGAAAGGATCGGCAGTGCCGATCGGTCCATTCCATCATGGGGGCAACCGCCAAGCGCTTATGACCTAAAGTGGGATTTTTTTGCATTGCATGCAAGTGGCTCTGATCAGCTGGCATAGTATTTTTATCTAGTCCGTATTACAACATGATCGTGCATTTATTTCTTACCAAGCTTCCCAAAGGCAGCTGCCATTGCGCTATTTACAGGGGGAGGAGATTGTCGGCTTGGTGATAACTTTTCAGTGCGTGGCTTAGTACTGCCAGTGCGCCGACGATCAGAATGCGCATCCTTTACAGGCACATTAGATGTCTCATTTAAGCGCATCGTCAATGCAATACGCTTACGCTTTTCATCCAACTCAAGGACTTTGACTCGGACTACCTGCCCCGCTTTTACAACCGTATGGGGATCTTTTACAAATGTATTTGAAAGCGCAGAAATGTGCACCAAGCCATCTTGATGAACGCCAATGTCGACAAATGCGCCAAAAGCAGCGACGTTAGTCACTATTCCCTCAAGCACCATATCAACTGAAAGATCGCTGATTTTTTCGATGCCTTCTTTGAAGGCAGCAGTCGTAAATTCCGGGCGGGGATCTCGCCCTGGCTTCTCCAGCTCTTTTAATACATCCACAATCGTAGGTATGCCGTATTTTGCATCGACAAATAATTCAGGCTGTATGGATGCCAGTGCGCCGGGATCGCTTAGCACTTCTTTCATGCTTTTCTTAATCTTCGCTAGAATTTTTTCCACCAGCGGATAGGACTCGGGATGCACTGCCGAAGAATCCAGCGGATTGCTGCCATTCATCACGCGCAAGAATCCAGCGGCCTGTTCAAAGGTTTTTTCTCCAAATCGCGGCACCTGGCGCAAATCCAAGCGAGACTGAAATTGCCCGTGGCTATCACGGTAGGCAACCAGGCTCTCTGCAACAGCGGTGGATAAGCCTGAAACACGCGCCAGCAAAGGTGCAGAGGCCAGATTAACATCCACGCCAACGGCATTCACGCAGTCCTCTACCACTGCATTAAGTGAGCGCGCTAGTTGCGACTGCATAACATCATGCTGATACTGGCCAACGCCAATAGACTTCGGATCAATCTTTACTAATTCAGCCAGGGGATCCTGCAATCGGCGCGCAATCGAAACGGCACCCCTGAGGGAAACATCCATATTCGGCAGCTCCTTGGACGCATACTCTGAGGCAGAGTAAACCGACGCACCAGCTTCTGAGACCACCATTTTCTGTAATCCAAGGCCTGGCTTGAGCTTGATCAATTCCTGAGCTAGCTTGTCAGTTTCGCGCGAAGCAGTGCCGTTACCAATTGAGATTAAGGTGACCTGGTGCTTGTCGATTAAACCCGCCAATGTATGCAGTGATCCATCCCAATCATTACGCGGCTGATGTGGGTAAATAACAGCGGTATCTAGCACTTTGCCCGTGGAATCAACTACTGCCACCTTGACACCGGTGCGCATCCCGGGATCCAGGCCTATTGTGGCTTTTGGACCGGCTGGCGCAGCCAACAAGAGGTCCTTTAGGTTGCGAGCAAAGACCTGAATTGCCTCGGTCTCAGAGCGCTCGCGCAATGCGCCCATGAGTTCGGACTCCAGGTGCAATGCGCTCTTAACCCGCCAAGTCCAGCGTACGGTATCAGCAAGCCACTGATCAGCTGGTCGTCCCTGCTGCGCTATGCCAACATGTTGGGCAATGCGAGCTTCACAGGGATTAAGTGGGGCGTCCCACTTGGGTCGCTCGGCCTCACTGTCTAGGCGCAAGGACACCATCAGAATTTGCTCGCGCCGCCCCCGAAATAAGGCTAGGGCACGATGCGAGGGTATCGCCTGTACAGCCTCAGCATAGTCAAAATAGTCTCGGAACTTTTCACCCTCTTCTTCCTTGCCTGCAATCACTTTTGATTCCACGATGCCATGCTCTTGGACATAAAGGCGCAGCAATTGCAATAAGCTCGCATCTTCAGCAAATCGCTCCATCAAAATCTGACGCGCACCATCTAGCGCTGCCTTTGCATCGGGTACACCAGGATTCTCCCCTTGATCCGACGTAAAGGCTGGCTTGAGGTACTTTGCTGCCTCTTCTTCTGGATTTAATTGTGGGTTTTGCAACAGGGCGTCTGCTAATTCTGCCAAGCCTGCCTCTAGTGCAATTTGTGCTTTTGTTCTGCGCTTCACTTTGTATGGCAAATACAAATCCTCAAGGCGGGTTTTATCCTCAGCCTCCATCAACTGCTGAAGCAATGTGGGGCTCATTTTTCCCTGCTCTTCAATCGAAGCAATAATGACTAAGCGCCGCTCCTCTAACTCGCGCAAATACGCCAAGCGCACTTCCAATAAGCGCAACTGAACATCATCCAGCCCACCAGTAACCTCTTTACGGTAGCGTGCAATAAATGGCACCGTAGCACCTTCATCCATTAATCCAATAGCGGCAGTAATTTGATTGGGCTTTGCAGATAATTCAGCAGCGAGACGGTGTTCTATGGATGGCAACATATGAAGTAATTTAGAGAATAAATAAGGAAAAACCACCCGAAGGTGGTTTTACTATCGATCAGCGCAACTTAATCGCGTGATGCCTTTTTACGCTCATGCTCCTTCAAGTAACGCTTGCGAACACGAACGCTCTTGGGGGTTACTTCAACCAACTCATCGTCGCTAATGAACTCGACTGCGTACTCTAAAGTCAGATCGATTGGTGTTACGAGGCGAACGGCTTCATCGGTACCCGAAGAGCGTACGTTAGTCAGCTGTTTACCTTTAATCGGATTAACCACTAAGTCGTTATCGCGACTATGAATACCAATGACCATGCCTTCGTACACAGGGTCACCGTGCTTCACAAACATGCGGCCACGGTCTTGCAGTTTCCAAATCGCATAGGCAACAGCTTCACCGTCATCTTGGCTAATCAATACGCCGTTGTGGCGCTCACCTAATACGCCATCTTTTGCTGGTGCATAGCAATCAAAGGTGTGGCTCATCAAACCATTACCACGGGTCATGGTCATAAAGTCACCCTGAAAACCAATCAGGCCACGCGCCGGAATGCGATATTCCAGTCGTGTGCGGCCTTTACCGTCGCTCACCATATCAAGCAACTCGCCCTTACGCTTACCCAAATCTTCCATGACAGCACCTTGGGTGGTGTCTTCAATGTCAACTGTCAAGTTCTCAAACGGCTCCATCTTGACGCCATTTTCTTCATGGAACACCACGCGTGGACGGGATACTGCCATCTCATAGCCTTCACGGCGCATCGTCTCGACCAAGATCGTTAAATGCAGCTCGCCGCGGCCAGAAACTTCAAAAACGGTGTCGTCGTCGGTTTGGCGCACGCGCAAAGCCATATTGGATTTGAGCTCACGGTCTAAACGTTCCCGAATCTGACGGCTGGTAACAAACTTTCCTTCTCGACCAGCGAGTGGGCTGGTATTCACCATGAAGTTCATGGTTAAAGTAGGCTCATCAATTTTGAGCATAGGTAATGGATCAGGCTTATCCACCGCACAAATGGTGGTACCAATGGCCAGATCTTCAATACCGTTGATCAACGCAATATCACCTGCTACCGCTTCTTCTACTACTTCACGCTCTAGGCCTTTGAATTTCAGTACTTGATTCACACGGCCTTTAAAAGGAACGCCCTCTGGGCCATTCATGCAAATCACTTCCATGCCCGCCTTCACACGGCCACGATTAATACGGCCGACGCCGATCTTGCCGACATAGCTGTTGTAATCAATCGAGGAGATTTGGAACTGCAATGGGCCGTCTGGATCATCATCCCGCATCGGCACATTCTTGAGAACCGCATCAAACAAGGGACGCATATCGCCCGAGCGAACGTCTTCTGAATTGCCGGCATAGCCATTTAAGCCAGAAGCGTAAATGATTGGGAAATCGAGCTGCTCTTCCGAGGCACCCAATTTGTCGAACAACTCAAACGTGGCGTTAATGACGTAATCGCAACGCGCACCTGGACGATCTACTTTGTTGATCACGACGATTGGCTTAAGGCCCAAGGCCAAGGCTTTTTTAGTCACGAAGCGAGTCTGTGGCATCGGGCCTTCAACCGCATCGACTAATAAGAGAACGCCATCAACCATCGAGAGAACGCGCTCTACCTCACCGCCGAAGTCAGCGTGGCCTGGTGTGTCAACGATGTTGATGTGGGTGCCGTCGTATTCGACTGCACAGTTTTTGGACAGAATCGTAATGCCACGTTCTTTTTCAAGATCGTTCGAATCCATAACCCGCTCGGTCATTTTTTCATTGGAGCGGAAGGTGCCAGATTGGCGCAACAATTGATCCACTAAGGTAGTTTTACCGTGGTCAACGTGGGCGATGATTGCAATATTACGAAGTGCGCGTTTAGTCATGTGAAGCTTCTAAAGTTAAAAATAAGGTTAAGGGGCTTGTG
>JAIXPY010000070.1 GCA_027486025.1 Burkholderiaceae bacterium
AGGGTTTCTAGGGCTTGACTTGTAATGAACTCAGAGATGAGAATAGATGACATATCTACATCATATAGATGATTTAGATGTCTTGCAATACCCAAGTCTTTTTTATGTTTTCCTTGTATTGTTTAATAATTAAGTTAAAAGTAGAAAAGAAGCGCCAAAAATATAAAAGTTTTGGAATTTAAATCAACAGGAGAGCCGCATGTTTATGAAGCAGATTAGTTTTATTAAAAGAAATGCCATCAAGCTGTTTGGTTTGATGCTAATTGCGGGCGTCAGTACGATGGCACAAGCCCAGAGCTGGCCAACGAAGCCAATTAAGTTAATCATACCGTTTGCGGCAGGCGGCACGACCGATATTTTGGGCCGCATCTTAGCTCAGCAAATGAGTACTGTATTGGGACAAAATGTGATCGTTGAAAATCGTGGTGGTGCCGGTGGAAACATCGGGGCTGAGGCAGTTGCGCGATCGCCAGCAGATGGCTACACGCTTTTATTGGCCTCTGGCAGCATGCTTACAGTAAACCCATACATGTATAAAAAGATGAGCGTAAATTATGGGACAGATTTTTCGCCCATTACCACTCTAGCTAGCGGTCCAATGATTATTTCTGTCAATCCCAAGCTGGGCGTAAAAAACTTAAATGATCTGATCGCCTTAGCTAAAACCAGAAACCTGAATTTCGGATCAGCTGGCATCGGTAGTCAGGTACATTTGGCCGGAGAGAATTTCATTACGGCCGCAGGAATCAATGCTACCCACATCCCTTATAAAGGCGAATCAGCAGCATTAACCGATTTAGTCGCCGGGCAAATTGATTTTTGCGCTTGCAACGTACCAGCATCTACTGGCTTCATTCGAAACGGTCAAATTCAAGCACTAGCAGTAACCAGTGCAAAACGTTTAACCCAACTTCCCAACATACCTACTGTTTCAGAGGCATCACTGCCAGGATTTGAGAATGTCGGCTGGTTTGCCTTAATGGCGCCATCCAACACACCAAAAATCATCAGAGACAAGATTTATGAAGCGGCCGTAAAAGCCGTCAAAACAGAAGCAATGCAGAAGAGCTTAGAAATTAATAGCCTTACTCCAGTTCTTAACACCACCAAAGAACTAGAGGCACAAATTGCATCTGAATCTGCAAAATGGGAAAAGGTAATCAAGGCACGTAACTTAACTGCCAATTAATCCTTGCAAAATAGTCTGTCAAAGCCACGATGAAAGTCGTGGCTTTTTTATCCAATAAGAAAATTGAACATCAAGCAGTTATTTTTAAAGAGTAAACAATGTCTACCAAAATAAAACGTGGCGCCGATGCATTGGTTGAGTCAATGGAGACTGCCGGAGTAAGCAGTATATTTACCCTATCCGGCAATCACATCATGCCCATTTTCGATGCTGTGTATGATCAGAAAATCAAACTGATTCACACTCGACATGAGGCTGCGGCAGTTCATATGGCCGACTCATGGGCAAGGCTCACGGGAGAAATTGGTATTGCTATGGTTACTGGCGGTCCCGGTCACGCTAACGCGGTGTCTGCGCTCTACACTGCAGGAATGGCCGAGTCCCCTCTTGTACTACTATCAGGTCATGCACCCATCAATCAACTAGGAATGGGTGCATTTCAAGAGATGGCGCAAGTTGATATTGCTGCACCGCTAACAAAGGCATCTTGGGTTTGCAAAAGCGTATCCGAACTACCGAGCGATTTTGCAAAAGCCGTTTCAATTGCAAAGTCTGGTAGGCCGGGCCCGGTCCACATTAGCCTCCCCTCAGATGTGTTAGATGCTGCCTATGATGGCGGCACATCCATGCCAAAAGCAGCTGATTTTGAACCAATTCCGATTAAGGCAGACAAGCCCGTAATTAAGGAAATGATTGCTGCATTACTCAAAGCAAAGAGGCCCTTGGTATTAACGGGGCCGATGATGCAATCACAGGCAGGCCGAAAAGTGTTAGCCAGCCTAGAGGCTTCTTTAGGCATCCCAGTCATCGGCATGGAAAGCCCAAGGGGCATTGGGGATCCTTGCTTGGGAGCGTTTTCTGAAGTACTTGCTCAATCCGATTGCATCTTGCTGCTTGGTAAAAAGCTAGACTTCACTCTGAAATTTGGAATGGCGCCAAACTTTAATCAAGATTGCGTATTTTTTCAAATTGACCCCGAAATAACGGAGATTGATAGAACCAAAAGAGCGGTTGGCTCAAAACTTCAACTATCTACATGTACCGATGTGCATAGCGCCATCCAGGCCATCATCGAATTAAATGGACTCACAACCAGCACAGCGCGTGAATGGCAAGCGGAGGTTCATACAGCAATCGCTTATCGTCCTGCCGCCTGGAGCAACGCAACTTCCAGCCCAAATAAGTTACATCCAGCCCAAGCATTGGCACCATTGCAGGCAATCTTAGATAGCCATCCCGAATCTGTTTTAGTGAGTGATGGCGGCGAGATTGGTCAGTGGGCCCAAGCATGCTTAAAGGCACCAAATCGTGTCATCAATGGTGTTGCTGGATCGATTGGTGCGGGATTGCCATTTGCTACGGCCGCTAGTTTGGCTAGGCCAGGAGCCCCGGTTGTTTCAGTTGTGGGTGATGGCACCTTTGGCTTTCATAGCTCTGAAATTGATACGGCGGTCCGCTATCAGCTACCCTTCTTGTTAATTGTTGGTAACGACGCGTGCTGGAACGCCGAACATCAAATCCAAATTAGAGAGTATGGTCAAGCCCGTGTCATCGGCTGTGAATTACTACCAACGCATTATGAAAAAGTCTGTGCTGCCTTTGGTGGTTTTGGAGAGCTGGTCACCGAAAAAGAACAGGTATTACCAGCAGCGCATCGGGCAATCGCTAGCAAGTTACCGTCATGCCTAAACATCATGATCGATGGAGTGCCGGCCCCAAGCATTCGACGCAACTAAATTAGACATGCCCATTCAGTCTGTTCTTTCAGAATTTGAAAGCGCTATTGGAAAACAATACGTGCTTGATAAAGATGAGGACAAGGAGCCTTACCTAACGGACTGGGGAAGGCGCTATAGAGGCAAGGCGCTTGCTGTTTTAAAGCCGGGAAACACGGTCGAAGTTGCTAGTCTCGTCAAAATTTGCAATGCATATCGACTATCAATAGTGCCGCAAGGCGGTAATACCGGCTTGTGCGGCGGCGCTACGCCAGATAACACCGGCGATTCTGTCATCATCTTATTGCATCGATTGAATCAGATTTCCGATGTGGACATTCAAAACTCCACTATCACTGTTGGGGCTGGAGCGATATTAAAGGAGGTTCAGGACGCAGCGTTAGAGCATGGCACCTTATTTCCACTTAGCTTGGCAGCAGAAGGCAGTTGCACGATTGGTGGAAACCTAGCCACTAATGCAGGCGGGGTTCAAGTGCTTCGATATGGAAATATGCGCGACCTGACTCTCGGGCTGGAGGTGGTTACCGCAAACGGCGAAATCTGGAATGGCCTGCGAGGTCTACGAAAAGACAATACTGGCTATTCATTAAAAGATCTCTTTATTGGATCAGAAGGGACGCTCGGGATCATTACCGCCGCGACCTTAAAAGTCTTCCCGCTGCCTACAACAAAGATCACTGCCCTAGTGAAAGTGAATAATGTTGCATCGAGCATTGCCCTATTACAGCGAGTGCAAAAGGGGTGTAGCGCCGACCTAACGGCATTTGAATTAATATCAAATCGCGCAATGGAATTGGTATCTAAGCGATTTATATTGGCACAGCAACTGCTGGCAGATCCAGTAGATTGGATCGTACTAATCGAACTCTCCAGCATGGATACCGAGGATAAAATTAGATTCGAAATTCAGAATCTCTTACTGGATGCTATGGACTCCTCTCTTATGGTCGATGGCATCGTAGCCGAATCAATACAGCAATCAAAATCAATGTGGGAAATTCGCGAAACCATTCCAGAGGCCCAGCTGCAATTAGGGAACGTTATAAAGCATGATATTTCCCTTCCCATTTCAGAGCTGGCCGTATTTATCGACAGCACTAATTTAAAACTCAAGGAAAAGTGGCCCGATACCGAGATGATTGTATTTGGGCACCTTGGCGACGGAAATCTGCACTACAACCTAGTAGGGCTAAGCCTAGAGTCGTCTAGCCTGTTGCCGGGAAGACGAAATGAAATCAATCAGGTAGTTCATGATCAGGTCTATTTGTACCAAGGCTCATTTTCAGCAGAACATGGCATTGGTCAGGCCAAGGTGACAGAGCTGCTGGAGCGTAAATCAACAACAGAGATGAATCTGATGCATTCGATCAAACGCAGCCTAGACCCGCACTGCATTATGAATCCGAACAAAGTCGTTTTACAAAATCCGAACTAACTTAGGAAGCTCCCTTAGCAATAGCATCGCACCTGAAAACAGCAAAATACTTCCATAAATTCTGAGAATGCTTGAGCTACTCAGCTTGCTATGCACTTTTGAGCCAGCCCATAAACCAACAATCATCGGCAATAGCATACATACCGCTAGCAACATCACGTCTACATGCAAGAGCAATTCCGATACAAGCATGAATACAAATCGCATCCCTGTCAAAATTAAAATTGCAAAGGCCATGGTTGCCCTGAGCATACGCGGATCCCTCATGCGCATTTCCAGATAGGATGCATAAATTGCACCCCCGGTGGCGAATAATGCGGTAAAGATGCCGCCAAAAAATCCAAATGGCATTGCCCACCACTTCGAAATCGGTGTACGTAGATCTACTTTTTTCTTCGTGAGTACTCTTAAGCCATTTACCCCGGCAAATATTCCGAGAATAACCAGCAACGGTTCGCTTGGTGCGTTGATCAACAAGGTGATACCAATCACCATACCGACCAAGGTGAACGGGAAAAGCCAAAGCAGCTCTTTTTTATCCGCCTCGTTTGAGGATTTCCTGCCCAAATAGAGAGAAGCGCAAATATCCATTAAAACCATCATGGGAACGACTGTAGTCAATGGAAAGAGTTGAACCAATAAAGGAACGGCAACTATGGATGAGCCAAAGCCAGATACGCCGAATATAAAATAGGCGCAAAAGATAATGAGTACCGCAAGCGTTACCGGTATGGGCTGCAGAATTTCTAAAATAATTTACCTTCTGTTTTTCAGCGGAAATTAAATCAATTCCTCAACCAGAATAGTTTCACCGGGCTTCACGCGATTAAACAATACCGGTCTATTTTCAATCAGTAACTGCTCATTCGATAGCTTCACCGCAGTAAAGTAGGACGTATCTAAGTCGCCAGGCTCGGGAAAATCTTCACGGTAATGGGCGCCACGTGAATTTTCCCGGGAAATCGCAGCCTCTGTAACCGATTTGCTCACCAAAATGAGATTACGTAAATTCATCCAGTCTTGCCATGTCAGATTATATGCACGCTGTAAATCACCTACGCCCATCTGATTTAGAGAGCGATCTAACTCGTCTAGCTTTGTACGAGCCCGGTACAAACTTTCTTTGCTACGCGAAATTCCAACGTCATTCCACATCACCTCAGCTAGCGCATCACGGATTTGCTCAATATCACCCGGCGCACGCTCCAGTGGTGCTTCATGCGCTTTGATGCTTGCAGCCACTTCTGCCATGTTGCACTGGGCCAAGGGTTGATTGACAACCCACTTGGCCATGACATCGCCGGCAATACCGCCAAATACAGTGGAATTGGCTACGCCATTACCACCTAAGCGGTTAGCACCATGCACCCCACCCGTGTCTTCGCCGGCGGCAAACAAGCCAGGTAAATCGGTACTGCAATCCGGCCTGAATACGAGACCACCCATCATGTAATGGGCGGTTGGAACAACTTCGACTATGTCTTCGGCTAAATTAAAACCGCTATCAGCGCAGCGCTCAACCATCCCTTTAAACAATTTGCGTACAGTATCAGGACCGAGGTGACTCATCTGGATGTAAACACCACCATTGGGTGTTGCTCGCCCCTCCCGAATCTCAGAATTAATCGAGCGCGAGACAATATCGCGCGTTGCACGCTCATTCCGAGAATCGTAATTACCCATAAAGCGCTCTTTATTGCCGTTCAGCAAATATCCACCCGCCCCACGCAAGCCCTCTTCAAGAACAGTGCCGGTCATGCGGGTGTCAGGCCCTGCCAAAAGTCCAGTAGGATGAAACTGCACCATCTCCATATCGCGCAATACCAAACCTGCTCGGAGTGCCATCGCCAAGCCATCGCAACTCTTATCGCCCGATGGGGTATGGTATTTGTACAT
>JAIXPY010000180.1 GCA_027486025.1 Burkholderiaceae bacterium
CTTGCCACTGGGGGGTTTTTGGCAAAGTAGTCCTTGATTCCCTGCAAAATCGCCTCTGCAATCTGCTCTTGATAGCCCTCATCATTGAGCTTTGCCTCTTCTTTTGGGTTGCTAATAAAAGCGGTTTCCACGAGGATGGATGGAATATCTGGGGCTCTGAGTACTGCAAAGCCAGCTTGCTCTACTTTGGGCTTATGTAGGGCTGCAAATCCGCCAATGCGCTGCAATACCGCGCTTCCAACCTGTACTGAATCCTTGATTTGCGCGGTGGTCGACATATCGAGAAGCAGATGCGCCACTTGGGTATCGGTTGTCTTGATGTTGATACCGCCAATCAGGTCGGATGCATTCTCTTTGTTGGCCATCCAGCGCGCGGTGGTGCTGGTTGCGCCTTGTTGCGATAGGGCAAAAACAGAAGCGCCCCTGGCATGCGGCTGGATAAATGCATCGGCATGAATCGAGACAAATAAGTCAGCCCCTACTTGGCGGGCTTTGCGCACCCGAGTATGGAGCGGCACAAAGTAATCGCCATCGCGCGTCATAAACGCCCGCATATTGGGTTCGTTTTCGATCTTGGCGTTGAGGCGTTTGGCAATTGATAGCACGATGTTTTTCTCATAACTACCTCGAGCGCCAATGGCTCCCGGGTCTTCGCCGCCATGCCCTGGATCTAAGGCAATCGTGATTAGTCGCTTAAAGCGTGGGCTGGCAGCACTATCTTTGGGTGCTGGAATGGCTTGCGCAACCGGAGCATCTTGGCGATGGGCAAACTGCGCAATCAGATCTTCTTCATTCTTTTTTTCAAGCGCCTGCTCTTTTTTTGCGCTGCTGCGAACCAGCTGCATGAGAGGATCAGGCGGCGCTGTGGGGTAAAGATCAAACACAGAGCGGAATTTGTATTCAGCAACGGGCTCAAGAGTGAAGAGTTGCGGCTTAATCGGCTCTTTTAAATCAAACACCAAGCGCACCACATTGGGCTGAAATTGCCCCACCCGAATTTGCGACACGTAGGGATCATTGGGCTTCACTTTGGCAACCAAGTCGCGCAGAGTGGGATTGAGCTGCAAGCCAGTTACATCAACAACCAAGCGATCGGGTCCCGTCAGAATTTGGTGACTGACTTTGAGGGCGCTATCGGATTCGAGGGTGATGCGGGTGTAGTCTTCGGATGGCCACACACGGACACCCAGAATCGTGGCGCCAAAAACGATATCTGCCTTACCAAAAAGAAACAGAAAGCCCAGCGTCGTTGCCGATGCCTTGAGGTGCTTACGCCGTGTTGGGTTGGGGTTGGCTGCCATTGGCCCTGATTTTAGGGGAGATCGCCTTGCAGCTGGGTAAGAATTTTTAAGCCCAAATCACTCAGGGCTTTAAGCTCAAATTGCCGTTCGGTTTCTTGTTCGCCGGCAGTAATAGCAATTTGTAGATCGAGCTCGGGAAGGGTGCCTTCTGCTTTTTTTGGCCACTCAATCAGGCACATGCCGGGCGCATCAAAATGCTCTGCCAAACCGGCTTCTTGCCACTCGAGGGGGGTGCGCATGCGGTACAAATCAAAATGAAAGGCCTGAGCAATTTGTTTACCGCACGCAATCGGATACGACTCGCAAAGGGAATAGGTTGGGCTTTTGACCTTACCAGCGTAGCCCATGCCTTGAATCAGGTAGCGCGTAAAGGCCGTTTTACCTGCGCCTAAATTGCCTTCTAGGGCGATATTGACATGTTGCCCTGGTGAATTAGTGTCTGCGAAAAAATGCGCCAGCACGCTGCCAAGCGCCTTAGCTAGGTCAGCTGTTTCACTTTCTTGCCTACAATGTCTTTTAATTGATTTCAAATGGGAATCTGTTTGTGTGTCTAACGTGTAGCGTAGTTTATTCAGTAAATGCCCATAGCGCCTAAAACGATTCCTGCTGCCGATCATTTGGCTGCGCCGGATGCCATCCTAGACCCTGACTTTCGGGCTTGGCTCGATAGCGAGGCATTGGCATTGGGTTTTGATCGCCTGCGGATTGCCGATACCGATTTAGGGCTTGCACCAGAGCGCTTACGAGCCTGGTTAGCGGCTGGCTACCACGGTGAGATGGGTTTTATGGAGCGCCATGCTGCCTTACGCTCCAGTCCAGAGCTGCTTCAGCCGGGCACCTTGCGCGTTGTTTGCGTCTCCATGAATTACGCCCCCGATCTTGATATTGACGCGGAGTGGAATCGAATTGCTAGCCCCGGTGAGGCGGTGATATCGGTTTACGCCCGTGGCCGGGATTACCACAAAGTATTGCGCCAGCGCCTCCAAGAATTAGCCACGCGCATTGAAGCGCGCATCGGTCCATTTGGCTACCGCGTCTTTACGGATTCAGCACCGCTGATGGAGGTCGAGGTGGCACAAAAAGCGGGATTGGGCTGGCGCGGCAAACACACCCTCTTACTCAATCGTGAGTCGGGCTCGGTTTTCTTTTTGGGGGAGATCTTGCTCGACTTGCCCTTGCCGGTTGATGCTCCAGTAGAGCCGCACTGCGGTACTTGCACTGCCTGCATCGATGTGTGTCCAACAGCCGCTATTACCGCGCCCTACGTAGTTGATGCGCGCCGTTGCATCTCTTATCTCACAATTGAAAACCCAGGACCCATTCCACTGGAATTCCGGACTGCCATGGGTAACCGCGTTTACGGCTGCGATGATTGCCAACTTGTTTGCCCGTGGAATAAGTTTGCGCAAGCAACGGCCTTACCGGATTTTGCCGAACGCAATGGCATGGGTGGAAGCTCTTTGCTGGAACTGTGGTCCTGGACTGCGACTGACTTTGAGCGCCGCCATGAGGGGAGTGCCATTCGCCGTATTGGCAACAGCCGCTGGCGCCGCAATCTTGCAGTGGCCATGGGCAATGCGCTGCGTTCAGATAAAAGCACGCCTGAGCTGAAGTCAGCTCTCCGTAGCGCCTTGCAAGCAGACCAAGCAGCAGCTGATGCCTTGGTCCAAGAACACATCGATTGGGCCCTAGAGGCCCCATTCACAGCCTAAAACTCCTTATCATTCCTTCGGACTCATACAATCCCACTATGCCATCCGATCGTGACCTCGATTTAGAGCCCGCCCAGGGGGCTGAGTTACATCGCTTTACTAGTCGCAAGGATGCGTTTCGCAGTGGTCTCAAAGACGCGAGCGGCGCTCCTGCCATGGTCCTCTTTGCCGGTATGGTCGGTTTTGGTGCGATGGGCAAAACCAGCGGCTTTGATCTTAGCTTTACTGCCTTAAGTAGCCTCTTGATGTTTGCGTTGCCCGGTCAAGTTGTGTTGATGGAGATGATGGTCGATGGCGCGTCGCTGCTAGCCATTGCCCTGGCCGTAACCTTGACCTCAACCCGCTTTATCACCATGACCATCACCTTGTTTCCGCAGCTGGATCGGCGTGATCAAAATAGGCGTTTATATGCGTCCGTTCATTTACTCGCGATGACAGCATGGGCTGTGTCGATGCGGGAATTTCAGCGGATTGAGCCGCAGCACCGTTTGAGTTACTTTGCTGGCCTTGGCCTGCTGTGCTGGATGATTTCTGTACCAGGGACAATCTTGGGTTATTTGCTGGCGGGCGTCGTGCCGGTCTTTATTACACTCGGTTTGATTTTTATTAACCCCTTATTTTTCTTGTTGACCTTTGCTGAGGTCAAGCCATGGATTAATCGGATCGCGATTGCCTTGGGCTGCGTGATGGGTCCTTTCTTCTATTTACTGGATCGCGATACGAGTCTTTTGACTACCGGGGTTGTGGCAGGCAGCTTAGCCTATTGGATCGACCGTCAGTATTTGCGTAAGCGCAGATCAGCATCCGATGGAGGCATGCTGTGATCGCGGCGCATTTACAGGGATGGGGGCTTTGGATTGCCCTCGCAAGCGCCTGCATTGGTACCTACTTGTGCCGCGCCATCGGCGTCATGCTCGCCGGAAAAATTAACCAAGAAAGTGAGATCTTTCGCTGGTTATCGGCTGTTACTTATGCCATGGTTGCAGCCTTAACCGTTCGTTTAATTGTGCTGCCGATTGGTTTACTCGATACCGTACCGCTGTGGATCCGGATTTTGATTTGCTTACTTAGCATTAGCGTCATGCTGTCAAAACCCCAGCAGCGCTTTGTACCGGCCTTGCTGATTGGTACGCTGCTGATGGTCTCTTACGGCCTGATGCGTTAAGGCCGTAAGAAGATTTCGTTTAGAGCAATGCTTTACTGCAGGTGGGCCGCCAAGATTCGAGCAATATGCACAGCATCGCGCTGCGTACCATCGTGAATCTGATGACGGCAACTCGTACCATCGGCAACCACCCAGCTATCCGGTGCTTGCCGTATTGCCGGCAATAAACTCAATTCTGCCATTTGCTTTGACACGCTAATGTGCTCGACTTCATAACCAAAACTACCGGCCATACCGCAGCAGGAGGATTCAATCAGAGTAGGCTTTGCATTCGGAATGAGTTGCAGAAGTTCGAGTGCGGGTGTCACTGCAGCAAATGCTTTTTGGTGGCAGTGGCCATGAAACAGCACAGCGCGATCGGCTGGTTTGAGATTGAGTTTGAGTTTGCCAGACTTGGATTCATCTGCGAGGAACTCTTCTAGCAGCTGCGCTTTTTGGCTGACACTCACCGCCTTTTGCCCAAAGCCCATCACTAAGGCCTCGTCTTTTAAGGTGAAGAGGCAAGAGGGTTCTAAACCAACGATGGCAATACCGCGCTCGGCATAAGGCGCTAAGTGATCCACCAGAGCTCCTAAGCGGGCTTTGGCTTCATCCACCATACCGGCCGCAAGGTAGGTGCGACCACAACAAAATTGCTTTGAGCATTTCTGTTCTGTAGCGGAAGCGCTATTGGCCGTATCCATTTGTGGAATGTGAATTTGATACCCAGCGGAGCGCAACACCTGAATCGCTGCGTGGACGTTCTCATTCTCAAAATACGCATTGAAGGTGTCGACTAACAGAACGACTGCTTTACTTTCTGCTTGCAATTGCTCCGGTGTAAAGCGGTATTGTGCTGCGCTTGCCGCGGAATCGATTGGTGCATTCCAAAAGGTATCGCTACGCCAGACCGGCAGGGTGCGCTCTGCCGAAATACCGGTGAACCATTCTTGTATCTTGGCAATCGCAGGGATGCGGTTACGAATATTGAGCAAGGCTGGAAGTCCTGGGATGCGGCTCACCATCGGCGCATAGTGCGGCAAGTGCGCCACTAGGCGATCGCGCAGCGTGTGGCCATGGCGTTTTTTGTAATGGCTTAAATACTCCACCTTCATCTTCGCCATATCGACACCTGTAGGGCACTCACGGCGACAGGCTTTGCAGCTGACGCATAAATCCATGGCATCTTTGACGGCTGCAGTAGTGAGTGGATCTTCACCGGGCGCAGCATCAAGCTGACCCGATACGGCAAGACGCAAGGTATTGGCACGACCGCGGGTGAGGTGTTTTTCATCGCGGGTGACGCGGTAGCTTGGACACATGGTGCCGGCATCGAATTTACGGCAATGGCCATTGTTATTGCACATCTCGACTGCTTTGGAAAAGCCATGCGCTGGATCACCACCGCTACCAGGGGCGCTCGTCTCTTCGGTAACGGGATTGTTTTGCACATTCCATGCCGACCAATCTAAATTGGTTTTGAGTGGAATGATTTTGTATTCGGGTGGAAAGCGGAAATAACTCGAATCATCCATCTTCGGCGGATCAATGATTTTTCCAGGATTAAATAAATTATCGGGATCAAATGCATGTTTTATCTCACGCAGGGCATCGGTAATCTTCGGACCAAATTGCCAAGTAATCCATTCGCCACGGCATAGGCCATCACCGTGCTCGCCACTGTACGCGCCTTTATAGCGACGTACCAGTTCAGATGCTTCTTCTGCCATGGCCCGCATTTTCTGCGCGCCATCGTGGCGCATATCCAAGATCGGCCGGACATGCAAGGTGCCCACGGATGCGTGTGCATACCAGGTGCCGCGGGAGCCGTATTTGGAAAAGACATCGGTGAGTGCGCTAGTGTATTCAGCTAGGTTCTCTAGCGGTACGGCGCAGTCTTCAATAAAGCTGACAGGCTTGCCATCGCCTTTAAGGCTCATCATGATGTTCAGACCCGCTTTACGAACTTCCCACAGATTCTTTTGCAGCCCTGCATCGGGCATCGACACCACGCAATTGGGTAAGCCCAAGTCGCTCATTAATTCATTGAGTGCGGCAACGCGCTCTACGAGTGGGGCGTGCGCTTCGCCCGAAAACTCCACGAGCAAGATCGCTTCAGGTGTTGGACCTGCCGCATCAATCAGTGCGCTTTCAATGGTCTTTTTAAAGCTGGGATTGTGGCGCGCCAAATCAATCATGGTGCGATCGACTAATTCCACCGCAGTAGGACCTAATTTGACAATGTGCTGCGCACTATCCATGGCGCGGTAGAAGCTTGCGAAATTCACAATGCCGAGCACCTTGTGCTGCGGCAATGGCGATAACTTCAGTTGCAGTGATTTGAAATACGCGAGCGTCCCTTCGCTGCCGACCAATAAGTGCGCTAAGTTAACGCTGCCATCCTTGGTGTAGGGTAATTCGCTTTGCGGATGAAACACATCCAAGTTATAGCCAGCGACACGGCGCATGACTTTCGGAAACATCGCTTCAATTTCCGGCTGCAGGCGATTGGCCAAGCCTTTAACAAAATCACCCAGCTGTTTAGCAGTTCCGCTGCTTTGAGCGTAGTTGCCAAATTGCGCGAGTTGACCGTCGGCCAGCCATGCATCGATGCCCAAGACGTTGTGCACCATATTGCCGTAGGCCAGGGACCGACTGCCGCAGGAATTGTTTCCGGCCATGCCGCCAATCGTTGCTTGCGCTCCGGTAGAAACATCAACGGGGTACCACAGACCGTGTTTTTTTAGATTGGCGTTAAGGTGATCCAGAACTAAACCGGGCTCGACTTCGGCAGTGGCTTTTTCAGGATCGACATGGAGGATCTTGCGAAAGGCCTTGCTGTTATCAATCACCAGTGCAACCCCAGTGGTTTGACCGCACTGGCTTGTGCCGCCGCCGCGTGGCAATACCGGAATCGAATGCTCGCGCGCCACCGCTAAAGCCGTTTCGATGTCGGCCGCATCTTCGGGGATCACAACCCCAACCGGAAATTGCTGGTAAATCGATGCATCGGTGGCGTAGCGACCCCGGCTTGGGGTGTCAGTTAGCACCTGCCCACGGATGTGCATTTGCAATTGGGAGCTGATTTCAGGGGGCAGGGCGGTTTTTGTTGGCATGGCTCAAGGTATGGGAAAATGGCAAATACATTCAGAATCGAGTGAAATTCTACAAAAGACCGACTATTTC
>JAIXPY010000044.1 GCA_027486025.1 Burkholderiaceae bacterium
GAGCACATCAAATGCTTGACTCATGTGTTCGCTCCTTACAGATCAAGCAGGAGACGTGAAGGATCTTCTAATGCTTCCTTCATGGCAACCAAACCAAGTACCGCCTCGCGACCATCAATGATGCGGTGGTCATACGATAAGGCCAGGTAATTAATTGGGCGGATCACAATTTGCCCATCTTCGACAACGGCGCGCTCCTTGGTTGCATGAATACCCAAGATCGCTGACTGCGGCGGATTAATGATTGGCGTCGACAGCATCGATCCAAACACACCGCCGTTGGAGATGGAGAAGGTGCCACCCGTTAACTCCTCAATCGACAGCTTGCCATCACGGGCCTTTGCGCCATATTCCGCAATCTTCTTCTCGATATCGGCCAAGTTCATTTGATCCACATCACGCAAAATCGGTACCACTAAACCACGTGGCGAGCTAACTGCAATACCAATATCAAAGTAGCCGTGATACACAATGTCATTGCCATCCACCGAAGCGTTCAGCAAGGGAAATTTCTTTAAGGCATGGGTTGCTGCTTTAACAAAGAAGGACATGAAACCCAGTTTGACGCCATGGGTCTTTTCAAATACATCTTTGTACTTATTGCGCATGGCAATCACGGGACCCATATTGACTTCATTGAAGGTAGTCAGGATCGCATTGTTTGCCTGGGACTCGAGCAAGCGCTCCGCAATCCGCGCACGCAAACGACTCATCGGCACACGCTCTTCTGGACGCTCGCCCATCGGCACTGCAACCCCAGGCAAAGCGGGTGAAGCTACTTTTGCTGGCTTCGATCCACCAGCAACCGCGCCAATCACATCACCTTTGGTAATGCGGCCATCGCGTCCTGTACCGGCAACCTGCGCTGCACTCATATTATTTTCCGCCATCATTTTGGCGGCTGAAGGGGCAGCACTTGCGCTCGCGCTTGCAATGGGAGCGGCGGCGGGTTTTGTAGCAGGCGCTGCGCTCGCTGTAGCGGCCGCCGGCGCGACTGCAATCGCTGGGGCTGCGGTAGCAGAGGCAGTAGCCGTGCTATCAATCTTGGCGATCACTTGATCAGCAACTACAGTGCCGCCATCGCCAACCACCAACTCAACCAGAACGCCAGCCGATGGGGATGGCACCTCTAGCACTACCTTATCGGTCTCAATCTCAATCAGGATTTCATCCTGACCCACGGCCTGCCCTACTTTTTTCTTCCACTGCAATAAGGTTGCCTCGGCAACCGACTCCGATAACTGGGGAACTTTAACTTCAAAAATAGCCATGATTCTTCCTAATAAATAATGTGATTTGAATTTGCCTGTACTTACTTAGTAACGACATATCCTTTTAGCTTGGCAAAGGCCGCATTGATCAGCGACTTTTGTTGTTCTTGATGGAGATGGGCGTAGCCAACCGCCGGCGAGGCGGAGGCGGGACGACCGGCGTACGCCATGCGCATGCCCTCGCTCATGTTTTCCAAAATATTGTGCTGAATAAAGAACCAAGCGCCTTGGTTCTGCGGCTCATCCTGGCACCACACTACTTCCTCTAGTGCTGGATATTTTTTCATTTCAGCAGAAACGGCTTTGTGCGGGAATGGATACAGCTGCTCGACGCGAATAATCGCCACATCACCAATCGACTTGTCGGCGCGCGCTTTGGCGAGGTCGTAATAGACTTTGCCAGAACACATGATGATGCGGGTGACCTTTTTCGGATCAATCGATTCATCGCGCTCACCGATTACGGTTTGGAATGCGCCTTTGGTAAATTCAATGAGTGGCGAAGCGGCTTCCTTGTTACGCAATAAAGACTTCGGCGTCATCAAAATCAGCGGCTTGCGGAACTGGCGAATCATTTGCCGGCGCAGGACATGGAAAATCTGCGCTGCGGTGGTTGGCTGAATCACCTGCATATTGGTATCAGCACACAGCTGCATGAAGCGCTCGAGGCGTGCAGAAGAATGCTCAGGCCCCTGACCTTCATAACCATGCGGCAACATCATGACGAGACCGTTTACACGGCCCCATTTCACTTCACCCGAGGCAATAAACTGATCAATCACCACCTGGGCGCCGTTGGCAAAGTCACCAAACTGCGCTTCCCAAATGGTCAAGGTGTTTGGCTCGGCCGCAGCATAGCCGTATTCAAAACCTAATACGGCTTCTTCCGAAAGAATCGAATCGATTACGGTAAACGGGGCCTGGTCTTTTGCCACATGCTGTAGGGGGACGTATGTACCGGTATCCCATTTTTCGCGGTTTTGGTTGTGCAGTACTGCGTGGCGGTGCGTAAACGTACCGCGACCACTGTCTTCGCCAGATAGGCGCACGGGATAACCGCTCGCAACCAAGGAAGCAAATGCCATGTGCTCGCCCATACCCCAGTCGACATTGATTTCACCGCGGCCCATGGCGGCGCGGTCAAGCAATACCTTTTCAACCAAAGGATGTACTTTCAGATCGGCTGGAATGGTGCTAATTTTTTCTGCCAAACGCTTCCACTCGGTTAGCGGAATTGCGGTATCGGCACTATCAGTCCACTTCTTATTTAAGAAAGGAGACCAATCGACCGCAAACTTCCCTTTGAAATTACTCAGTACAGGGTCGGATGTTTGCACACCGGCATCCATCGCGGCGCGGTACTCTTTGACCATGAGATCGCCAGTGCCGGCGGGCACTACGCCCTGTGCCTCTAGTTTTTCTGCGTACAACTTGCGTGTACCGGGGTGAGCGCTGATGATTTTGTACATCAAAGGCTGGGTCATGGCCGGTGAATCTTGTTCGTTGTGCCCTAATTTACGGAAGCACACGATGTCGATGGCAACGTCTTTCTTAAATTGACTTCGAAACTCAACAGCCAATTGCGTAGCAAGCACAACCGCCTCTGGATCATCGCCATTGACGTGCAATACCGGAGCATCAATCACCTTCATGATGTCGGTGCAATACAGGCTGGAGCGCAAGTCACGTGGATCGGACGTGGTAAATCCAATCTGGTTATTAATCACAATGTGGATCGTGCCGCCCGTGGAATAACCGCGCACCTCAGCCATGGCTAAAGTTTCTTGCATTACGCCCTGACCCGCAATCGCGGCATCGCCATGCACCAGCACAGGCAGTACTTGGCTTCCGGTCAGATCGCCACGGCGCTCCATTCGCGCGCGGGCAGAACCTTCTACGACCGGATTAACAATTTCTAAATGGGATGGATTAAAGGCCAGGGACAAATGCACTGGGCCGCCTGGCGTTGAAATATCACTCGAGAAACCTTGATGGTATTTCACATCGCCTGCCGGAAGATCTTCAGGGGCTTTGTGCTCAAACTCCGCAAATAAATCCTTCGGCATTTTTCCAAGGACATTGACGAGCACGTTCAGTCGACCGCGATGGGCCATACCAATCACGATTTCTTGCACCCCGCGGCTGCCGGCATCGCGGATCAGCTCATCCATACAGGCGATGAAGCTCTCACCGCCCTCGAGTGAGAAGCGTTTCTGTCCAACGTACTTCGCCGAGAGGTAACGCTCAAGGCCCTCTGCCGCGGTCACGCGATCCAGAATTTGGCGCTTGTCTTCGACATTAAAGAACGGGGTCGACCGAATCGACTCTAATTTTTCTTGCCACCATTTTTTGATGGTTTGATCGGCAATAAACATGTACTCGGCGCCAATCGTGCCGCAGTAGGTTTCGCGCAAGGCTTGTAGCAAATCCCGCAATGACATATTGTTTTTGCCAAAGAAGGTATTGCTGGTATTAAAAACGATGTCCATGTCGGCATCGGTAAAGCCATAAAAGGCCGGATTGAGTTCGGGAATATCGGGACGCTCGGTACGCTTCAATGGGTCAATATTGGCCCAGCGATTACCCACGTTGCGGTAGGCTGCGATCAGCTGTTGAACGGCAACGCGTTTGCGGCCCATCTCGGAGTCAGCCGAATCCGTAACGGTACGAATCGGACCTTGCTTTGCGCGCTCGGCAAAGGAGGCAACAATCGGCGCATGGGCAATATCGGGACCACTAGAGCCATCGACTGCAGGAACCTGATTGACATTATCGAAGTAGTCTCGCCAGTGATCGGCAACAGACGTTGGGTCTAACAAATAGGATTCGTAGAGTTCTTCTACATAGGGGGCGTTTCCGCCAAATAGGTACGAACTTCCCCTAGAGGATTGAATCATGATGCTCACCTTTCATCGGGTTTCCCGAAAAAAACTGTGGATTAAACCGTCTGCACAAGGGCTTCACCCCCTACAGATAGATCATTGCGTATTCAAATACAAGATTAATTTAACACGAAAAATGCCGTCCTCCAACTAGCCTTCCCCATTTCCTTCCTGAATTGTGGAATTTCCTGACCATTAAATAGGATCTTTCCTACGCTCATTTCATCCGATCCTGATAGATCCAAGTTGAAATGCTTTTTATGCTTTAAATCTCCTACAACATTAGCAAATTAAGGAAAAATGAAAGCCATCACCCCTGACTTGGAATACCTCAGCACCCGACAAAGCGCCAAAGTACTTAATGTATCGCTCGGTACCGTTCAAAAAATGGTGGAATTGGGTGAGTTAATTGCCTGGAAAACCCGCGGCGGTCATCGCCGCATCTTGGCGAGCTCTCTCGAGCAGCAATTGCAGCGCCGACAACGCACCATGCGGCAAAAGGCGAGCACCCATTGCGTACTGATGGGAATCTTTCGCCGCACCGAAAATAGCCTGGAATTAGCCAACGCTATGCTCGATTGGCAACTCAAAGTGGATATGGAGATATCCATGGATAGCCTTGAGGGATTAATGCAGGCGGTTTCCATTGCTCCCGATCTGATTTACCTCGATGCATTAATCCCCCCGGTGGAGCAGGTCCATTTAATCCATTATTTGAGCAAAAACAGCCGTACCCAACGCATCCCGATATTGGTCGATGAGGGATTTATTCAGCTCCATCCCGGAGTATTGCAGTTGGCAGGGGAAAATGCAGGCGTTCTAAAGCCGGCCCCCAGTGAAAAAGAGGCCTTAGAGGCCGAAGAAATGGTACTTACTGAAAACCCACTGATTCTGGGCTATCCGGCAACCAGTGTTGATTCGGGGCTCAGTAATCAGAACCCAAACCGGTTTGCTGTACTCGAATCCGTCTTTTTGGAGGGAATGGGTCGTAAATGCGAGTGGAGCCAGCGGGCAATGACTTAATCTAACATCTGAAGAAGGGGAAAGAATAAAGGCCGTTAAGACGGCCTTTATTTCATTAAATTATTTTAAATCAATTAGATAGCGTATGAACTTCGGTTTTTACCTTCAATCCATTTAGGGGCCTTACCTCGGCCTGTCCATGTCTCGCCGGTTGCAGGATCACGGTATTTGGGGGCAACCTTGCCGCTGGGGCCGCGCGTTCCACCAGCCTTACGACTAAACAAATCCGATGCATTTAAGCCATATTGCTCAATAATTACCTTCGCCTTGGCAATGCCATCGGCTTTTTCGCGCTGCACTGCTTCTTTAATTTGCTTGTCCAGCTGTTCCCGCTGGGCTAATAATTCCTGATAGGAAGGCATAGTCTAAATATCTCCGGCATTGGTTAATAATTAATTAGCCATATCAATAATGGTTAATTAATTATAAACACATTATTAAATAAAAGGATGATATTAAATAATTAACTCATTACCAAGGGGGTATTTTTAACACAATTTATATATGATTATTACCAATAAATTATCTAATTAGATAGATAATCGTTATAAATATTATTATTTATTTCAGATTGCTGAAAATAGTTACCGGCGCATCATAAAACTACCTAAAGCCTTGGCGGTAACCACCCCAGATTCATTAATCACTTCTCCTTCACAGTAATTAATGTTTTTTCCCGCCTTGAGGAGCTTGCCTTCAATGATGAGCTTGCCGGTCGAGGGGCGCATGAAGCTGACGGTCATATCGATTGTCACCATACCCTTGGCATCGGGATGGGCGCTGCGCGCTGCTGCAGCCATGGCGAAGTCCAGCAGGGTCATGCTCAGGCCCCCATGACCCACCTGAAAGCTATTGAGATGCTCTGGACGGAGGTCTAGGCAAATGCGGGACTTGCCGTTCTCAGCAAAGTCTGGAACCACGCCAATGAAGTCAAGAAACGGGATGGTGAGCCCAAAATACGATGTGGGCTGTTTTTGGGAAAGGCTCATGAATATGCTCGCAAAAAGGCGAATGAAGAAAATAGATGGTCGGGGCGAGAGGATTTGAACCTCCGACCACATGCACCCCATGCATGTACGCTACCAGGCTGCGCTACGCCCCGACTGAAACTAAAATTGTAGCAGTTGCCTATTTGGCAAACAGGCGATCCGGCTGAGCCATTGCTTTGAATTCGATGGCATTACCCGATGGATCCAAAAAGAACATGGTTCCCTGCTCACCGACCTCGCCCTTAAACCGAATATAGGGCTCAATTACAAACTCAACACCCGCTTTTTTGAGCTTATCGGCCATGGCCTCCCACTCCGGCATGGATAAAACAATTCCAAAATGCCGAACGGGGACTTTTTTTCCATCCACATCGGAATGGACATCATTGATAGCCTCGCCATGCGCTAAATGGGCAACAATTTGATGACCGAATAAATTGAAATCAATCCACTCATCAGAGCTGCGGCCCTCGGGACACCCCAAAAGACCGCCATAAAAATGACGGGCAGATTCCAAATTGTCGACCGGAAAAGCCAAATGAAATGGATGCATTGCGTTCTTTCTGTTTAATTATTTACTGGATAGCATGTGCAAGATCGACTCGAGCTCATCGCGTAGCTTGAGTTCGCCACGGACCTCATCTAGGCGATTGCGGGCGCCGCTGATGGTAAAGCCTTCTTCATAGAGCAGTGCTCGAATCTTGCGAATGAGAACAACCTCGTGGTGCTGATAATAGCGGCGGTTGCCTCGGCGTTTTTGTGGGCGAAGCTGGGCAAACTCTTGCTCCCAATACCGCAGAACGTGCGAGCGTACCCCGCAGAGTTCGGCTACTTCACCAATCGTGAAATAACGCTTAGATGGTATTGGTGGCAGCTGAGAGACCAGCAGCACCAACCCGGAATCAAGCTCTGTTTTCTCGAGCATGAGACTCGACCGCATCTTTGAGTTTTTGACTAGCGTGAAATGTCACCACGCGGCGTGCTGCAATCGGAATCATCTCGCCCGTCTTGGGATTACGACCGGGTCGTGCTGACTTGTTCCGCAGTTGAAAGTTCCCAAAGCCAGAGATCTTCACCTCGGTACCGACCTCTAAGGACTCGCCAATACGATCAAAAAAAGCATCGATCATGTCCTTGGCTTCGCGCTTATTTAAACCCACCTGATCAAATAAGGCTTCCGATAGTTCGTTCTTCGTCACAGTCTGGTTGCTTGCATTCATGAGGGCTCTTATCTATTTCAAATGGCTGACTATTATGACAATGTACTAAATTCAGTGTAGCAATATTTTTAGCGTAAGCGAGCATTACAGCACTTTTCCAGTGCGCCGAGTAATGCTGCAATTGCAGCATCGACTTGTGCATCCTGCAATGTTTCTGCTGGATTTTGTAAGGTAATCCGAAACGCGAGACTTTTCTCGTCGGCAGCCATGCTGCTGCTACCAGGCCCTGGACGGAACTCATCAAAAACCTCAATTTGACGCACTAGGGTCTGTCCGGCAGCAGCCATAGCATCTAGCAAGGTTTGCGCCGCAATAGATTGATTGACCACCACGGCTAAATCACGCTGCACTGCAGGGAATTTACTAATCTCTGCTGGCGCTGGCAAACCAATCTCAGCCAGAGCATCCCAGTCGCATTCAAATAGGACCGGCGCCTGGGGAAGTTCATAAGCCTGCTGCAAGCCTGGATGCAACTCACCAATCCAGCCAACCGGAATGGTTTTTTTACCCACTTTAAATGCAATTTGCGCTGATCGGCCGGGATGCAGGGCTGGATGCGCAGCAGCTGCAGTAACAAACTGTAGCGGTGCAAATGCACTTTCCAGATCGCCTTTCACATCAAAAAAATCAACTGCCCTGCTTTTACCAGCCCACTGCTCCGGCAGGGCTGATCCATACGCTAAGCCACCCACGCGACGGGGCTGATCGTAGCCGGCAACCATCCCTGGGGCTTCTAATTGCGAGGGATTACGCATAAATACACGGCCAATCTCAAAGAGGCGAACACGGTTGCTGCCGCGGTTGAGGTTAGCCCGTAGATTGCCCAATAAACCACCCCAGAGGGTGCTTCGCATCACGGCATACTGATTGGCGATGGGATTACGCACTTGAATTGCTTGGCTTTCATCGCCTTGGTGCATTGACAAACGCGCTTCACTTTCGCTATCGGTAAATCCAAAGTTGACCGCCTCTTGATAGCCCGCCTGCGCCAATGCATGGCGTAAGCGATGAACACTACGACGTGCCTCGGGCGGAGCACTCATCTTCAATGCGGCTGTCGGCGGATGGTCTGGAATGTTTTCAAAACCATAGAGGCGCGCAACTTCCTCGATTAAATCCTCTTCGATCTCCATGTCGAAACGGTAGCTGGGTGGCGTCACTACAAAAGTAGTCTTCGCAGCATCAGCGCCGTCATTGACGGTAAATGCAAAACCGAGTCGCGTGAATACTTCACTCACAATCGCGGTTGTCAACGGAATACCAATCACATCGATGGCGCGTTGCAGGCGCAAGCTGACTGGCTTACGCTCTGGCAATTGCGTAACCTGATCCTCAATGGGGCCGGCTTGACCGCCACACACATCCAAAATGAGGGACGATAAATACTCGAGGTGCGTAACGGTAGCAGCAGGATCGACACCACGCTCAAAGCGATGACCTGCATCCGTCGTAAAGTTAAATCGCCGTGCACGACCTTGAATTGCAGCGGGCCACCAAAATGCAGCCTCAACATAAATATTGACTGTGTCATCACTGACGGCGCCGGCATTACCACCCATAATGCCGGCAAGACTCACAGGCCCCGTATTGTCGGCAACAACACCGACGCCCTGAGCCAACTGGTTTGATACTTCACCCTGCACAATTGGATTTAGCGCTTGCTCGTTTAACAGTGCAATCTGTTCGCCCGGCTTTGCCCAGCGTACCTGCAAATCACCCTGCAATCGATCGAGATCGAACACATGGGTCGGCTGACCCATTTCCAGCATGACGTAATTGGATAGATCGACTAAAGGCGAAATACTGCGCTGACCCGCATGGCATAAACGCTGAATAATCCAATCCGGTGTTTTCGCTTTTGGATTAACGCCGCGAATCACGCGGCCTGCAAATCGACCACATAAATCGGGTGCATCAATCTGCACCTTTAGGGTATCGGCAATCGTCGCAACCGGCGCAGTCCATGTTGGTCCGCATAATGGCGCGCCTGTAATCGCCGCAACTTCACGCGCTAAGCCGGCAAGTGATAAACAATCGGCTTTATTCGGTGTTAGTTTAATCACGAAGATCTGATCATCTAACTCAAGGTATTCACGAATATTGGCACCAACGGGTGCATCGAGTGGCAACTCCAGGATTCCCTCATGATCATCCTCAAGACCGAGTTCACGTCCTGAGCAGAGCATGCCTTGGCTTTCAACGCCGCGTAATTTACCGACTTTAATTTGAAATGGCTTACCACCCTCTTCCGCAGGCGGAAGCAGAGCGCCGACCAGTGCGCATGGAATCTTGATACCAACACGGGCATTTGGAGCACCGCAAACAATTTGCAACTCAATGCCAGTACCGGCATTGACCTTGCATACCCGCAAACGATCGGCATCCGGATGCTGCTCTGCCGACACAATTTCCGCAACGACCACCTGTGAAAATGGCGGCGCCACAGAATACTGCTCCTCGACCTCAAGGCCAGCCATCGTCATCGCATGACCCAATGCCTTGCTATCCAGAGCAGGATTGACGTACTGACGGAGCCAGGATTCAGAGAATTGCATGGGCTAGATCAATTTCAGTATGTAAGTATTAAGCAGGGAACTGCGCCAAAAAGCGCAGGTCGTTTTCAAAAAACAGGCGTAAGTCATCGACGCCATAGCGCAGCATCGTCATGCGCTCAAGGCCTGATCCAAAAGCAAATCCCGTGTAACGCTCTGGATCAATGCCCATATTGCGTAATACATTGGGATGCACTTGCCCCGCCCCTGAAATCTCCAGCCAACGTCCTGCTAATTTACCGCTCGCAAATGCCATATCGATTTCGGCGGAGGGCTCGGTAAATGGGAAATAAGATGGACGAAAGCGAACTTCTAAGGCATCGGTCTCAAAGAAGGTGCGCAAGAAATCGGTGTACACACCCTTGAGATCAGCAAAGGATACTTTTTCAGCAATCCACAAGCCTTCTACCTGATGGAACATGGGTGAATGGGTAGCATCGCTATCGACCCGGTAGGTTCTGCCCGGGGCAATCACTTTAATGGGTGGCATTACTGCCGCGCCCGCGTACTTTTTCACGTGCTCACTGGCGTAACGCACTTGAATCGGGCTAGTGTGGGTCCGCAGCAGTAAAGGTTTGCCACTCGTATCGGCACCATCAATGTAAAACGTGTCTTGCATCGATCGTGCGGGGTGATTTTCAGGGCTATTAAGCGCCGTGAAATTAAACCAATCGGTTTCGATCTCAGGACCATCGGCAACATCAAAGCCAATCGAATGAAAGATCGCCTCTACCCGTTCCCAGGTTCGCATCACCGGATGCAGACTGCCCGCTGATTGTGCGCGGCCTGGCAGGGATACATCGATGGATTCTGCTGCGAGACGGGTTTGCAATACCGCATCGGCCAATGCCTGACGGCGCTCTTGCAGAGCCACCTCCACCGCGGATTTAACTTGATTAATTAATGCGCCGGCACTTTTGCGTTCTTCAGTCGACATAGCGCCGAGCGCTTTTAAACGCTCAGTAAGAACACCTGATTTACCGAGGTACCTGGCTTTCGCGTCCTCCAAGGCGGCTGCATCAGCAGCCCCAGAGAAATCGCGTTTGGCATCCTCGACAATGTGGTCGAGAGAAACCATTTCAGC
>JAIXPY010000012.1 GCA_027486025.1 Burkholderiaceae bacterium
AATCCGATGGGCTTTTTTGCTAATGCGCTTGGGAGCGCCGGCAGCAGCGGATTGCGTCAGCTTGGCTCGGGGACTGCGGCGGAAAATACGCTGGATTAACTTGGTAATCATGCGAACAGTTCCAAAATAGGCCACTGCCGTTTTTCTGCTTCTGCGCGCAAGCGGGGGTCTGGATTAGTTGCAATCGGATGGCTCACTTGTTCCAACAGTGGCAGGTCATTGAGCGAGTCGGAATAAAAATAACTTTTCTCCATTTGCTCCATGGTGTGACCCAAAGAGGCTAACCAATCCCGCACTCGCTGAATTTTGCCTTCCCGAAAACTAGGAATGCCATGCACTGCACCCGTAAACCTTTGGCTCGCTTCATTGTTGATAGTGGCAGGTTCAGTGGCCACCAAGTGTGCAATACCAAATGCATTGACAATGGGGCGGGTAACAAAGCTATTGGTCGCAGTGACAACGCAGCATAGATCTCCGGCATCTTGGTGGCGTTTTACTAATGCAATGGCGGCCGGATGCAATTTGCCGATAATCACTTCCGCCATAAATGCATCATGCCATTGCTGCAGTTGGGCGCGCGGATGCTCAGAGAGCGGTTTTAAAGCAAAGCGCAAAAACGCATCGATGTCTAACTTGCCGAGCTTGTAGTCTGCATAAAACTGGTCATTTTTCTGTGCATAATCAACTGCATCAACAACCCCTTGGCGAACTAAAAATTGACCCCACTCGTAATCGCTATCGAAGGGCAACAGGGTGTGGTCTAGATCAAATAAAGCAAGTTGTGTCATCGGTTCATCAATTCATTATTCGGACTGCTGGAAAGCTGCAGTAATTCGCGTACTAAAGGCAAGGTAACTGCCCGTTTTGTTTCCAAAGAGTAGGCATCCAGGGCATCGAGTAGCGCCATGAGGTTGGGCATATCTCGGTAAAACCGACTCAAAAGCCAGGGCAGTACATCGGGCGAAAGTACCAGTCCGCGATCGATCGCTGCTTGTTCTAATGCCTGTATCTTCTCATGGTCACTGAGGAGATGGGTCTGAAACACCAGACCCCAAGCTAGGCGCGTGCGTAAATCTTCCCGTAGCTTTAGATTGGCAGGCGCATCGCTGCCCGCCATAAAGACATACAGTTGCTGATTATCCCGTACTGCATTGAGAATGCGAAAGAGTGCGCCACTCAAGCGCTCATCTAGTAGCTCCACATCGTCGACTGCTATCGCAATTGGAGTGCCTGCCTTTAATTGCTGGGGTAGTTCTGCTTCGAATTTGACCCAGGTGCTTGGCTCATCACTCCTTAAATAGTAATAAGGAAGTGAGGCAGTTTGCGCCGCATGGATTAGAGCGCGCAATAAATGGCTGCGCCCCGAGCCAGGGGCTCCCCACCAATAAATCCAGCGGTGGTTTAGTGAGTTTGCATCAGCTGTCGCTGAAATCGCTTCGGATGTGACCCACTGCTCAGCCACTTTTTCGAGCGCAGAAATGAGGGCGCGATCGCCGCCTGGCAAAAAATTACCTAAGCTTGCTTGGTGCGCACGACCGAGGTCTAAGGCAAATTGCCGTGGCAGGGCATTGGAACTCATTGACCTTGGTACCAGCTACTCTTGATGTACAGGGACCAACCAAATTGAATGAGTACCAAGCTGACGGCACTGGCGGGCAGTGCAAGCAAGACGCCAAAAAACCCGAAGAGCTTGCCAAAAATAATTAAGGCAAACAACACGGCAACGGGATGCAGGCCGATACGCTCACCCACCAGTCGCGGCGTCAGAAAAAAGCCTTCCAAAAACTGGCCGACGCCAAAGATGGCCAGCACCCAGAGCAGCTCGGGGCCAAAGCCAAATTGCAGGATTGCCGACAAAATGCCAATACTTAGTCCCAGGGTGATGCCAATGTAGGGAATGATGATCATCAGACCAGTAAATACACCCAAAGCAATCGCGCCGTCCATCCCAACGAGGCTAAGGCCAATGCTATAAAAGGTCGCCATCACCAAAATGACCATAATCTGTCCGCGCAGATATTGCGATAACAGTCCATCGGTATGCATGCAGAGGTGACGTGCGGTATGCGCAAAGCGGGGAGGAATGAAGCCCTCCAGCAGTTTGAAAAAGTGATCCCAGTCAATCAAGAGATAAAACAGAACAAACAAAATCAAAATGAGATTAACAAAGCCATGCACGACTGAGCTACCCGATAACAGAATGGTGTCGAGCGTAGAGCTGACTAAGGTATCAGCATTCGTGCTGAGGTGGGTCGTTACTTTTTGCGTCACGGTTTCGCGGAGCGCAGCCCAATCAAACTGAATGTGATATTCGGCTAGGGTAGGTTCTAGCCACGCCTGAGTGTTTTGCACCCAAATAGGTAACTTCGTTTTGATCAGGGGAATTTCATGGCCAAGGAGATTCACCAGCAGCATGAAGAGCCCAGTAACCAGGCTCAGGCCAAAAATAATTGTCATGGTCGCTGCTAAGGCGCGGGGGATGTGCAGGCCCTCCAACCGGCTTGCTACGGGCCGTAGAGCATAGGCAAGAATAAAAGCAGCTAAAAAAGGGGTAAAAATTTCTGCCATGGGGCATTGATCCTCTAGAATTCAATGATTCTACCGATCAACGCACGCTTTCACCTTATTTCCAAACGGCCCCCCATGAGTTCATCCCCTAATTCCCAAGCCCAAAGCCTCTC
>JAIXPY010000075.1 GCA_027486025.1 Burkholderiaceae bacterium
ATCTGCGCCATTGTTCAGCGATAAACGAAAGCCGCCTTCCCGTCCGGGGCGGCAACCTTGCTCAACCGCCAAGCGTGGTGCTAATGCCATCATTCTACCCAGCAATTGGGCGTCAAGGGGCGCATCCGCCTCTAGGGTGGTGATGTGCCGCTTTGGTATCAATAGAAAATGAATGGGGGCGGCCGGGTTAATGTCCTTAAAACCAAAAACCTCCTCGTCTTCATAGACTTTTTGGCAGGGAATGGTTCCGGCAACAATTTTGCAAAAAATGCAGTTTTCGTGATTTTCCATGGTGTACTCGTTCGAAATGGGGCTTTAATACTGCAAAAGCAATAGATTTAGGGTGTTCTAGCGGCTTTCTCGGCAATGCCAGAAACCCCTTCACGGCGGGTGAGCTCTGCCAAGACATCCTCGGGCCGCAGCCCAAACTGGGATAGAGCGACTAGGCAATGAAACCACAGATCAGCCATTTCACCCACAAGGAGGGCTTGTTGCTCTGGAGCTAAATGGCTGTTGCGGCTGTCTTTGGCAGCCATGACTGCTTCGGTAGCCTCTTCGCCAATCTTTTTAAGGATGGCGTCATCCCCTTTGGAGAAGAGCTGGGCAATGTAGGAGGATTTAGGGTCGACCTTACCTGCCGCCAAATCCGCACGGCGGCCATCCACCACATCCGCTAAGTGGGCCAGTACCGCATCTAAATTGGGGGAATTGCTGTCCTTGCTCATAGGTGCATTCTATTCCACTGGCTTTTTCCAGGCACTCGCATTGGAATCCCAGTCTAGGAAAAAACAGCTGTGCTCACCGGTATGGCAAGCAATACCGTCTTTTTGATCCACGACCAGCAAGATCGTATCGCCATCGCAATCCAAGCGAATGTCCTTAACCGTTTGGGTATGGCCCGACTCTTCACCCTTGTGCCATAACTTTTGGCGTGAGCGTGACCAGTAAACCGCCTCACCGATTTGCACGGTTTTAAGAAGAGCATCGCGGTTCATCCACGCCATCATGAGCACATCGCCAGAGCCAAACTCTTGGGCAATCACGGCAACTAAACCTTGCGTATTCCAGGTCACAGCATCCAGCCATGGGCCTGGAGCAATATTAGGATTGGGCTTAAACGATGGGGCTGGGGTATTCATAGGGTTTCATTCTGACAGAGTTGTCGGATTAATTAACTACCTGGCATTTACTTGGCTACTAATTTATACCCATTTAGATATAATTAGGCATGGCTACTGTAATCGAAAAAAGTTCTGGAAACATCTTTGCTGATATCGGATTTGCCAATGATCAGGAGATGTTGGTAAAGGCCAACTTGGCTCTCAAGATTTCTGAAATTATTGCGCAACGCCGTCTGACCCAAATGGAAGCCGCTTTGGTTTTGGGCATGCCTCAGCCTAAGTTATCAAAACTATTACGCGGTCAATTTCATGGGGTGAGTGAGACAAAGATGCTTGAATGCCTTAACAAGCTAGGCCGGGATATTCAGATTGTGATTCGCAAAGCCAATCGGGACAAACGGATTGGGCGGACTAGCGTGGTCTTTGCCTAAAGCCGAACCGCTATTCCCTGGGCCGCCATAAATTCCTTCGCCTGCCGGACTGTATAGGTTCCGTAATGAAAGATACTGGCTGCTAGTACGGCATCGGCACGGCCTTTGGTAATGCCATCAACTAAGTGCTGCAAGTTACCAACGCCGCCACTGGCAATCACTGGAACTGGAACAGCTTTACTGACGGCTGCTGTAAGTGCAAGATCAAAACCGTCTTGGGTGCCGTCTTGATTCATGCTGGTGAGCAAAATTTCTCCCGCGCCGCGGCGGCTGACTTCGCTTGCCCATTCAACGACATCGAGACCGGTTGCTGTTCTACCGCCATGGGTAAATACTTCCCACCGATTGTCGGCAACTCGCTTGGCATCAATCGCGACCACAATGCACTGCGAGCCGTAATACGCAGCAGCGTCCGAGACTAAGTCGGGATTGGCGACCGCGGAAGAATTCATACTCACCTTGTCGGCGCCCGCATTGAGTAAGCGGCGGACATCGCCAACGGCGCGCACACCACCACCAACCGTCAGCGGAATAAACACTTGCGCAGCAACGGCCTCAATGATGGGCAGCAATAAGTCGCGGCCATCGGATGTTGCGGTAATGTCTAAAAAGGTTAACTCGTCAGCGCCCTGCTCATCGTAGCGGCGGGCAATTTCGACGGGATCGCCAGCATCGCGCAAGCCCACAAAATTGATCCCCTTCACTACGCGCCCTGCAGTCACATCCAGGCAAGGAATAATGCGTTTCGTTAGCACTATTTAGCTGCTGAGCTTTTTTGCAATCAGCGCGGCGTACTTGGCCGTCTGCTCATCGGCATACTTCTGCGCTGTAGTCAGATCCAAATCGCCGGAGTAAATCGACCGACCTGCAATCACGCCCATTACGCCCTCTTCTTCTGCAGCACAGAGCGCCTCAATGTCTTTATTATTAGATAGGCCACCGCTCGCAATGATCGGAATGCGCACGGCTTGAGCCAACTTAATCGTCGCATCCATGTTCACGCCCTTGAGCATGCCATCGCGGCCAATGTCGGTATAGACGATTGCCTCAACGCCGTAGTCTTCAAACTTCTTGGCTAGATCAAT
>JAIXPY010000102.1 GCA_027486025.1 Burkholderiaceae bacterium
GAGACCGCATCCAGCGTGAATAAATCCACACCCTCGCCCAAACTAATCGCAAGCGTTGTTTGGGGACCATAGACAACATAACCGGCAGCCACTTGGGTTCGACCTGCCTGTAAAAAATCGGCGGTCGTCAGCGGCGCATTGGGATTGGGTTTTTTTAGAATCGAAAAAATAGTGCCGATCGATACGTTGACATCAATATTGGAGGAGCCATCCAAGGGATCAAAGAGCAATAGGTAGTCGCCTACCCCCTTGCCCACTGGCAACGGATCCTCAATTTCTTCCGAAGCAATGCCAGCCAGAGATTGGCAGGATTGCACGCCTTCGATCAATAAGTCATTGGCGATCACGTCTAATTTTTGCTGTACCTCGCCCTGAACATTGCCCGTTCCGGCAGAACCTAATATGCCAATGAGCGCGCCTTGCGCAACTTCATCACTTAATGTCCTGCACGTATTGGTCAGTGCCACCAATAAATCCTGCAGTCCCGGCGGAACTGATGTACCGCGCAATTGCAACTGGCTAAGGTACTGACGAAAAGGTGTCTTTAATGGAATGGGGGTGATCAATACATTCTCCAAATAGGGTCTTGCAATCCGAATGGCTTTATTTTGCCTGTTTCAAAATTAAGCACGGTTTTTTTACTTTGCGCGTCCTACGCTTCGGCACTACCTAAGGCCTTCACAATCACCTCGCGAACATCAGCCGATAGCGTCTTGGAAGCGGCAACCACCTCCAAGGCAGCATGCATTTGCTCCTGGTAAGGCTCTGCAAAAACAGTCCAGCGGTCGAGCGCCCGGGCAAGCCGCGCAGCAATTTGCGGATTAATCGCATCCAGCTTCTGCACCATCTCCGCCCAAAACTGATAACCGCGCCCATCCCGCATATGAAATCCCGCCGGATTACCCATGCAATACGAATGAATCACGCTACGTACCCGATTGGGGTTCGTGAATGAAAACGCCAGGTGCGCGAGCAACGCAGTAACGCGCTCAAGACTTGCGGCAGGATTATCTGGTGTGGGTGGGCAGGTGGCTTGCAGTCCGAACCATTTATCAACGACCAATGGGTCATCGGCAAAGCGCTCATAAAAATCAGCTAAACAGGCGATGCTTTCCGGCACATTGTTTTGAACCAAATGAGCTAACGCGGCGTAGCGATCCGTCATATTGTTTGCCAGACTGTATTGCTGCTGGGCTGGGCCGGCCCACGCCTCTGGATTAGCAATCAAGAGCATTCCTAAGGCGAGGTTCTTTAAGCCGCGCTTACCTGCACTCACTGCATCTGGCTCAAATGTACCAGGCGTTTGCATTGCTGCATACAAGTGCTGCCATTGTGGCAGTAACTGCTGCGCAAGCGCCTCCCGATATGCCTTGCGATTAGCATAGATCATTTGTGGATCAACACTAGCGCACTGCTCATATAAATAGGTCTCGGCTGGCAGTGTCAGAGCCAATTCTTTAAATGCTGGATCTAACTTAGGATCTTGCAAAATCAACCGGTAGGTTTGGAGCAAGGCCTCGTCTGGAGTACGTCCAGCCAATATCACTTGCATGGCTAACTTCTGCCCCGCTTCCCAGCGATTGAAAGCGTCGTCGTCGTTGGCAAAGAGAGTTAACAAGTCTGCTTCGCTTTGATCAAACTCCAGCACAATCGGCGCCGAGAATCCACGATTAATCGACAGTACGGGCTCGCTGGGTACGTGATCAAACACCCAAGTCTGGGTGACATCAGTTAGCTCCAATAAATGCTCAGTACGCAGTGACGAATCCACGGATTCGCTATTGGCAAAGACAAGCTGGGTTCGCAGTGGAATGTGAAACGGCTTTTTATCCTTCTGGCCTGGGGTATCTGGGCAGGACTGACTTAAGGTCAGCGTATATCGCTGGAGCTTGTCGTCGAAATGGGTTTGCACCCGAACCCGCGGTGTACCTGCCTGGCTATACCAATGCTGAAATTGACTCAGGTCTCTGCCATTGGCATCGGCCATCGCCATTCGAAAATCATCGCAGGTGACTGCCTGACCATCGTGGCGTGCAAAGTACAAATCCATCCCCTTGCGAAAGCCCTCGACTCCCAAAAGGGTTTGATACATGCGTACTACCTCAGCACCTTTTTCATAGACGGTGACGGTGTAAAAATTATTAATCTCTTGATAGGCATCGGGGCGAATCGGATGGGCCATCGGACCCGCATCTTCCGGAAACTGCAACTGGCGTAACAAACGCACGTCCTCAATCCGCTTCACTGCCCTGCCCGATTCACTGCCCATCTGATCGGCTGAAAATTCTTGATCCCGAAAAACCGTCAAGCCCTCTTTGAGCGAAAGCTGAAACCAATCGCGACACGTAACCCGATTACCGGTCCAATTGTGGAAGTACTCGTGTGCAACAACACTTTCGATATTGGCAAAATCAGTATCGGTTGCCGTCTCAGGCTGAGCGAGCACGTACTTGGTATTAAAGATATTGAGGCCCTTGTTCTCCATCGCCCCCATATTGAAATCACTCACGGCAACAATCATGAAGCGATCCAAATCGAGCTCCAAGCCATAGCGTGCCTCATCCCAGCGGATCGAATGAATCAAAGAATCCATAGCATGGCGGGTTTTGGGTAAATCCTGTGGCTCCACCCAAATCTGCAGGAGCTTCGTAGCTCCGCTACCCGTGGTAATGCTCTCCTGAATGCAGGCTAGCTTCCCAGCGACCAAGGCAAATAAATACGATGGTTTGGGAAACGGATCCTCCCATACTGCGCTATGCCAGCCGTTGGGTAATTCTTCTGTAGCAACCAGGTTACCGTTCGCGAGCAGTACGGGGAAGTCCGCCTTAATTGCACGCAGCGTGACGCGGTAACGAGCCATCACATCGGGGCGATCTAAGAAGTAGGTAATTTTCCGAAAACCCTCTGCCTCACATTGGGTAAAAAAATTACCGTTCGATACATACAGACCCATCAGGGAAGTATTTTTCTCGGGTACGCAAATTGAAATGGCTTCGAGCGTAAATGGCTCGGTCCCATCCCCAGGTAGCGAATGAATCGTCAGCGTCTCGGGCGTTAATTCAAAATGGCGGTGCGGCGTGCCATTGATGCGCAAACTCATGAACTCGAGATCAATTCCTTGCAAGATTAGGGAAGAGGCTTGCGCCAAGGGATTGGCGGGATTTGGTAAGACCTCAATGCGACTTTTCACAATCGTCTTGGCGGGATCAAGGGCGATGTCTAAATCCACCTGCCCAAATAAAAATGGGGGCGGGCAATACGCAAGGCGCTGAAAGGAATGGGCGAGGTCGGTTTTCATGTTCTGATTTTATGCCCTTGTGGCGCAGTGCATTAACCGTAGAGCAGCGTCAAAATGCCAATCGCGATAAAGACAACTGCAGCAACGGTATGCACCCATTTGATTGGAATGCGCTTGGTAAATTTAGTACCAATCCAGACGGCGGGGGCATTGGCAAGCATCATCCCCAGGGTGGTGCCAATAGTGACGGCAATGACGTCGTCGTAACGCGCACCAAGTGCAATGGTGGCAATTTGGGTCTTATCACCCATCTCCGCCATAAAAAATAAACTCGTAGTCAACAAAAAAACGGGCCAGGCTGCATTTTTAACCCGGGTACCCCCCGCATCATCCAGGCGATCCGGAATTAACAGCCAGAAGCCAATCGCCAAAAAGCCCACACCCAAAATCCAGCGCATAGCATCGGGGCTTAAAAAAGCGGCAATTAAATGCCCGAAATAAGCCGCGCAGGCATGATTGGCCAATGTGGCCGCGAGAATCCCAGCAATAATCGGCAAGGCTTGGCGGGGGTAGCGTGCCGCGAGCATTAAGGATAAAAGCTGGGTTTTATCCCCCATTTCAGCAAGTGCAACCACCCCGGTAGAGAGAAATACAGCAGAAAAGTCCATTCAGTCCAATTATTTAGTTAAATTCTATCGATAACCTTAATTAATACAATTTGGCTATTGAGCAACAAGCCCCTAAACTAAGGGTAATCCCAAATACCAGCGGTAAGCATAGCAACTTACCAGTAAGACCAATCAATATAAATGAGGAAGTAAATGAGTACACGCGAAGGTAGTTTAGAGGCCCCAACCCGGCACCCCTTGGACTGGAAAAATCCAGAGTTTTATGACCGCGAGAACCTCGAGGCCGAAATGGAGCGGGTATTCGATTTATGCCATGGCTGCCGTCGTTGCTTAAGCTTGTGCGGATCCTTCCCTACTCTCTTTGACCTGATCGACGCCACTGAAGATGGCGAAGTTGAGCAAGTGCAAAAGGCAGACTACCAGGCAGTTGTCGACCAATGTTATTTATGCGACGTCTGCTACATGACCAAGTGCCCCTACGTCCCACCACACCCTTGGAACTTGGATTTTCCACACCTGATGTTGCGCGCCAAAGCCGTTGCCTTCAAAGAAGATAAAACCACCTTCCGCGATAAGCTCTTGTCATCCACGGACAAGCTGGGTCACTTTGCTGGCATTCCGATCGTCACGCAAGCCGTCAATGCCGTGAACCAAACCGGGGTTGCCCGTTTGGTGATGGAAGGTGCACTGGGTGTGGACAAGAAGGCATGGATTCCAGAATATGCACCAAAGACCTTCCCGCAACTGGCCGAGAAATCCACTGCATTCCCCGTCAAAGATGGCAACAAGACGCCAGGCAAAGTGGCAATTTATGCAACCTGCTATGTGAACTACAACGAGCCGGGCATTGGTCAAGACTTGATCAAAATTCTGCAACACAACCAAATTCCGTATGAGCTGGTCGATAAAGAAGCCTGCTGCGGTATGCCGAAATTGGAATTAGGTGACTTGGAGTCGGTTGAAGAAAACAAGAACAAGAACATTCCTAAGTTGGCTAAATTAGCAAAAGAAGGGTATGCCATCTTGACCCCAATTCCATCATGCACCTTGATGTTTAAGCAAGAGCTGCCACTGATGTTCCCAGACGATGCGGACGTTCAATTGGTCAAACAAGCCATGTGGGATCCATTTGAGTATTTAGTTGCACGTAACTCCGATGGTTTACTCAAGACCGATTACAAAACCGAATTGGGTCATGTGAGCTACCACGTTGCTTGCCACTCGCGCGTTCAAAACGTCGGGCAAAAGACCGCTGAAGCGCTGAAGATGATTCCGGGCACCGAAGTGAATGTCGTCGAGCGTTGCTCAGGCCACTCGGGCACATGGGGCGTGAAGAAAGAGTTCCATGCGATGGCCATGAAGATTGGCAAGCCCGTGTTTAAGGGTATGGCTGAGAATGAGCCTGATTACATCAGCTCCGATTGCCAGCTCGCCGGTCACCACATTGCACAAGGCATGGAGGAGCTGGGCCTACCCAAGTCGGCGATGGCACATCCACTCACCTTAATGGCGAAAGCCTACGGTCTCTAAACCGATCGATTGAATACATACTGAATATAGGAATACAAGTACCATGGCAAAAATTACCCGCGATAGCCTCTTAAGTTTGGAGGCGTACCACAAGGATCGCCCAGAAATTCGGGAGAAGGCAATTCAAGAACGCCGTATTCGCACCGTCCATTTGGGCGAGCACCTCACCATGATTTTTGAAAACGAATTCTTAATGCGTTATCAAATTCAAGAGATGCTGCGTGTTGAGAAAACCTTTGAAGAAGAAGGCATTCAAGATGAACTCGATGCCTACAATCCACTCGTACCGGATGGCACCAACTTCAAAGCCACCATGATGCTCGAGTACCCCAATGAAGGTGATCGCAAGGTTGCCTTAGCGAAGCTAGTTGGTATTGAAGACAAGATCTTTATCGAAGTTGAAGGTCAGCCGCGCGTTTACGCCTTAGCCGATGAGGATCTGGAGCGCTCGACTGCGGAAAAAACATCGGCAGTGCATTTCATGCGCTTTGAGCTTACGCCCGACATGATTAAAGCCCTCAAAGCAGGTGCGCAAATGATGGTGGGTTGCGATCACAAAGAGTACCCCATGCACGTTAAAACCTTGCCACACGAGACATTGGCTTCGCTTATTACTGACCTGAGCTAAGCCGCTGTCTTCGCGTTACTAATTACTCTGTATTACGCCGCTAATAACTCAACTGCTGGAACAAAATCCAGCTGTTGAGCACTGGCAACTGGCTCTGAAGCCAACTGGCCACGATGCACATTCAGGCCATTGCGCAAATGCACATCGTGGTTCAGTGCAGCGACTAACCCCCTGTTTGCTAAAGCCTCTACAAACGGATAAGTTGCATTGGTTAAACCAAAGGTCGACGTACGAGCTACCGCACCTGGCATATTGGCGACACAGTAATGAATTACGCCATCGACCAAATAACTCGGATCACTATGCGTCGTTGGTCGTGATGTTTCAAAGCAGCCGCCCTGATCAATTGCAACATCCACCACAACCGCTCCTGGCTTCATCTTGGCCACCATACTGGCACTGACCAATTTCGGCGCTGCACCGCCTGGTAGGAGTACTGCACCAATCACGACATCAGCTGCATACACCTCACGCTCGATCAACAACGGATCGGAATAGTAGGTGCGCACGCGATTGCCATAAGCAGCATCGATTTGACGCAAACGATCGAGGTCTTTATCGATGATGCAGACATCTGCGCCAATACCAACCGCCATCTGCAATGC